>NZ_CP125652.1:2080000-2380000 GCF_030053135.1 Rhizobium sp. BT04 | reverse complement strand
CGAACGCGAAGCGGCGCCTGCGCCGGAGGGCGGGGGCGCCGATGTGGTGGCTGAAGCCCCGGCCGAAGAGCCGCCGGAAACCGCGCCCGCCAAGGCCCACTGAACGGATGGCATGAAAATAGCGGAACGCCGGCTGGCACTCCGCTTCGTTCTTCTCTGTTTTCTTCCGGTCAGTCGGCCTTGTTGCGGCGGGCCGGGAAGAGGATGACGTCGCGGATCGACGGCGCGTTGGTCAGAAGCATGATCAGGCGGTCGACGCCGATGCCGAGGCCGCCTGCCGGCGGCATACCCTGGTCGATCGCGTCGAGGAATTCCTCGTCCAGCTGCTTTTCCTTTTCGCCACGGGCATGCGCCTGTTCGAGCTGCTCGACCATGCGGCGGCGCTGCTCTTCGGGATCGTTGAGTTCCGAGAAGGCGTTGCCGAGTTCCCAGGCGTTGCAATAGGTCTCGAAACGCTCGACCAGGCGTGGCTCACCCGGCACTTCCTTGGCGAAGGGTGAGATATCCTTCGGGAAATGCGTGACATGCGACGGATGGATCAGCGTGGATTCGACCTTTTCCTCGAAGATGAAGGCGAGGCATTCGCCCCAAGTCCAATCCTTCTCGACCGCGAAGCCGGCAGCCTTGGCGGCGGTGCGCGCCTCTTCATCGGTCTTGATGGCGAGGAAATCGATGCCGGTGGCTTCCTTGACGGCATCGGGCATCGGCACGCGCTTGAACGGCCCCTTGAAGGACAACCGCTTGTCGCCGAAATCGAATTCCGTCGTGCCGTGAATGGAGAGCGCCAGGCCTTCGAACAGCCGCTCGACGAGGTCCATCATGTCCTCGTAATCGGCATAGGCCCAATAACATTCCATCATCGTGAATTCGGGATTGTGCCGGGTGGAGACGCCTTCGTTGCGGAAGTTCCGGTTGATCTCGAAGACCTTGTCGGTGAGACCCGAGACCAGCGTGCGCTTCAAGAACAGTTCCGGCGCGATGCGCAGATACATGTCGAGCTTCAGCGTGTTGTGATGCGTCTTGAACGGCTCGGCGGTGGCGCCGCCATAGATCGATTGCAGCATCGGCGTTTCGACTTCCATGAAGCCGTCATTCTCCATGAAGCGGCGGATGCCGGAGACGATCTTCGAGCGCTGCTGGAAGCGAAGCTTCGAATCCTCGTTGGTCATGATGTCGAGATGGCGCTTGCGATACCGCAGCTCGATGTCGGAGAGGCCGTGCCATTTCTCGGGCATCGGCAGCAGCGACTTGGTCAGCATTTCGATCTTCTGGGCGTTGATCGTCAGTTCGCCGCGCTTGGTGCGGCGCACGATGCCCGTGACGCCGATGATATCGCCGATGTCGATCATCGGCAGCAGGGCGCGGGCCTCTTCCGGCGTCGTGTCCTTGTGGCTGAAGATCTGGATCTTGCCGGAAGCGTCATGGATATCCATGAACATGCCCGAGTTGCGCGAGGAATAGACGCGGCCGGCGACGGTGACGACATCCTGTGTCTCGACGTCGGGTTCCAGTGATTCATATTTGGCGCCAAGTTCGGCATTGGTCAGCGTCCGGTGGAAATGCGCCGGATAGACGTCGCCGATCTGCTCGCGCAGCAGCTTCAGCTTCTGGGCGCGCACCTCAGTCGCGTCGGAGGAGAGGGTGTTTTCGGTCTTGTCGTTCATATCTTTTGCCTCATCGATGCGGCACGAATTCTAAATCAACGGTTCCGCGGTTCGAAGCGCGGCGGCTGGCTCGGTGCTAACCCTCCCTACAAGGGGAGGGGTTTACACTGTCATTTCGAGCCGACGAGGGCGGCGACTGCCTGTGCGGCGAGTTTCAAGCGCTGGCGCACCACGGAGCGACCGAGGATCGCCATGGAATCGAAGAGCGGCAGCGAGCGCGACGAGCCGGACACGGCCACGAAGAGCGGCGAGACCACGACCTTCAGCTTCTTGCCCATGCGGTCGGCGATGGCGCGCAACTCCGCTTCGATCGTCTCGACATTCCATTCCAGGATCTTTTCGAGATCCGGCTGAACGGTGTTGAGGATCTCGAGGATCTCTTCCGGCGGCGACTTGATCTTGGCGAAATCGGAAGGCTGCAGGCCGAGATCTGATTTCAGCAGGAAGCCGGCGAGATCGGGCAGTTCGCCGAGTTTGGAGATCCGCGTCTGCGACAGCCGCAGACCTTCCTTCAGGCGGTCGTTTTCCATCGCCCAGGCAAGCACGCGCGCCTGGAATTCCTCTTCGGAGAGCTTCTCGCGGATCCAGCGGCCGTTCAGCCAGTCGAGCTTCTGGATGTCGAAGATCGCGCCTGCTTTGGAGAGGTTCTCCGGGTCGAACTTCTCGGAGAGTTCATCCATCGTCAACAGCTCTTCGCCTTCGGCGATCTGGATGAAGAACAGGCCGAGGAAGTTCATCAGCGCTTCGGGAATATAACCGAGCGCGGAGTAATAGGAGATCGAGGTCGGGTTTTTGCGCTTCGACAGCTTCGACTTGTCGGCATTGCGCATCAGCGACAGATGCATGAAGACCGGCTGGTCCCAGCCGAAATAGCGATAGAGCAGGATGTGCTTCGGCACCGAAGCCAGCCACTCTTCGCCGCGCGCCACATGGGTGATCTTCATCAGATGGTCGTCGATGACGTTGGCCATGTGATAGGTCGGCATGCCGTCGGCCTTGATCAGCACCTGCATGTCGACGGAATCCCACGGGATGGAGACATCGCCATAGACGCCGTCCGTGAAGTCGCACGAGCCTTCGGCCGGGATCTTCATGCGGATAACGGTCGTTTCGCCAGCGGCCATGCGCGAGGTGACTTCCTCGGCCGTCAGGCTGAGGCAGAGACCGTCATATTTCGGCGGCTTGCCGGCGGCGCGCTGGCCCTCGCGCATCTGTTCGAGGCGCTCAGGCGTGCAGAAACAGCGGAAGGCATGTCCCTTGCCCAGCAGTTCCTGTGCGTAGGGCTGGTACATCTGCTTGCGGTCGGACTGGCGATAAGGGCCGTAGGGGCCGCCGATATCGGGGCCTTCCTTCCATTCCAGCCCGCACCATTTCAGGGCGTCCAGCACCTTCGTCTCGAATTCCGGGGTCGAGCGCGTCGCATCGGTATCCTCGATGCGCAGGATGAACTCGCCGCCGTGCTTCTTGGCGAAGAGATAGTTGAAGAGAGCGATGTAAGCGGTGCCGACATGCGGCTCGCCGGTCGGCGAGGGAGCGATGCGGACGCGGACGCCGGTAGCTGTCCCGGAAACTGTCATTGTGTGTGCCCGTCAATGAATGCCGGACGGTATTCGCGGGAAAGCGATGTTCGGCCGGAAGGATGCAGATATCTTCATCGGCAAACCGGCCGAAAAAGGGCATTCGCCCGCACCATTCGCCGATCGTCCGTTCGGCTGGCCTTAGGCCATATTCAACCGGGCGCGTCAAGAAAAACCACACCTGCAAAGGCCCGATGGCAGCGAGGTGAGGCGCGCCGGTTTCGCCGCGCCTCCCACTTCAGCCTCAATGCGTGCCTTCGCGCTTCCGCTTGCGGGCATTGCGGGCGAACATGTTCAGCACCTCGACCAGTGCCGAGAAGGCCATGGCGGCGTAGACGTAGCCCTTCGGCACATGGAAGCCCATGCCGTCGGCGATCAGTGTCGTGCCGATCATCAGCAGGAAGGCGAGGGCCAGCATGACAATCGTCGGGTTCCTCTCGATGAAGTTGGCAAGCGGGTTCGCGGCGACCAGCATGACGGTGACGGCGGCGATAACGGCAATCACCATGATCGGCAGATGCGGCGTCATGCCGACGGCGGTGATGATGCTGTCGACCGAGAAGACGAGGTCGAGCAGCAGGATCTGGCCGATCGCCGATGCAAAGCCTGTCGTTGCCGACGTTGCGATGAAATCCTCCTGGTGGTCCAAGGGATCGACGGTGTGGTGAATTTCCTTGGTGGCTTTCCAGACGAGGAACAAGCCGCCGGCAATCAGGATCAGATCCTTCCAGGAGAAGCCATGGCCGAAGGCCGTAAACAGCGGTTCGGTCAGCTGCACGATCCAGGCGATGGTGCCGAGCAGCGCCAGGCGCATGACGAGGGCGAGACCGATGCCGATCTTGCGGGCCCTCTCCCGGTGCTCAGGCGGCAGTTTGTTGGTGAGAATGGAAATGAAGATCAGGTTGTCGATCCCGAGAACGACTTCCATCACCACCAACGTGATGAGCGCCACCCAGGCGGCCGGATCCTGAATGAGCGTCATGATTTCCTGCATCAGCTTATATCCCTCTTGCGTCACATGATTGGAGGACGCGCGCAATGTAGTGTCGGCGGTCCGCCACGCAAGCGCCGCAAGGGGGTATACGAAATCGATGTGACTTTTATTCCTTAATCGGCAACCAGATTTCAGTGGTGCCCATGCCGGTATAGGGGTCGAAGCGCTCGTCGTAGCGTTCGAACATATCAGGCACCTCGCCGTGCTCCAGGCCCGAGGTCGGCCACCAGGTGCCGAAAATCCGGTTCATCGTCGCCGGAATACCCGAGACATGGCCGCGATGGGAAAGACGACGTAGCGCTGGCCGGGAAGCTTGAGCGTCGCGAAATCCGCCGGCAGATCGCCGGCATCGGAGACTTCGACTGCGGCCATATAGCGGAATTTCTCCGCTTCGCCGTCGATATGGGTGCAGACGCCATAGGCGACGTTGCCCTTCTGGCCGGAGACATGGCCGAAATGGACATTGAACTTCTGCCAGAGAGAGGGGATGGCGGCATTGCCGCCATAGGGGTAGATTTCCTGCAGGCCGGCAACGAGCATCGGCTGCAGGGTTTCGAAGCGGGGCGGTTCGAGGTCGTTGAGGTGGGCGGGGTCCATTCTGATCGGCTCCAGCAAGATAAGGTTACGGGCGTGGCCCTGTCTGCGCACCGCATCCGGCGTCATGCCGAACTGGTCGCGGAAGGCACGGGTGAAAGCCTCGTGCGAGCCGTAGCCCGCGCAAAGCGCAACCTCGAGAACGGTGGATGAGCCGTCGACGAGCGCGGGTACGGCGCGGCTGAGACGCCGCCCTCTTATATAACCGCTGATCGAGTGGCCGGTGACGAGCCCGAAGACACGTGACAGATGGTAGCGCGACAATCCGGCTGCTTCCGATATCTCTTCCAGCGATAGATCGTTTTCGAAATGGCTTTCTATGAACCAGATCGCCCGTGCGACGGCGCTCATCCTCATTCTCCTGATTGCAGCTTCTTCCTTAAAGAAAAGCCGGCAGCCGGATTTGATCGCTATTGCGGGATTTTGGCCAACGGGAAGCGGCGGTCAAGGGTGCGGTCAGGTGGTCTCGTGCCGGCGCGCGCCGTAGGCGGCCATGAAGACCCGGATCGCACCGCGGATGACACGGTCGATTTCCTCGCGGGGCGGCGGCTCTTCCATGCTTCCGAACAGGCGGAGCTTGAAAAAACTGCCGCTGGCGAGATCGAGAAACTGGCCGGCGGCCAGGTCGATGTCGTCGATCTCGAGCCTGCCTTCGGCGACGTGCCGTTCCAGGAAGTCGCGCATGATGGTGCGCAGGTTTTCCGGGCCCTTGAAAAAGCGCTTAGAGAGCACCGGCATGCGGTCGCGCACGCCGAGAACGGTGCGCATCGCGTTGATGACCTTTTCATCGGTCATATAGGTGACGAAGCTTATCCCGAATTCGTACAGGCCGGCTTCGGGATCGTCATGTTCGGCAAGCGCTGTGCGCACGGCCGCCACGAAGGCGGCGCGCTCGGTCTCGATCATCGCCGAAAACAGCTCTTCCTTGTTGGTGAAATAGACGTAGAGCGTTCCCTTGGAGACTCCTGCCTCGCGCGTCACGTCGTTCATGCTGGCGGCGTCGAAACCCATTTTCATGAAGACGCGCTTGGCGCCGGCGAGAATCTGCTGGCGTTTGGCCGGATCTTCGCCCGCGGCAAATCGGCCTCCCCCAACGGGGGGGCTCAAGACGGCGGCGTGGTCGGGTTTCAGCGTCATGTCTCCTTAACCGTGTTCACGATTTCGTATTTTCATTAAAAGAAATCGAACCGATTGGTTCTATACACCTTGATATGACGGGAAAACAGGTTTAAGTCAACTGAACCGAACCGTTCAGTTCGATTATTTACTCCAAATCGGTAAAGTGGCCATGTCGAGCAACCAGAAAAGTAACGTCGCGCGGATCGTCAGCGAAAACGCCCGACCCGAAGAGGCAAAGGCCGAGGTCGTGACCGTTGCTGAGGCGCCGACGGCGGAAGTCCTGGAAAAGCCGTCTGCCCCCGCGCAGTCGGCGCCGGCTTCGGTTGCCACGCCCGCGGCTGCGAAGAAGCGCCGCAGCCCGGTGCTGCCGATCGTCGTGCTTGCTCTTCTCGCCGGCGGCGGCTGGTATGGTTACGAATGGTGGACGAACGGCCGCTTCATGGTGTCGACCGACGACGCCTATATCGAGGGCGATATCGCAACGATTTCGCCGAAGGTCACGGGCTACGTCGCGAAGGTGAATGTGGTCGCCAACCAGGAAGTCAAAGCGGGCGACGTGCTCGCCACGCTTGATAACGGCGACTATCAGAACGCCCTCGACCTGGCCCAGGCCCAGATCGCCACCGAACAGCTTTCGCTGCAGCGCATCGACGCACAGATCGAAGGCGCCAATGCCAGCCTCGTGCAGGCGCGGGCGCAGAAGGTGGCACTCGAAGCGGCCGTTCGCGGCGCCGAGATCACCCAGAAGCGCCAAAGCGAGCTTCAGGCGAAGTCGGTCGGCACGGCTGCCGATCTCGACAACGCCAATATCGCCCTTGACCAGGCGAAGGCCAATCTGGCCGGCGGCGACGCCAACATCGCGGTTGCGCATGCCAACGTCACCATTCTTCAGTCCCAACGCCGAGAGGCCGAAGGCTCGGTCCGCTCGCTTGAGATCTCGCGCGACAAAGCCGCCCGCGACCTCTCCTTCACCGTGCTCAAAGCGCCTTATGACGGCATTGTCGGTAACCGCTCGGTCCAGGAAGGCGATCTCGTTTCGCCCGGCCAGCGCCTGATGGCGCTCGTTCCGGTGCGTCAGCTCTATATCGACGCCAACTTCAAGGAAACGCAGATCCAGCATCTGGTTCCCGGCTCGAAGGTCAATGTCCATGTCGACGCTTATAGCGACCATCCTGTTGTCGGCACCGTCGAGTCGATCTCGCCGGCTTCCGGCTCGGTCTTCTCGCTGCTGCCGCCGGAAAATGCCACGGGCAACTTCACCAAGGTGATCCAGCGGGTGCCGGTACGCATCGCGCTGCCGCAGGATGCGCTCGACAGCGGGCGTCTGCGCGCGGGCCTCAGCGTCGTCGTCGACGTCGATACCCGCACGGCGCCGGGCAAGTAAGCCTTTCGAAAGGCGGAAGGCGGAGGTGGTCTGATGGCCGGAAGCGCGACAGCAACAGCCGGGACGATTCCCGCAGCGCCTGCCCACGTCGACGAGCGCATGGATCCGAAGAAGCTCATCGCCTTCTTCGCGATGGTGCTCGGCATGTTCATGTCGATCCTCGACATTCAGATCGTCTCGGCCTCGCTTGCCGAAATCCAGGCCGGCCTTTCGGCCGGCAGCGACGAGGTCGGCTGGGTGCAGACGGCCTATCTGATCGCCGAAGTGATCATGATCCCGCTATCGGGCACGTTGGCGCGCATTATCTCGACGCGTTATCTCTTTGCGATCTCGGCCGCCGGCTTCACCATGGCCAGCGCGCTTGCAGCGACGGCGACGAATATCGACCAGATGATCGTCTACCGGGCCATCCAGGGCTTCATCGGCGGCGGCATGATCCCGTCGGTGTTTGCGGCCGCCTTCACCATTTTCCCGCCGTCGAAGCGCAGCATCGTCTCGCCGATCATCGGCCTGATCGCGACGCTGGCGCCGACCATCGGCCCGACCGTCGGCGGCTATCTCAGCCATGCATTTTCGTGGCACTGGCTGTTCCTCGTCAATATCGTCCCCGGCATCATCGTCACGATCGTCACCTGGAACTTCATCGATTTCGACAAGCCGGAACTGTCGCTCTTCAAGAAGTTCGACTGGTGGGGGCTGTTCTCGATGGGCATCTTCCTCGGTGCGATGGAATATGTGCTCGAAGAGGGCAATTCGAACGACTGGTTCAACGACAGTTCCATCGCGATTGCTGCCGTCGCTTCCGGCGTTGCAGCCATCGTATTCTTCTATCGCGCCTTCACGGTGGATTTTCCTGTCGTCGATCTCAAGGCCTTTGCGAACCGGAATTTCTCCTTCGGCTCGATCTTCTCTTTCGTCATGGGCATCGGCCTCTATGGTCTCACCTATATCTATCCGGTCTATCTCGGCCGTATCCGCGGCTATGATTCGCTGATGATCGGCCAGACGATGTTCGTCTCCGGACTAGCGATGTTCTTCACCGCGCCGATCGCCGGCCGGCTGTCGACCAAGATGGACCTGCGGCTGATGATGGTGATCGGCTTCATCAGCTTCGCCGCCGGCACATACATCATGATCCACCTGACGGCGGACTGGGATTTCTACGAACTCTTCATCCCGCAGATTCTGCGTGGCTTCGGGCTGATGATGTGCATGGTGCCGATCAACAACATCGCGCTCGGCACGATGCCGCCATCGCGCATTCGCGGTGCGTCCGGCCTGTTCAACTTGACCAGAAACCTCGGCGGCGCCGTCGGCCTTGCCGTCATCAACACTGTGCTCACCAACCGGCAGGACGTGCACTACGAGCGGCTGCGGGAGAATATGGATTGGGGCAATCCGGCGGCGGTCGACCAGATGAACAACATGGCCGCCAATTTCAACACCTATGGCATGGATGGCGCCTCGGTCGCGGTCAAGCAGATGGTCGGCCTTGCCACCAAGCAGGCGGTCATCCTCTCTTTCAGCGATATATTCCTGATCCTGACCGTGCTTTTTGTCGCGATGATCTTCGGTGTCGCCATGATCAAGAAACCCGCGCCGCAAGGCGGGGGAGGCGGCGGCGGCCACTGACCTCCGGCCTGCCGCCGTTTGAAAAGGCCCTCTCCGGAGGGCCTTTTTGTTGCGGGTTTCCAGCTTCCGTGCCATCGGGAAAATGATCGCTGGCGGATCGGTTCGAACCGGGCCATCCATGCGGAAAATCGACAAGGAAACCGGCCTGTTCGATTTTTTGATTTACGTACATCAAATTTGGCGTTAATGGTCTCGTCAGGAGGAATGATGAGGCCAACTGTTCACGATATCGCTGCCGCCGCCGGTGTCAGTCTCGCGACTGTCGACCGGGTTCTCAACCAGCGTCCCGGTGTGCGTCACGTCACGCGGGCGAAGGTCGAGAACGCGATCCGTGAGCTCGGTTATATCAGAGATGTCGCCGCCGCCAATCTCGCCAAGGGGCGCACCTATCCGCTGGTCTTCATCCTTCCGGCCAGCGACAATTCCTTCATGCACGGGCTCAATGCCGAGATCCGGCAGGCGATCGTCCGTTCGTCGGCCGAGCGTACCGATATCCGCACCATCGAGGTGCCGGCCTTCGATCCCGCCGCCCTCGTCTCCGTGCTTGAAGGGCTTTCCCGGGAAAAGCCCTGCGGCATTGCGCTGGTTGCGACCGATGCGGCCGAAGTACGCGCCGCCGTCGACAGGCTGGTGCGCGAGCGTTTTCCCATCGTCACCCTGGTTTCCGATCTCACCGGCTCGCTGCGCCATCACTATGCCGGCGTCGACAATATCGCTGCCGGCCGCACCGCCGCCCGGTTGCTCGGGCGATTTCTCGGGCCGCGAAAAGGCGAGATTGCGGTGCTTGCCGGCTCCATGCTGGTGCGCGACCATCGCGAGCGGCTGGAGGGCTTCACCGCCGTTATAGCAGAGGAATTTCCGGATCTGGCGATCCTGTCGGTTCTCGAAGGCCGCGACGACCCGGAGGTCGCCCATGGGCTCGTTGCCGATGCGCTCGCCAGGAATGCCGGCATCGTCGGCGTCTACAGCCTCGGCGCCGGCAATCGCGGGCTGATCCGGGCGTTGAAGGAGAAAGCCGTCGATCGGACGCTGACCGTGATTGCCCACGAGTTGACCGCCCACACCCGCGCAGCACTCCTCGACAACACGATCGATGCGATCCTCAACCAGGACGCCGGCCATGAGGTGCGCAGCGCGATCCGGGTGCTGAAAGCCAAGGCAGACGGGCTTGCCGTCATTGAAGCGCAGGAGCGCATCCGCCTCGACATATTCCTGAAAGACAATCTGCCGTAACGGCAAAGGAGAATACCCCATGTATCTCGGTCTCGATCTCGGAACCTCCGGCGTCAAGGCGATGCTGATCGACGGCGATCAAAAGATCGTCGGCTCGGCCAATGGTTCGCTCGACGTTTCGCGTCCGCATTCCGGCTGGTCGGAGCAGGAGCCGGCCCACTGGGCGCGTGCCACCGAGGAGGCTGTCGCCGGCCTCAAGGCGAAGCATCCGAAAGAGCTGGCCGCGGTCAGGGGTATCGGCCTTTCCGGCCAGATGCACGGCGCGACGCTCATCGATGCCAGCGACAAGGTCCTGCGCCCGTGCATCCTCTGGAACGACACGCGCAGCTACATCGAGGCCGCGGCACTCGATGCCGATCCGCGCTTCCGCGCGCTCACCGGCAACATCGTCTTCCCCGGTTTCACGGCGCCGAAGCTCGCCTGGGTCGCAAAGCACGAGCCCGCTGTCTTTGCTAAGATCGCCAAGGTGCTGTTGCCGAAGGACTATCTGCGTCTTTGGCTGACCGGGGAATATATCTCCGAAATGTCGGATTCGGCCGGCACCTCCTGGCTCGACACCGGCAAGCGCGCGTGGTCGTCCGAGCTGCTTGCCGCCACCGGTCTTTCCCAAGAGCAGATGCCGGCGCTCGTCGAAGGCACCGAGCAGGCCGGCAAGCTGCGGTCTGAACTCGCGGCGCAATGGGGCATATCAGGCGATGTCGTCGTTGCCGGCGGCGCGGGCGACAATGCGGCCTCGGCCTGCGGCATGGGCACGGTCAGCGACGGAGCCGCCTTCGTTTCGCTCGGCACTTCGGGCGTGCTGTTTGCCGCCAACGGCTCTTACCTGCCGAAGCCGGAAAGCGCCGTGCATGCCTTCTGCCATGCGCTGCCGAACACCTGGCATCAGATGGGCGTCATCCTGTCGGCCACCGATGCGCTCAACTGGCATTCCGGCGTCACCGGCAAATCGGCCGCCGATCTTACCGGTGAGCTCGGCGAGACGCTGAAGGCGCCCACAGGCGTCACCTTCCTACCCTATCTCTCCGGCGAACGCACGCCGCACAATGACGCCGTCATCCGCGGCGTCTTCATCGGCCTCGAACATGAAAGCAGCCGTGTCGTGCTCACCCAGGCGGTGCTCGAAGGTGTCGCCTTCGCCATCCGTGACAATCTCGAAGCGCTGCGTTCGGCCGGCACCAACATATCCCGGGTCACGGCAATCGGCGGCGGTTCGCGCTCGCGTTACTGGCTGGCGTCGATCGCGACCGCCCTCGGCGTTCCCGTCGACCTGCCCGCCGACGGCGATTTCGGCGCGGCCTTCGGCGCCGCCCGCCTCGGCCTGATCGCCGCAACAGGGGCAGACCCGATCGCCGTCTGCACGCCGCCGGTAACGTCAGGCACGATCGAACCGGTGTTGGCGCTGACCGGCGCTTACGAGGATGCCTACAAGCGCTATCGGGCGCTCTATCCGGCGATCAAGTCGCTGGCGCATTAGAAACCGGAGCCAGCGGCCCGCTCATCCGCCTGCCGGGCACCGACCGGGGTCGAGCCACGCGTCTCGACCCGTCCTTCGGACCCGGGGAGAAGGTGGCCCGAAGGGTCGGATGAGGGGCCTCTGGCGTAGACCAACAATTCAGAACTTCGAAAAGATACGAACCCAAGGAGACCTGACATGAGCACCGGATTTTTCGGCGATATCCAGAAAGTAAAATACGAAGGCCCCGACAGCACCAATCCGCTGGCCTTCCGCTATTACCAGCCGGACGAGATCGTCCTGGGCAAACGCATGGAAGACCATCTGCGCTTTGCGGTGGCCTACTGGCACACCTTCACCTGGCCGGGCGGCGACCCCTTCGGCGGCCAGACCTTCCTGCGTCCCTGGTTCGAGGACACGATGAAGGCCGCCAAGCTGAAGGCCGACGTCGCCTTCGAATTCTTCTCGCTGCTCGGCGCGCCCTATTATTGCTTCCATGACGCCGACGTGCGTCCCGAGGGCAAGAACTTTGCCGAGAACACCAGGAACCTCAACGAGATCGTCGATTATTTCGCCGAAAAGCAGGCCGCCACCGGCACCAAACTGCTCTGGGGCACGGCGAACCTGTTTTCGCACCGCCGCTATATGTCGGGTGCAGCCACCAATCCGGATCCGGATGTCTTTGCTTTCGCTGCTGCGACGGTCAAGACCTGCATCGACGCCACGCAGAAGCTCGGCGGTGAGAACTACGTGCTCTGGGGCGGCCGCGAAGGCTACGAGACGCTGCTCAACACCGATATCGGCCGCGAGCTCGACCAGCTCGGACGCTTCCTCAACCTCGTCGTCGAATACAAGCATAAGATCGGCTACAAGGGCACCATCCTGATCGAGCCGAAGCCGCAGGAGCCAACCAAGCACCAGTATGATTACGACGTTGCCACCGTCTACGGCTTCCTCAAGAAGCATGGCCTTGAAAACGAGGTGAAGCTCAATATCGAGCAGGGCCACGCCATCCTTGCCGGTCACTCCTTCGAGCATGAGCTGGCGCTCGCCAACGCGCTCGGCATCTTCGGCTCGATCGACATGAACCGCAACGACTACCAGTCCGGCTGGGACACCGACCAGTTCCCGAACAATGTTCCCGAAATGGCGCTTGCCTACTATCACGTCCTGGCAGGCGGCGGCTTCAAGACCGGCGGCACCAACTTCGACTCGAAGCTGCGCCGCCAGTCGCTCGATCCGGCCGATCTGCTGATCGGCCATATCGGGGGTATGGATTGCTGCGCCCGCGGCCTCAAGGCTGCGGCCAAGATGATCGAGGACAAGGCGCTCTCGCAGCCGCTCGCGGACCGCTACGCCGGATGGGATTCGGCTGAAAGCCAAAAGCTCTTCCGCGGCGAATATTCGCTGGGCGAGATCGCCCATTGGGTCGAGAGCAAGGATGTCAACCCACAGCCGAGATCGGGCAAGCAGGAACTGCTCGAGAATATCGTCAACCGTTACGTCTGATAAAATGCGCCGGCGGTCACCCGCCGCCGGCGCAAACCCTTTCCGACCGGGTGCGGCGGGAAGCTTTCAGCCTAATCCGTTCAACGCTTCGACCAGTTGCGCGACGGCGCGGAGACGGAGTTTCGAACCACCAGATCCGCCCTCAGCAGGATTTCCGTTTCGGTCGGGCGGCCATCGGACAGGAGTTCCAGCAGCAGCGCCATCGCCTGCTTGCCGATTGCCGTTCTCGGCTGGCGGATCGTGGTCAGCGGCGGCGATATGAAGACGGCCTGCGGCACGTCGTCGAAACCGGTCACCGAGAAATCCCGCGGAATGTCGTAGCCACGCGCGCCGAGCCCGATCATGACGCCGATCGCGGTCTGGTCGTTGACGCACATGAAGGCGGTGGGAAGCGTGTCGCGCATGAAAAGCTGTTCGACCGCATGCCGCCCGCTTTCGATCGTGCCGTCGCCTTCGAGAACGATCCGCAAGTCGGGCGGGATACCGGCGGCGTCGAGGCCGGCATCATAACCCATGCGGCGTCTGGTATAGGCAAGCCGGGTGCGCGAATCGCCGATGAAGGCGATCTTGCGATGCCCTTCGGCCAGCAGCAGGTCCACCGCTTTGCGAGCGCCCTCGGTGTCGTCGACGCCGACATAGGGAATGCCGCCATTGAAGACGGGCTCGAAAACGCCGACGCTCGGCGGCAGCCGCGCCGTCATCGTCTGATGCCCAAAGGGCAGGATGCCGGTGAACAGGATCAGCCCGGCAGCCTGGTTGGAATTCAAGAATTTCAGATATTCCAGCCCGCGCTGGGCGTCGTTCTGGGTGTGGCCGATGAGGATGCCGTAGCCGTGCGCGCGCGCCTCGTTCTCCAGCCCGACGAGAATATTGGAGAAATTGGGGTCGCCGATATCGGGCGCCACGACCAGGATCATGTTGGAGCGGCCGAGCCTCAGGCTGCGGGCCATGGCATTGGTCGTATAACCGGTGATGGCGATCGCCTGGTTGACTTTGAGGCGGGTGGAGTTGGCGACCTTCTCGGGCATGTGGATCGCCCGGGACACCGTCGCAATGGAGACCTCGGCGATCCGGGCGACGTCTTCGATTGTTGCGGGCGTGGAATTCGACACTGAGCTCTGCCTTGGGCTGTCTTCGCCGCGACACTACACAGACTTGTCGAGAGGTCAAAGGCAGGCTTCAACGGATCTGTGCAAATCAATGATGTAAACCTTTACACGATGTATGTAAAGGTTTACATAAGATCCAGAGCGGATGGAGAGCCGCTTGGGGGAGGAACAGATGACCGTGGAAGCCGCCGACACCGCACCCGTGGTGCTGTCCGCCAGGCGCATATGCAAATCCTTCAGTGGGGTGCAGGTCCTCTTCAGCGTGAACTTCGATCTCCGGGCCGGCGAAATCCATGCGCTGATGGGTGAAAACGGCGCCGGCAAATCCACTCTCGTCAAGGTATTGTCCGGTTTCGAGCAGGCAAGTTCCGGCGAGATCCTGCTCGACGGCAAGCCCGTGGTGCTGCCGCCCAACGGCGCTGCCGAGGCGCTTGGCATCGTCATCATTCACCAGGAATTCAACCTGGCCGACCATCTGACCGTCACGGAGAGCCTGTTCCTCGGGCGAGAAGTGACGCGCTTCGGTGTGCTCGACCGCAAATATATGCGGTCGGAAACCCGCAAGGTTCTCGATGTGCTCGGTTCGCATGTCGACGAGAATGCGCTGATCAGCACGCTTTCCATCGCCGACAAACAGATGGTCGAAATCGCCAAGGCCATCAGCCGCGATGCGCGGGTCGTGTTCATGGATGAGCCGACCGCCGTCTTGTCGCGGGAAGAGACCAATATGCTGTTCAAGCAGGTCCGCAAGCTGCGCGATCAGGGCACGAGCTTCGTTTTCGTGTCGCACAAGCTCGACGAGGTCATGGAATTGACCGATCGGGTCACGGTGCTGCGCGACGGCCAGTGGATCAAGACGTCCCCGACCTCCATTCTCGACGGGGAATCGATCGCGCAGCTGATGGTCGGCCGCGAACTTTCCAGCCTTTATCCCGCCAAGGTCGAACCTGACGTGGACGAGGAGGTCGTTCTCCGCGTTGCCTCGGTGTCGACGGGCTATGTGAAGGATGCGAGCTTCGAGGTGCGCAAGGGCGAGATCATCGGCTTCTCTGGCATGATCGGCTCCGGCCGCACCGAGCTGATGGAAGCGATCGCCGGCTTGCGAAGCCGTCTTGACGGCGAGGTTGTCATCAAGGGTGAGACGGTTCCCTCCGGCGACGTGCATGCCGCCAATCGCTGCGGGCTCGCCTATATGACCAAGGACCGCAAGTCGAAGGGGCTGCTGCTGCGCTCCGGCATGGTGGCCAATCTGACATTGCAATCGCTCGAAAGGCACGCTCGCCACGGCTATCTCAGCCCGGGCAGCGAGGCGGCCGCGATGGCAAAGGCCAAGCGCCGCTTCGACATCAGGGTTCGCGACGGCAATATCGTAGCCGGCCGCATGTCGGGGGGAAACCAGCAGAAGCTGCTGTTGGCCAAGGTCATGGAGACCGAGCCTCAGATCATCATCATCGACGAGCCGACGCGCGGCATCGATGTCGGCACCAAGCAGCAGATCTATCATTTCATCTCGGCGCTCGCCCGGGACGGCCGGTCGATCATCGTCGTGTCCTCGGAGATGCCGGAGGTCATCGGCCTCTGCACGAGAGTGGCGGTGATGCGTGAAGGACGTATCGTCGGCATGCTCGAGGGAGACGAGATTTCCGAGCAGGAGATCATGCGTTACGCCGCCGGGCTCAAGAAGAAGGCGGCCGCCTGAGGGCGACAGCAGGGCTTCGCCGATCAGGACGAGAGATAAGATGCCCATAAAATACGGGACGGGAGGTTGGTTTTGGAAATGAGTGTCAACGAGGAGACCAGGGAAATCCGGCGCCGGTCCTGGCGGGATGTCGACCTGCGAGCGGTGGCACCCTTCGTCGCCCTGGCCTTGCTCCTGATCGTCGGAGCTCTGGTCAATCCCAATTTCATCGGCATCACCAACCTTGCCAATGTCGCGACGCGCAGCGCCTTCATCGCTATCATTGCGGTCGGCGCGACCTTCGTGATCTCGGCAGGTGATCTCGACCTGTCGGTGGGCTCGATGGTGGCCTTTGTCGCCAGCCTAATGATCCTGCTGATGAATTCGGGCGCCATCGAAAACCCGGCCCTGATGCTGACGGTTGCGGTCGTCTTCACGATGGTCGCCGGTTCGCTTTGCGGTCTGGCGAACGGCCTGATCACCACGGTGGGCAAGATCGAGCCTTTCATCGCGACGCTCGGCACGATGGGCATATATCGCGGTCTGACGACATGGCTGTCGCAGGGCGGCGCGATCACCCTTCGCTCCGCCGATATCCAGACGCTCTATCGTCCTGCCTATTTCGGCAATATTGCCGGCATACCGGTGCCGATCGTGGTGATCCTGGCAGTGACCGCGGTTGCGGCCTTCATCCTCTATCGCACCCGTTATGGGCGCCACGTCGTCGCGGTGGGATCAAACAGCGATGTCGCCCGCTATTCCGGTATCGCGGTCAACCGTGTCAGGACGATCGCCTTCGTCATCCAGGGACTGTGCGTCGCCATTGCCGTGCTGCTCTATGTTCCCAGACTCGGCTCGACGTCGGCGACGACGGGCATCCTGTGGGAGTTGCAGGCGATTACGGCTGTCGTCGTCGGCGGTACGGCGCTCAAGGGTGGCGCGGGCAGGGTCTGGGGCACGATCTGCGGCGCCTTCATTCTCGAACTGGTCGGCAACATCATGCTGCTTTCGAATTTCATCAGCGAGTATCTGATCGGCGCCATCCAGGGTGCGATCATCATCATCGCCATGTTCGTGCAGCGCTCGCTGGTGCGCAAATCATGATCTGACCGCTTGCATTTGACCGGGTTTACAGGGCGTCCGGTCCGGTATGGAAAAGTCCCTGAAATCATTGGGAGGAAATAGCATGCGGAAATTGATGTTGGGTCTCGCGGTTGCGGCGGTGACATTCGCCGGCGCCGCTCACGCCCAGGACAAGAAATTCACGATCGGCGTCTCCATCCCGGCCGCCGACCACGGCTGGACCTCGGGCGTTGTCTTCCATGCCGAACGCGTCGCCAAACTGCTGATGGCCGAACATCCCGGTCTCAACGTTATCGTCAAGACCTCGCCGGATGCCGCAAGCCAGGCAAACGCCGTGCAGGATCTCGAGACGCAGGGTATCGACGCCCTGGTCATTCTGCCGTCGGATCCGGATCCGCTCGTCAACGCCATCAAGGAAGTCAAAGGCAAGGGCAAGTTCGTCGCCCTCGTCGACCGTGCGCCGAGCAACAATGACAATTCCGTGCGCGACCTCTATGTCGCCGGCAACAACCCGGCGCTCGGCGAAGTCGCGGGCAAGTACATTGCCGAAAAGACCCCGGAAGCTGAGGTCGTTATCATCCGCGGACTGCCGATCCCGATCGACCAGCAGCGCCAGGACGGTTTCGACAAAGGTATTGCCGGCTCCAAGGTCAAGGTTCTCGACCGTCAGTACGGCAACTGGAACCGCGACGATGCCTTCAAGGTCATGCAGGACTACCTGACGAAGTATCAGAAGATCGATGTCGTCTGGTGCCAGGACGACGACATGGCCGTCGGCGTTCTGCAGGCGATCGAGCAGGCCAAGCGCACCGACATCAAGTATGTCGTCGCCGGTGCCGGCTCCAAGGACATGGTCAAGAAGGTCATGGACGGCGACAAGCTGATCCCGGTCGACGTTCTCTATCCGCCGGCAATGGTCGGTACGGCAATGGAGCTGACGGCGGCGGCGCTCTATGATCAGGTGCCGGTCCACGGCAGCTACATCCTCGACGCAACGCTCGTCACCAAGGAGAATGCCAAGGACTTCTATTTCCCGGATTCTCCGTTCTGATCCATCGATTGGAGAGATGCGCCCATTCGTTAGGGATGGGCGCATTTTTTATGCGTCCATACCGTGCCCCGCCGAAAATGCTGCACGTACCTCTTGCCCGCCACAGCCCATCATGATTAGCTCGCCGCCATATCGCATCCGGCTTCGCGCCAATCACGAGCCCAGGGCAAGGAGGCGCCTTGCGCCCGCCAAATTGCGTGCTACAACACTTCAGAAACGTTTACGGTCGATATTCAGGGAGGAATCTGACATGAAGACGATCAAGGGCCCCGGCCTTTTCCTTGGCCAGTTCGCGGGCGATACCGCTCCTTTCAATTCCTGGGACGCAATCACCAAATGGGCGGCCGACATCGGTTACAAGGGCGTCCAGGTGCCGACCTGGGCCAGCCAGCTGATCGATCTGAAAAAGGCTGCCACATCCAAGGATTATTGCGCCGAATTCGCCGGCAAGGCGCGCGAAAACGGCATCGAGATCACCGAACTTTCGACCCATCTGCAAGGCCAGCTCGTCGCCGTGCACCCGGCCTATGACGAAGCTTTCGACGGCTTTGCCGCACCCGAGGTGCGGGGCAATCCGAAGGCGCGCCAGGAATGGGCGGTCGAGCAGGTCAAACTGGCGCTGACGGCATCCAAAAACCTCGGGCTCAAGGCGCATGCGACCTTCTCCGGCGCCCTTGCCTGGCCCTTCATCTATCCTTGGCCGCAGCGTCCTGCCGGTCTGGTCGAGACGGCCTTCGACGAACTCGCCCGCCGCTGGACGCCGATCCTCAACCATGCGGACGAGAACGGTATCGACGTCTGCTACGAGATCCATCCGGGCGAGGACCTGCATGACGGCATCACCTTCGAGATGTTCCTGGAGCGCGTGAAGAACCATCCGCGCGCCAACATGCTCTACGATCCCTCGCACTACGTCCTGCAGTGCCTCGATTATCTCGACAATATCGATATCTACAAGGACCGCATCAAGATGTTCCACGTCAAGGATGCGGAGTTCAATCCGACCGGGCGCCAGGGCGTCTACGGCGGCTATCAGGGCTGGGTGGAACGCGCCGGCCGCTTCCGCTCGCTGGGCGACGGCCAGGTCGATTTCGGCGCGGTTTTTTCCAAGATGACCGCCAATAATTTCGACGGCTGGGCCGTGGTCGAATGGGAATGCGCGCTGAAACATCCGGAGGATGGTGCCCGCGAAGGGGCCGAATTCGTGGCCGCTCATATCATCCGCGTCACGGAAAAGGCCTTCGACGATTTCGCCGGCAGCGGCACCGATCAGGCTGCGAACCGGCGGATGCTGGGGCTTTAAGATATAGGTCTTAACGCGAGGCTGCCCCTCACCCTCTCCCTCTCCCCGTTCTGACGGGGAGAGGGGACGTGCCTTGCGAGAGTGAAGTGGAACGGAGAGGGTGCGACACAGTCCCTTCGCCCCGTTTGCGGGGAGAAGGTGGCGGCAGCCGGATGAGGGGCACGCATCCGCACCAAGTTGAATTCCAGGAGGACAGAATGGCAATCGAAGCATCATCCGAACAGACTCGCGAGCCGCGCATCCGGCTTGGCATGGTGGGCGGCGGCGCGGGCGCGTTTATCGGCGCGGTGCACCGTATCGCGGCCCGCATCGACGATCAGTACGATCTTATCGCCGGCGCGCTGTCATCGACGCCCGAAAAGGCCGTGCAGTCCGGCCGCGATCTCGGTCTCGATCCGTCGCGGACCTATTCCAGCTATCGCGAGATGGCGATCCGCGAGGCAAAGCTGAAGAACGGCATCGAGGCGGTGGCGATCGTCACGCCGAACCATGTGCACTACGATGCGGCCAAGGAATTCCTGAAGCGCGGCATCCACGTCATCTGCGACAAGCCGCTGACGTCAAACCTTGCCGATGCGAAGAAGCTGAAGAAAATCGCCGACGAGAGCGGCGCGCTGTTCGTGCTGACGCATAATTACACCGGCTATCCGATGGTCCGCCAGGCGCGCGAGATGATCGCGAACGGCGAACTCGGCGATATAAGAGTCGTCCAGGCCGAATATCCGCAGGACTGGCTGACCGAAGCCGTGGAGCAGACCGGCCAGAAACAGGCCGCCTGGCGCACCGATCCGGCGCAGTCCGGCGTCGGCGGCTCCACAGGCGATATCGGCACGCATGCCTATAATCTCGCCTCGTTCATATCAGGCCTGGAACTCGACAGCCTGGCCGCCGATCTCGACAGCTTCGTTCCCGGCCGCCGGCTTGACGATAATGCCCATGTCATGCTGCGTTTCAAGGCGAAGGGTTCGGAGAAGCCGGCTAAGGGCATGCTCTGGTGCAGCCAGGTGGCGCCCGGCCATGAAAACGGCCTGATGGTCCGCGTCTACGGCAGCAAGGGCGGGCTGGAATGGACCCAGAAGGACCCGAACTATCTCTGGTACACGTCTTTCGGCGAACCGAAGCGGCTGATCACCCGGGGCGGCGCCGGTTCAGGCGCGGCCGCCGGCCGCGTCTCGCGCGTGCCGTCAGGGCATCCCGAGGGTTATCTCGAGGCCTTTGCGACGATCTATACCGAAGCTGCCCATGCGATCAATGCCCGCAAGAAGGGCAAGGCCGTCGACAAGGCCGTGGTCTACCCGACCGTGGACGACGGCGTGAAGGGCGTGGCCTTCGTCGAAGCCTGCGTCGCGTCTTCGAAGAAGAACGGCGCATGGGTCAAGGTCTGAGTCTATCGATCCCGGTTGCCCAATGAAAACGCCGAGGCGGGCTCGAATCGCCTCGGCGTTCTTGTTTATGGTCGATCAGACCGCGGCCGTGCGGCCGCGCTTGAGCAGGTTGTCGACGCTCAATGGTCCGGCGCCCGCCGCCACCAGATAAAGAAACACGAAGCAGAACAGGATCGCCGCGACGCCGCCATTCTGCGCGGGGTAGATACCTTTCGACGCATGCCCGATGAAATAGGCAAAGGCCATGAGGCCCGAGAGCACGAAGGCGGCGATCCGGGTCTGGAATCCGACCAGGACCAGGAAGCCGAGGGTGAGTTCGATCAGGCCGGCAACCCAGGACAGCGAGCCGACGGGCGGTACGCTTGCCGCAACCGGAAAATGCAGGATCTTCTGCGTTCCGTAGCTGAACAGCACGAGTGACGAGACGATGCGCAGCAGGCTCAGCAGATGCGGCTGCAGCAGATGGATCGAAGACAGCATCGGATTCCTTTCATGTTTGCGATGATGGCTGTGTCGGTGATCGTCGGCTCGGCGGCAAATCACGACTGCTGACATTCGCGTTATAAGAGCAGTCGGAGGCGGAAAGTCCGCTGGCTCGGACGATTGAACGGTGCAGGTACCACCGTTCCGTCGCCATACTGTAACGTTGCAGTTTTTCTTCTTCCGGGCCTGTACTTTGCTTTCCGGCTTGGCTAAATCCGAACCCAGACGGTCAGTCGACAAGCCGAAAGACGGGGTTTACCAATGATCGATGCAAAGACGCTTGCAGCCCGCCTTCCCGGCGATTTCACCTTCGGCGTTGCCACCGCCGCCTTCCAGATCGAGGGCGCCAGCAAGGCCGATGGCCGCAAGCCATCCATCTGGGATGCTTTCTGCAACATGCCCGGCCGCGTCTATAATCGCGATAACGGCGACGTTGCCTGCGACCACTACAACCGGTTGGAGCAGGACCTCGATCTCATCAAGGAGATGGGTGTCGAAGCCTATCGCTTCTCCATTGCCTGGCCGCGCATTATCCCCGACGGCACGGGTCCGGTGAACGAGGCCGGGCTCGATTTCTACGATCGGCTTATCGACGGCTGCAAGGCGCGCGGGATCAAGACCTTCGCGACGCTCTACCACTGGGATCTGCCCTTGTTGCTTGCCGGCGACGGCGGCTGGACCGCGCGCTCGACCGCCTATGCGTTTCAGCGCTACGCCAAGACGGTGATGAACCGCCTTGGCGACCGCCTCGACCGGGTCGCGACTTTCAACGAACCCTGGTGCATCGTCTGGCTCAGCCATCTCTATGGCATCCATGCCCCGGGCGAACGCAACATGCAGGCCGCCCTGCATGCCATGCATTACATAAACCTTGCCCATGGCCTCGGCGTCGAGGCGATCCGCTCGGAAGCCCCTGATGTGCCCGTCGGGCTGGTGCTCAACGCCGCCTCGATCATCCCGGGCTCCGACAGCCCGGCCGATCTTGCCGCCGGCGAGCGGGCGCATCAGTTCCACAACGGCGCCTTCTTCGATCCCGTCTTCAAGGGCGAATATCCCAGAGAATTCGTCGAAGCGCTCGGCGACCGCATGCCCGTCATCGAGGATGGCGACCTGAAGCTCATCAGCCAGAAACTCGATTGGTGGGGCCTGAACTACTACAAGCCCGAGCGCATCACCGATGATGCCGGACGCAGGGGCGATTTCCCCTGGACGGTGGAAGCGCCGCCGGCAAGCGACGTCAAGACCGATATCGGCTGGGAAATCTATGCGCCGGGCCTGAAGCTTTCGGTTGAGGACCTTTACCGCCGCTACGACCTGCCGGAATGCTACATCACCGAGAACGGCGCCTGCGACAACACCGGCGTCGTCGACGGCGCGGTCAATGATACGATGCGTCTCGATTATCTCGGGGACCATCTCGATGTCGTGGCCGACCTCATCAAGGACGGTTATCCCCTGCGCGGCTATTTCGCCTGGAGCCTGATGGACAATTTCGAATGGGCGGAAGGCTATCGCATGCGCTTCGGCCTCGTCCATGTCGATTATCAGACGCAGCTGCGTACGGTGAAGAACAGCGGCAAGTGGTACAGCAACCTCGCAGCGCAATTCCCAAAGGGCAATCACAAGGCGGGTTAGCCATTGCCCTCACGCAGCGGGCACAAAGATCTGCAGTGCTTGCTTAAACGTTTTTGAACCCTTGGCTGGCAAAGTCCGACGGTCAGGGAGCCGTGATGCAGACAGCCGGAAAATCGCAGAGCAAGGGATCGAAAATAGGCCGTCACATCACCGTCACGGGCGTGCTTTTCTCCTTTGCCGTCATTGTCGCCGTCGTCACCTTCATGGTGCTGACGGCGCTCGAACGGGTGGCCGAAAATGCCAATCTCCTCGATGACGAGCGCTCGCGCGAAACGACGATCGGCGCGGTAAAGACCTTCGAGGATCAGCTCGGCGCGACGCTCGACGATTACGCCGCCTGGGACGATGCCGCCGTCAATGTCTACGCGCCTGATGGTATGGCCTGGACCGTGAGCAATTATGGCGAAGTGTCTGCCAACAGCTCGCTGTTCGACATGGCGATGGTCATCGATGACGAGAAGAAGGCGATCATGGCCTATCGCGACGGCAAGCCGATGGAGGAGCCGCTCACGGATTTCTTCGCGCCTACGCTTTGGACCCTGTTCGAGACGGTGAAGGCCATCGGCCCGACCGGTACTCCGCAGGCGGTTGGCTTCGTCACCACCAGAAGGGGTATTGCGGCTGTCGGCGTGGCATTGGTGCGGAAAAAATCCGGTGCCCTTGAAGTGCCCGCCGGCCAGCACCGCTATCTGGTTTTCGCCCGCCATCTCGATAACGACAGGGTGGCGGCGCTTGGCCAGACCTATGTCATCGGCGGGCTGAGGTTGGCGCCGGCGAACTTCGAGGCCGATTATTTCGTGCCGATCGCCGATCCGGCGGGGGCGACCCTCAAGAAGCTCGTCTGGACCTCGCGTTCGCCTGGTGATGCCGGCTATGCACAGGTGCGGCCGATGGTCATTCAGGCGCTCGGCCTCGTCGGCCTGTTCTTCGTGGTGCTGCTGCTCATCGGTTGGCTTGCCGGCCGCAGGCTGAAAAGCGAGGAAAACAACGCCCGCGAAGAGGCGCTGCGCGACCGGCTGAGCGGCCTTTCCAATCGCGATGGTCTTGGGCTCGCCGTCGACCGTTTTGTCGTCGAGGCGCACCAGACCAAGCGCAACGTGCTGCTCCTCTATCTCGATCTCGATGGTTTCAAGGAAGTCAACGACAGTTATGGCCACGGCACCGGCGACCAGTTGATCCGTGCCGTCGCGGCCGGGCTCGACGTGCTCATTCCGAAAGGAGCGGTCCTCGCTCGTATCGGTGGCGATGAATTTGCAATCGCCTTTCTCTCCGACAGCGAGAATGCCGCCGCACTGCAGCTTGCCGAGCAGATCCTCGATTTTCTTGTCGAGCCGCTGGAGATCGGCCGCCGGGTCGTCGTCGTCGGGGCCAGCATCGGCATCGCCATGTCGTCTCTCGGTACGATCGGGCGGGAAGAACTGGTGCGGCGCTCCGACCTTGCCATGTATAAGGCGAAGGAGGCCGGCCGCGCGCGCATGATGCTTTACGATCCGTCGATGGATGCGGATCGAGAGCAGCGCAATGCGCTGGAGCTCGATCTCAGGATCGCCATCGAAAGCGGCGACCTTACGCTCGCCTATCAGCCGCTGATCGATGCAAGCACACATGCGATCACCGGCGTCGAGGCACTGGTGCGCTGGAATCGTCCGGGCCATGGCCCTGTTTCGCCCGAGCTGTTCATCCCGATCGCCGAGACCAGCGGCCTCATCGAATCGCTTGGCCTGTTCGTGTTGCGCAAGGCCTGCGAGACGGCCAAGCAATGGCCGGACCTCAACGTCTCGGTCAACGTCTCGCCCGGCCAGTTCCGCAATCCCGCCTTCGCCGACTATGTGCGCTACGTGCTGAAGCAGACGGAGATCGAGACCGGGCGCATTACGCTTGAGATCACCGAAGGTTATATGATCCAGAACCCGCAACGCACCCGCCAGTCGATCGAACGGCTGAAGGCGCTCGGGGTCAAGGTGGCGCTCGACGATTTCGGCTCCGGCTTCTCCTCGATCGGTTATCTCAGGCAGTTCGGCTTCGACCGAATCAAGATCGACCGCTCGCTGGTCATGGGTGTCAACGAGGACAAGCGCCAGCGCGAGATGCTGCAGGCGACGGTGGCGCTTGCCCGCTCGCTCGATATTCCGGTGACGGCCGAAGGCATCGAGACCGAGGAACAGGCCATCGCCATGCGCCTCTTCGGCTGCGATTGCCTGCAGGGCTATTTGTTCGGAAAGCCGGTTACATCAGACCTTATCACTGAGATGCTGAACGAGCGGCGTGCAGCGCCGCCGCCGGAGGCTTGGCGCCGCATTGGCGCAGCCTGACCGGCGGCCTGATCTTCAGACAGCAGGCTTGATCCGCACCCCGGCTCAGCTGCCGATATGCCGCTGGCCGCGCTTTTTGGCGAGGGCGATCTGGTGCTGCCGCTGGCGGTAGCGCAGCCGGTCTTCTTCTGTGCGCTTCGGATAACAATGGCTGCAGGAAACACCTTCCTCGTAGAGCGGCGAGGTGATCTCCTCGGCAGTGATCGGGTTGCGGCACGCGTGGCAGAGGCGGTGTTCACCTTCCTTCAGCCCGTGCTCGACCGACACGCGCTCGTCGAAGACGAAGCAGGCGCCGTCCCAGAGACTTTCCTCCTGCGGCACGTCCTCCAGATATTTCAGGATACCGCCCTTCAGATGATAGACCTCGTCGAAGCCCTCAGCCTTCATGAAGGCGGTGGCCTTTTCGCAGCGTATGCCGCCGGTGCAGTACATGGCGACCTTCGGCTTGTTGTGCAGGCCGGGATTGTTCCGCACCCAATCCGGAAATTCGCGGAAGGTCTTCGTCTTCGGGTCCATCGCGCCGCGGAAGGTGCCGATCGCCGTTTCGTAGTCGTTGCGGGTATCAATGACGATCGTATCGGGATCGGAGATCAGCGCGTTCCAGTCCTTCGCCGCCACATAGGTGCCGACCACCTTGTTGGGGTCGATATCCTCGACGCCCATGGTGACGATTTCCTTTTTCAGCTTCACCTTCATGCGCAGGAAGGGCATTTTCGATGCGCGGCTTTCCTTATGCTCCAGACCCGAAAATTCCGGCTGGGTGCGCAGGAAGGAGAGCACGGCGCCAATGCCGGCATCCGGGCCGGCGATCGTGCCGTTGATGCCCTCATGCGCCAGAAGCAGCGTTCCCTTGACGCCATTCTCTTCGCAAAGCGTCTGCAGCGGATCCTGCAGGCTGGCAAAGCGCGGCACGGAAACGAAATGATAGAGTGCCGCCACGAGGAACGGGCTGGTGGGTGTGAGGCTGTCGGTCATGCGCCAGGAAATACAGAAAATCGGCGGGCCGCGCAATTGCCCTTGCCAGCGGCGGCTTCGGCAGGCGGCCGACTACGCTCGCGCCTGCCACTCGGAAAACGGCCGCACGCCGAAGCTCCGGTCGGGGGTGTCGTCGAGAATGCTGATGAACTCGATCGAGTGCCCGTCTGGATCCTTGAAATAGATCGACAGCGCCGGCATCCAGCCGAAAACCACCGGCTCCGTTGCCGGTTCACCGGTAAAGCCGAGAACTCCCGGCCGTCAGCCACAGAAGCTCGATCCGCTGCGCTTCCTCGTCGGGATCATCGGTGAAGACGGTTTCGGCTTTGACAAGCGCTTGCCGCCGGTCTTCCTGCTGGCGGAAGATGATGGCGTCGAGCAGATGGGCCAGATCATCGTTGCGGGTGAAGAGCTGCGGCTCGGCTTCGACGAGTTCGGAGAGCACGGCGAGATCGTGGATATGGCCGAGATCCTCGACGAGTTCCCTGGCCGCATCGCGCTTGGCCTTCATCGCGCCAGGCCAGGCATCGCGCAAAAGGCCGTGATAGAGCCGGTAGTCGTAGGTGCGTTTGCGCAGAGTATGGAAATCGTCGGCCGATGCCTCGCCGTGGCAGGCCGCCAGTGCTGCCTTCGCCTTCCGCGCGGTTCGGCGCCAGCTCTTCCCCAGCTTGCGGGCAGTCTTGCGATGGCCGCCATCAAAACAGACTCCACCCAGGGCAGCGATCGCCTCCTGCAGAACGCCGGAGGTTTCCGTCAGCCGCTGTTCCAGGTCGCTTTCGGCAGCCGCCATCCAGTCGCGGCGTCCTTCTAGAATCGTGACGATGCGGCCGAGCGCCTCGCTCTCCTCCGGCCCACGGGCCGACTGCTGCAGATATTGCGCGGTGCCGATGAGGGCGGCCGCATCGCGGATCGCTGACAGCGACTGCGCGGCATCGCGCAGCCTGGCGTTTTCTCGGGCCTGGAAATCCGGTACCTCGCGGGCCACGAGGCGGTAGAGCGAACGCAATCGTTTCAGGTTCTTGCGGAAGGAATGGATCGCCTCATGCGCGCCGTCCGGGCGTTCCTCGAGAACCGCGGCGGCGCGTTCCAATTGCTCCGTCGCGACACTGCGGAACTCGTCGGTGAAATCGGCGTCAGGCCGAATGCGATAGGCCATGCCTGTCGTGCTCGTATTCTGTGGCAAGGGCCTGATTGGAATAGCGGAAATC
The DNA here is from genome assembly GCF_030053135.1 of Rhizobium sp. BT04. Classification (NCBI taxonomy): domain Bacteria; kingdom Pseudomonadati; phylum Pseudomonadota; class Alphaproteobacteria; order Hyphomicrobiales; family Rhizobiaceae; genus Rhizobium; species Rhizobium sp. BT04. The sequence goes on along the minus strand of NZ_CP125652.1, from coordinate 2,352,619 downwards.
ACCGGTTACTTCGCGGCCGAGCCAGGCGGGCAGGGCCGGATTGTCGGTTTCGGCCGTCATCTCCACCTCGGCGATGACAAGCCCGCGATGTTCGCCGGCAAAGACGTCGACCTCCCAGACGAAACCCTGATGCGGAACGCGGTAGCGTGTCTTCTCGATGACGATGCCGATCGCATTCTGCAACAGCTCTTCGGCATCGGCGATCGGGATGTCGTACTCGAATTCGTCCCGGGTGATGGCGCTGCGGCCGATCTTGATCGTCAGTCTCGCACTCTTGCCGTCGAGGATGCGCACCCGGACGGAACGGTCGTCCATCGAGGCGATGTAACCCTGCCTCAGGACAGACTTCGCCTCGACGGCGGAACGCCATCCATCGCTGCGTACAAGAAACTTCCGCTCGATCTCTTTCGCCATATCGGTGAACCTTTTGTGACGATTGCGGCACGGTAGACCAATTTCCACGCATTTCATACCCATCTTGTCATATGGTCTGGTTTTATCTCGACAAGGGTCGGCGGGAGCGTTATTCGGGATCCGAATTCAATCGTTTCAAGGAAGTCGCACGACCATGGGCGAGAAAACCGAAAAGCTCCTTTCCATCCTGAAACTCCAGCCTGTCGTTCCGGTCTTGATCGTCGACGATGCGAAGTCGGCGGTATCGCTGGCCCGCGCGCTCGTCGCGGGCGGCCTGAAGGCGATCGAGATCACCATGCGCACGCCGGCGGCACTCGATGCCGTGCGCGCCGTCGCCGCCGAGGTCGAGGGCGCCGAAGTCGGCGCCGGCACGATCCTGAATGCCGCCCATTGGCAAGCCGCCGTCGAGGCCGGTTCGAAGTTCATCGTCAGCCCGGGCACGACACAGGAACTGCTCGATGCCGCCGCCGACTCCGATGTGCCATTGCTTCCCGGGGCTGCGACCGCCAGCGAAGTGATGGCTTTGCGCGAAGAAGGCTATCAAGTGCTGAAATTCTTCCCGGCGGAGCAGGCCGGTGGCGCGGCCTTGCTAAAGGCGCTCTCTTCGCCGCTCGCCGGCACGCTGTTTTGCCCGACCGGCGGCATTTCGCTGAAGAACGCCAATGATTATCTCTCGCTGCCGAATGTCATCTGCGTCGGCGGCTCCTGGGTGGCGCCGAAGGAACTGGTCGCAGCCGGCGACTGGGCTGGCATTACCAGGCTCGCGGCAGAAGCGGCGGCACTGAAGGCCTGAGTTTCGGCAGGGTGGGTCGGCCTTCGGGCATAATCCCCACTCCTCAATTTGTATTTCAGCCGTCGCAAACCTATGTACCTCTCCAGCTTCAAACAGGGAGATGACGAGGAATGTTCGACGCAAAGAAGCTTCTCGACCAGTTCTTGGGTTCGCAGGTGCCGGGTCTCGGCGGTTCGGTTCGCGACAGGGCGGGCGACGCTGTTCAGACGGCTAAAAACAACCCGCTGGCGACAGGTGCGATTGCCGCCGCGCTTCTCGGCACCAAGACCGGCCGGGGTATTGCCGGCAATGCATTGGCGATCGGCGGTCTTGCCGCCATTGCCGGCCTCGGCTACCAGGCCTACAAGAATTACCAGGCGGGGCAGGCGCCCGCAGCCCCCTCGGATGCGCCCTCGGCCAACAATCCGGTTCTCCTGCCGCCGCCGGTCGAATCCGGTTTCGGGCCGGCGTCGCCTGCCGGCAGCAATGAATTCGTTTTGGTGCTGATCCGCGCGATGATCGCCGCCGCCAAGGCCGACGGTCATATCGACGATGCCGAACGCGCCCTCATCATGGACAAGGTCAAGGCGGCCGATGTCAGCGGCGAGGCTGCGGCCTTCATCGAGCGGGAACTCGCTTCGCCGACGGATCTCGATGCACTCGTCGCTGCCGCGAGGACGGAAGAACAGCGCGTCGAACTTTACACCGCCTCGCGGCTCACCATCGAGCCGGATTCGCGCGCCGAGCGCGGTTATCTCGATCTCCTCGCCGGCCGGCTCGGCCTTGCCGACCAACTGGTCGACCATATCGAGGCGACGGTCTCCTCCGCCAAGGTGACCTTGTCACAGTGACATCTAAGGCATGGCGCGCAAAAGTGTGCAGCGGTTTTGCGATAACGACATGCTTAGAAATAAAGTCCTAAAGCGCGACGAGCGAAACTGAAAGATTGCGACGCGCTTTAGGCCGGTTGCCTTTGTCGGGCGGCTGGCCTATCCACTCCTAGACAAGGGGAGTGAACATGCGGGATCTTGCAAATTTCAAAGGCTGCCCGGCGCCGAAGCCGGTCATGCTGAAGGGCCGTTTCGTCACCGTCGAGCCCTATCGGCGCGCGGAACATCTCCAGGCCCTGTGGGACGGGCTCGGCGGCATGGGCATCAACCCGCTGCTTCTCTATTTCGCGCAGGACGATTTTTCCGGTATCGACGATTTCGCCAACTGGCTGGAAACGGTCTACACCAAGTCCGGCTGGCTCACCCATATCTTCCGTGACAACGCCACCGGAAAGATTGTCGGCATGGCGAACTATATGCGCGCCGACCCGGCAAACGGCGTCGTCGAGATCGGCGGCGTGGCGCATGGTCCGGAGATGAAGCGTTCGCCGCTTTCCACCGAAGCGCATTATCTGATGGCCAAGCACGTCTTCGAGGAACTCGGCTACCGCCGCTACGAATGGAAATGCGACAATAAGAACGAGGCGAGCAAGACGACGGCCGCGCGTTACGGTTTCAGCTTCGAAGGCGTCTTCCGCCAGCACATGATCTCCAAGCATCGCAACCGCGACACAGCCTGGTTCTCGATGATCGATGCCGAATGGCCGACGATCAACGACGCCTTCGAGGCCTGGCTTTCGCCGGGCAATTTCGACGCCGAGGGCAACCAGATCCGCCGCCTGCAGGATATCCGCGCCGATCTGGAAAAGGAAAGGCTGGCATGAGCCCGGAAAGCCGCTCGCAGGCAATCGCCGCCGGCATCATCTTGCTCGGCGCCAGCCTCGTCATCTATTTCCTGCCGACCATCGTGCTGTGGATCGGCAATTTCTCGCCGACGCTGGCGATCGTCGTCGGCGTCTGCCTGATCCTGGCGTTCTTCGTGGTCTTCTGGCTGCGGGCGCGCTATCAGCGCGGCCAGGAGAAATAGGCCGACAGCATTGAGCGTTGCGCAATTCCCGGCAAAAGCGTTTCACGCTTTGCCTGGCAAAGCCGCTGCGCAGCCTTGCTGGAATTGCTAGCCCTGCAGCGAGGCCCCGAGCAGCAGGGCGCCCATCAGGATGACAAGCACGGCGCCGAGGATTTCGATGGTGTTGCCGATCCAGACCGAGGCGGTCGAGCCGTGGCCGGAGAGGCGGACGGCGGCACTCTTGGCGGTGACGGCAAGGGTGGCAAGCAGGGAAACGGTGATCGCCGTGCCGAGCGACATGGCGGCGACGGAAAGCACGCCGCCGAGATAAAGCCCGTTCAACAGCGAGAAGGTCATCACCAGCAAAGCGCCGGAGCAGGGGCGAAGACCGACGGCAACGATCGCCGACCAGGCCTCGCGGGCGCTGAACCTGTCGCCGGAGAGCAGGGCCGGATCAGGCACATGGGCATTGCCGCAGGTCTCGCAGACCATGCCGGGAACGAAGGTGTGGCCGGCTTCGACGGCCTGCGCCTTGCCGTTGAAGGCATAGGTCTGGCGTTCGGCGGCATTGTCCTTCCAGTCGAGCATCATGCTGACCGGACCGGCAGATGTGGCCATCAGCCGGCGGCGCGGCATGTTGCCCACCATCGAGCGCAGTTTGCGCAACAGCAACCAGCCGCCGAAGAGGATGACCATGACGAAGCTTGCGATCTCCATCGCATGGGTCGCCGCCGTCAGCGTGATGCCGGTGCCGCGCAGCACCAGCCAGGCACCGCCGACCAGCGCCACCGCGACGACGCCCTGGATAAAAGCCGAAATGAAGGAAATGACGACGCCGCGCTTCAGCTCGATCTCGTTGGCGATCATGTAGGAGGAGATGACCGCCTTGCCGTGGCCGGGGCCGGCGGCATGGAAGACGCCGTAGGCGAAGGAGAGGCCGATCAGCGATGCCAGCTGCCACGGATCCTGGCGCATCGCCTTCAAGGCTTCGGTCAGTGCCCGGTAAAAGGCCTGCTGTTCATAATTCACATAGAGCAAAAGCGGTGCGAGCGGCCCGCCGGTCGGCTGGAAGCTCGGCTCCGCCGTGCCGATGCCGAGCGGCGACTGCGCATGGGCGAGACTTGCCGCCGTCAGGAGCGCGAGGACTGCAGCGGAAAGGGTCAGGCGTCTCATCAGCATGTGACCTCCAGCCGGGTGGCGAAGAGTTTGGACATGTTGGTGCCGGTGGGATCGTTGAAGAAGGCGTCGGTCAGCGACTGCTTGTTCTGCGAGATCACCTGGTCGGCATCAGGTCTTACCACCTGATGCTTGCAGGCTTTGAAGCCGTCGCCGACCAATGAAAGTTCGTTGTCTGTCGGAAAATCGATCGAGGTATAAAGCGACGGGTCGTAGACGCCGAAGGTGAGCCTGCCCTTGAGCGGCATCTTCTCCGCCGGTTTCACCGCAAAAAACATCAGCAGCTGACCGTCCTTGTAGTCGACATGGATGATATCGGGCTTCTGGACGGTGATATTCTTACCGTTGATCGTCAGGTTCATGTAGTAATCGTATTCGGCAAGCGACTGCTTCACCGTTTTCCCGACCTCCGCGAGCTCGTTCGGCTCCAGCTTCAGATCGGTGTTCTTGTCGAAATCCATGACCACCGAGGAGGAGAAGACCTCGTCGAAGCGCCAGACATTGCGCAATTCCTCGACGCTGCCGTCCTTGTCGGCCACGACCTCGAGGCGAGCCTCCACGAAGATGTGCGGATGGGCAAAGGCGGCGGCCGGCGCCAGCGAAAGAAGCGCGGCCATCAGTATCGTCGAATATCTCATCTATCCCGCTGCCCTGTTCGGTGACCCTGACTTCTTGCCAGAAATTGGGACGGAATTGGGACCGGGCTCCGCATCGGATTCGCGGAACCGGAGGCTGAACCGGGACGGAGTGTCGCATCGCTTGAGAAGGGTGGCATTACGGATGCTTTTTGAACCAGTTGTGCAGGTAGTCGACGAAGATCCTCACCTTGGCCGGCAAGTAGCGCCGGTGCGGATAGACGGCGTAGATGCCGCGGTCGGTCGGGAGGTAGTCGTTGAACAGCGTCACCAGTTCGCCGCTCTCGATCGGCTTGCGGGCGATGAAATCCGGGATGAGGGCGATGCCGATGCCGGCGAGTGCTGCGCGCAATGTCGCATGCGGACTGTTGACCTCGATCGGCCCGGAAACGGCGACGGCGAATGAGGTGTTGTCGGGATTGTGAAAGCGGATGCTCGCCTGGCTCCGCGCATTGGTATCGACGATGAAGGGGACGTTGGAAATATCGGTCGGATGCTCGATGTTCGGATGGCGCTCGAGAAATTCCGGAGTGGCGCAGAGATGGACGCGGAAATCCGAGATCTTGCGGGCGATCATGCCGGAATCCTCGAGCTTGGTGACGCGGATCGCCACATCGAAGCCTTCTTCGATCAGATCGACGAACCGGTCGTCGGCGGCGATCTCCAGCGAAAGGTCCGGGTTCTCTTTGGCGAAATCAATCAGCGACTGGCCGACATCGGCGTCGACGAAGGTGCGCGGCACCGAGATGCGCAGCCGTCCTTTGAGCTGCGCATTGTTCTCGCGCACGAGGTCGGCGAGGTTGTCGATCTCCTTGAGGATATCGGAAGCGGTGCGGTAATAGGTGTGGCCGGCCTCGGTCATCGAGAACTGCCGGGTGGTGCGGTTGAGCAGCAGAGCGCCGAGCTCATCCTCCAACTCGCGCACATATTTGGAGAGCAGCGCCTTCGAACGGCCGGTGCGTCGCGCCGCAGCGGAAAAGCCTTCGGCTTCGACGACATCGATGAAGGCGCGTATGCGGGTCAAGGTATCCATGGCACCCCTCCAGGCTGTTTCGGAATATTGAACAAATTGGCTTGTTTTGTTCAATTATTTTTTTAGCCTCGAGATCAAAAAACCGCTTGATTGTGAAGGCGAATATTCTTATTTCCCACTCAGCCCAAAGTCGCACGTGCCCATGGGTGTCCGCCGAACCCTCGAATTGGTGAGGAAATCGGTAAGGTACCTGGAATTAACCCCTCCAGTCGCTATTCCGGCCAACCGGAAAATGCGAGGACGCCTGAAGCAACGACGGTGCGGGCCTTTTTGTTCTCTCCCTGCTTTCCATCAGCGGGGGTTACTGAAGAGGCACACCATCATTGCCGGAAGTGCGGTTGGGATTCTCCCTCCAATCCATGGCAGACAAAGCCGAACTTACACCGCATCCGCGGCGTTGGTTCACTATCCGCGCATCGAGCGCTTGCTATGGTTCCGGGGTCTCCACCGGCTGGTTCCAATGCGAGTTCTCGTATGCCCTTTGTCCTCCGGTTCATGCCGGAGCTCTGGAATTGGAAGAGGGAATCGATATGACCACCCAGCGCATCCGCGACTTTCTCGCAACCCGACGTCCCGACGGTCCCTGCCTCGTGGTTGACCTCGATGTGGTTCGCGACAATTTCCACGCTTTCCGTCACGCCATGCCGGACAGCGCCATCTATTACGCCGTCAAGGCCAACCCGGCCCCGGAAGTGCTGAAGCTGCTCGCAGGCCTCGGCTCCAATTTCGATTGCGCATCCGTTGCCGAAATCGAAATGGCGCTCGAAGCCGGTGCGACCGCCGCCCGCATCTCCTTCGGCAACACGATCAAGAAGGAACGTGACATCGCCCGCGCGCATGCGCTCGGCGTCAGCCTCTTTGCCGTCGACAGCCACGAGGAAGTCGAGAAGATCTCGCGCGCCGCTCCCGGCGCCCGCGTCTTCTGCCGCGTGCTGACGGACGGCGAAGGCGCCGAATGGCCGCTCTCGCGCAAGTTCGGCTGCGTGCCGCAGATGGCTGTCGACGTTCTCGTCTACGCCCATCAGCTCGGCCTGCAGTCCTACGGCGTCTCGTTCCATGTCGGTTCGCAGATGACCAAGGTCGATGCCTGGGATTCGGCGCTTGCCGATGCCAAGCGCGTCTTCGTCTCGCTTGCCAAGCAGGGCATCCACCTGCAGATGGTCAACATGGGCGGCGGCTTCCCGACCAAGTACCTGCGCGACGTTCCGTCCGCGGAAGCTTACGGCAAGTCGATCTACCAGGCGCTGCGCACGCATTTCGGCAACCAGATCCCGCAGACGATCATCGAGCCGGGCCGCGGCATGGTCGGCAATGCCGGCGTCATCAAGGCTGAGGTCGTGCTGATTTCGAAGAAGTCGGACAATGACGATGCGCGCTGGGTCTTCCTCGACATCGGCAAGTTCGGCGGTCTCGCCGAGACGATGGACGAAGCCATCCGCTATCCGATCCGTACGGAGCACGACGGCGACGAGATGGAGCCCTGCGTCATTGCCGGCCCGACCTGCGATTCGGCCGACGTGCTCTACGAGAAGAACCTCTATCCGCTGCCGATCTCCCTTTCGATCGGCGACGAGGTCCTGATCGAAGGCACCGGCGCCTATACGACGACCTATTCGGCGGTCGCTTTCAACGGTTTCGAGCCGCTGAAGGCCTACGTCATCTAAGGTCGTTTCCGCCGGCCCCGTAACCAGCCGGGGCGGCAACTTCACAATTTTCCTTCATCGCCGCTGATAACGGTATTGGGTACGGGAGGCCAAGATGGCCGCTGTTCTTGATTCTGTCCGCGCATTCTTTGCGCCCACCACTTTCGCCATCGATGCCGAAAATCCTTCGGATGTCGTTGCCCGTGAAAACCTGCTCGACCGCGTCATGGGCCCGGATCGCCGCAAGAAGTCGTCGGAGAAGATCCGCCGCAATCGCGTGCCGGCCGAGGGCCTCGCGCTCGTCGCGCGCGATCGCGACGGCCATGTCATCGGCTCGGTGCGGCTCTGGAACATCGAGGCCGGCGTCAACGACGAAGGCACGCCGATCAATGCGCTGCTGCTCGGGCCGCTCGCCGTTGCGCCGCATTGCGGCGGCAAAGGCATCGGCTCGGCGCTCATGCGCGCGGCGATCCTCGAAGCGAAGAAGCGCGGGCATGGCGCCGTCCTGCTCGTCGGCGATGCTGCCTATTACGAGCGTTTCGGCTTTTTTGCCGAGAAGGCTCGCCATCTTGTCATGCCAGGCCCGTTCGAACGCTCGCGCTTTCTGGCGCTCGAGCTTACGGAAGGCTGGCTTGACGGCGCGGCCGGCATGATCGTCCCTTCGGGACGCATACTGGCCAGCGCGCCGGTTCGCCGCGCCGCCTGAAGCCAATGCGTGTCGCCCGGAGTGTGCAGCGGTTCCGGGATAACGGCATGCATAAAACAAACAGCTGAAGCGCATCGCATGAATCAAATTTGATGCGACGCGCTTCAGCCGGTGGCCAGCTTCACCTTGCCCAGGCCACGCAGCTTGAGCTGCGCCCGCCCGGCCTCGTCTTGGCCTAGTCTTCCGCGTCGTAGCCCTTGTCGGCGCGCCGCGCCGCGCATCATTTGCGTGGACATTGCGTCTCCGTCCGCTCATATGCAATGTCTGCGATGATCGGCATTTGGCGTCTCGCCGGCTTCTATATCCCGACGCGTGGTAATTCCAGGTTTTGACGGGAGCGTCATCCGAGCCGCAGGCACCCGATCTGGTCGATTGCCCGTTTCGCGAGCGCGCGTGCGGTCGCCTTCCAGCTGCAGACGGTTGGGTCGGGATCAAGCGGCGATCAGGACTCCAGCAGGAACAATCACAGGTTCACGCAAGCCAGCCAACCTAGGCTGGCGGCGAATTTTGGAGACATTCATTTCCTGCGAATCGGTAAGACGCGCCTTGCCAGGCTGCGACATCCCGATCCCGTTCATATCGGCTGCTGAAAGAGTCTTGTCTATGACCTCGATAGTTTCTTCCTACAGTTTCACTCAGATCAGGTCGCTTTCGACGGCGGCTGTCGCTGCCTGGACGACGGAAGACGTAGCAACTCTTTCCACGAAGCAGATCAGTGTCCTGTCGTCGGCTCAAATCACCGCCTTGGATACTGAAGACGTAGAGGTCCTCAGCTCTCAGCAGTTGAGCGCAATTTCGCAAGGTGCCGTATCCGGCCTCACTCTTGATCAACTGGCCGTACTGACGACGTCCGCCATCGAAAGTTTAACCTCGCTGCAGATCGCAGCAATCACGACCAAGCAGATCAGCGCGCTGACGACGGCGCAAGCAGAGGCTTTGACGTCATCCCAAGTCGGCGTCCTCAGTTCGCTGCAGATTGCGGCCCTGAGCCCCGCGGATGTGGCGACGTGCATTGCCTGAATCTATAGGTCTCCATGATTTGGAGGTCGTGGATGGCAGGTGTATCGATAGAGACGACACTGGAGCCTTGAGCGTCCTCCTTGCGTGATGTGAAAGTGCGAATGCGACGGCTGTTCACGCAGGAGCGGGTAGCGAATTCAGCGAGCCAATTTCTGGACGGTTTGCTGGGAGAAGAGCGGCGCAAGACGGGTTGGATGCGGGCGGAGGCGGCCGGCGATCCCGGCCCTTGGCGGCGAAAGACATCGCCGTAGGTTGCCTGCGACTATGCCCTATACTGTGAACGCAATCTCGTGGAGCGCACATGCATTGGAGCAGGATCGGCCGGATGTCCTGAAGCGGCGATGTGCCTGTTCGATGGTCAGCTTGATCTCGATCCCGATAGGCTGATCTTTATAGATGGTGAGACGGAGAAGCAATCGATCCAGTGAATCGATTGCCCGTCGAACGGCCTGTCGACCAAAATGGCACGGTTGCGCGGACGCGCAATTCGAGGCGAGCGTTATCGGACTGGCATACCGCACGGCCATTGGAAAACAACGACATTCACCTGCGCGCTCCGCCTCACAGGCATGACCGCACCCTTCGTCTACGATGGAGCGATGGCTTGTGTCGAGTAAGTGCTTTCGCCGCCCCTTCAGACCGGCGACGTCGTCGTTATGGATAACCTGCCGGCCCACAAGGCAGCCGGGGTGCGCGAAGCCATCGAGCGCACCGGCGCCAAACGCGTGTTTCTGCCGCCCTATAGTCCCGACTTTAATCCCATCGAAAACGCATTCTCGAAATTGAAAGCGATGTTGCGGGCAAGAGCGGAGCGAAAGATTGATGCGCTATGGGACGCAGTCGGCGCCTTGCTACCCCGGTTCCCCCCTGGAGAATGCGCAAACTACTTGAGAGCTGCAGGATATGACCCGGATTGAACAGGATCTGCTCTAGACCGCGTCGCCGTTAACCTGAAATTAGACATTTGCCGGATAGTTATTTGAGCAGAATTCTGATGTCCAAAATATTTGCGTACTCGGTAATCGAATTCGAGGACACCGGCTTGATTGGCAAGTCATGGTGTTTTCAGGTTAGGGAGACAGGGTCCATTTTCGCCCTGTGAGCATGATGCCTTCCCGACGCCTTGGCTCCGCCGAGCGATGTTTCGTCACTTTCATGTTCCCAAGATCCGAGTCGTCGGTGCGTTCCGTATCGGCTAGACGGCGAGCGACGTCGAAGCGCAGGATCCGCTCCAAGCGGCGGTGCTTCTCGCGACACCGCTGGCAGGAATAACATCGCAATCGGTCAACCTAAAGGCGCTCCATAGATGACCTCCATTGTTTCTTCTCTTACCGCAACTCAGATCAAATCTCTTTCCACCGCGACGATTACTTCTTTGACTAAGGAAGAAGTAGGTTCCTTGAATGCGACCCAGGTGAAGGCCTTGAGCAAGGATCAAGTAGCCGCGCTGGAGGTTGAGGACTTTACCGAGTTGAACGGCAGCCAGCTTGCATCAATTTCGGCATCTTCCATCAAGGGTCTGACCGTTGCTCAATTGGCTGTTCTCGATGCCGCCAAAATCCAAAGCTTAGACGCTTCGCAAGTGTCAGCGATGGATAACTCTCAGCTTGATTCGCTCACGGCCGACCAGGTCGGTGATCTGACTGCAAAGCAAATTGGTGCGCTTAGTGCTACGCAGATTGCTGCGCTCGGCGATGACGGCATTGCCAAGTTCTCAGCGGAACAGATCGGCGCGATCAGCGCCAAGGCGATCACCGGTCTTTCGACCACGGCTGTTGCTGCTCTGACCGATGATCAGCTTGCTGGTCTGAAGGCTCCGCAGATTGCGGCCATGAAGAACGAACAGATTGGCGCGTTGACGACGGCACAGGTCGCCAAACTGAGCACGGCTCAGGTCGGTGCCCTGACGTCTGGTCAGGTTGGCTCGCTGACGACTGGCCAAATTGGTGCGCTGACGGAAGGTCAGGTCGCGGCAATCAACGTCAAGGCGGTTGCAGGTCTCACGGTCGGGCAGATCGGCGCTCTGACGGACACGCAGGCGGGTGCCCTGACCGTTGGCCAGATCGGCGCTCTGGGCTCGACCCAGATCGGTGCCATCAGCACCGGCGGTCTGGCCAAGTTCTCAGCGGAACAGATCGGCGCGATCAGCGCCAAGGCGATCACCGGTCTTTCGACCACGGCTGTTGCTGCTCTGACCGATGATCAGCTTGCTGGTCTGAAGGCTCCGCAGATTGCGGCCATGAAGAACGAACAGATTGGCGCGTTGACGACGGCACAAGTCGCCAAACTGAGCACGGCTCAGGTCGGTGCCCTGACGTCTGGTCAGGTTGGCTCGCTGACGACTGGCCAGATTGGTGCGCTGACGGAAGGTCAGGTCGCGGCGATCAACGTCAAGGCGGTTGCAGGTCTCACGGTCGGGCAGATCGGCGCTCTGACGGACACGCAGGCGGGTGCCCTGACCGTTGGCCAGATCGGCGCTCTGGGCTCGACCCAGATCGGTGCCATCAGCACCGGCGGTCTGGCCAAGTTCTCAGCGGAACAGATCGGCGCGATCAGCGCCAAGGCGATCACCGGTCTTTCGACCACGGCTGTTGCTGCTCTGACCGATGATCAGCTTGCTGGTCTGAAGGCTCCGCAGATTGCGGCCATGAAGAACGAACAGATTGGCGCGTTGACGACGGCACAGGTCGCCAAACTGAGCACGGCTCAGGTCGGTGCCCTGACGTCTGGTCAGGTTGGCTCGCTGACGACTGGCCAGATTGGTGCGCTGACGGAAGGTCAGGTCGCGGCGATCAACGTCAAGGCGGTTGCAGGTCTCACGGTCGGGCAGATCGGCGCTCTGACGGACACGCAGGCGGGTGCCCTGACCGTTGGCCAGATCGGCGCTCTGGGCTCGACCCAGATCGGTGCCATCAGCACCGGCGGTCTGGCCAAGTTCTCAGCGGAACAGATCGGCGCGATCAGCGCCAAGGCGATCACCGGTCTTTCGACCACGGCTGTTGCCGCTCTGACCGACGATCAGCTTGCTGGTCTGAAGGCTCCGCAGATTGCGGCCATGAAGAACGAACAGATTGGCGCGTTGACGACGGCACAGGTCGCCAAACTGAGCACGGCTCAGGTCGGTGCTCTGACGTCTGGTCAGGTTGGCTCGCTGACGACTGGCCAGATTGGTGCGCTGACGGAAGGTCAGGTCGCGGCGATCAACGTCAAGGCGGTTGCAGGTCTCAAGGCCGAGCAGATCGATGCGATGACCGAGAGCCAGATCGAAGCGCTCAGCCCTGTACAGACGGCGGCGTTAAGCGCTAGCCAGCTTGGCGCTATGAGTGCGGCCGACCTAGCCAAGTTCTCTCCCGAGGACATCGGCGCGATCAGCGCCAAGGCGATCACCGGTCTTTCGACCACGGCTGTTGCTGCTCTGACCGATGATCAGCTTGCTGGTCTGAAGGCTCCGCAGATTGCGGCCATGAAGAACGAACAGATTGGCGCGTTGACGACGGCACAGGTCGCCAAACTGAGCACGGCTCAGGTCGGTGCCCTGACGTCTGGTCAGGTTGGCTCGCTGACGACTGGCCAGATTGGTGCGCTGACGGAAGGTCAGGTCGCGGCGATCAACGTCAAGGCGGTTGCAGGTCTCACGGTCGGGCAGATCGGCGCTCTGACGGACACGCAGGCGGGTGCCCTGACCGTTGGCCAGATCGGCGCTCTGGGCTCGACCCAGATCGGTGCCATCAGCACCGGCGGTCTGGCCAAGTTCTCAGCGGAACAGATCGGCGCGATCAGCGCCAAGGCGATCACCGGTCTTTCGACCACGGCTGTTGCCGCTCTGACCGACGATCAGCTTGCTGGTCTGAAGGCTCCGCAGATTGCGGCCATGAAGAACGAACAGATTGGCGCGTTGACGACGGCACAAGTCGCCAAACTGAGCACGGCTCAGGTCGGTGCCCTGACGTCTGGTCAGGTTGGCTCGCTGACGACTGGCCAGATTGGTGCGCTGACGGAAGGTCAGGTCGCGGCGATCAACGTCAAGGCGGTTGCAGGTCTCACGGTCGGGCAGATCGGCGCTCTGACGGACACGCAGGCGGGTGCCCTGACCGTTGGCCAGATCGGCGCTCTGGGCTCGACCCAGATCGGTGCCATCAGCACCGGCGGTCTGGCCAAGTTCTCAGCGGAACAGATCGGCGCGATCAGCGCCAAGGCGATCACCGGTCTTTCGACCACGGCTGTTGCTGCTCTGACCGATGATCAGCTTGCTGGTCTGAAGGCTCCGCAGATTGCGGCCATGAAGAACGAACAGATTGGCGCGTTGACGACGGCACAGGTCGCCAAACTGAGCACGGCTCAGGTCGGTGCCCTGACGTCTGGTCAGGTTGGCTCGCTGACGACTGGCCAGATTGGTGCGCTGACGGAAGGTCAGGTCGCGGCGATCAACGTCAAGGCGGTTGCAGGTCTCACGGTCGGGCAGATCGGCGCTCTGACGGACACGCAGGCGGGTGCCCTGACCGTTGGCCAGATCGGCGCTCTGGGCTCGACCCAGATCGGTGCCATCAGCACCGGCGGTCTGGCCAAGTTCTCAGCGGAACAGATCGGCGCGATCAGCGCCAAGGCGATCACCGGTCTTTCGACCACGGCTGTTGCTGCTCTGACCGATGATCAGCTTGCTGGTCTGAAGGCTCCGCAGATTGCGGCCATGAAGAACGAACAGATTGGCGCGTTGACGACGGCACAGGTCGCCAAACTGAGCACGGCTCAGGTCGGTGCCCTGACGTCTGGTCAGGTTGGCTCGCTGACGACTGGCCAGATTGGTGCGCTGACGGAAGGTCAGGTCGCGGCGATCAACGTCAAGGCGGTTGCAGGTCTCACGGTCGGGCAGATCGGCGCTCTGACGGACACGCAGGCGGGTGCCCTGACCGTTGGCCAGATCGGCGCTCTGGGCTCGACCCAGATCGGTGCCATCAGCACCGGCGGTCTGGCCAAGTTCTCAGCGGAACAGATCGGCGCGATCAGCGCCAATGCGATCACCGGTCTTTCGACCACGGCTGTTGCTGCTCTGACCGACGATCAGCTTGCTGGTTTGAAGGCTCCGCAGATTGCGGCCATGAAGAACGAACAGATTGGCGCGTTGACGACGGCACAGGTCGCCAAACTGAGCACGGCTCAGGTCGGTGCTCTGACGTCTGGTCAGGTTGGCTCGCTGACGACTGGCCAGATTGGTGCGCTGACGGAAGGTCAGGTCGCGGCGATCAACGTCAAGGCGGTTGCAGGTCTCAAGGCCGGGCAGATCGATGCGATGACCGAGAGCCAGATCGAAGCGCTCACCACTGCGCAAACAGCGTCCCTAAGCGCGGCTCAGATCACAGCAATGAGCACCGCCGATCTGGCAAAGTTCTCTGTTGATGACATCGGCGCAATCAACACGAAAGCAATCACAGGTCTTGAGGTGGCGGACATCGCTGGCCTCAGCGAAGATCAAATTGGCGGCTTCAAAGCTCAACAAATTGCCGCAATGAACAACGACCAAGTCCAAGCGTTGCTCACAGCATATCACGAGTTTTGATCAACAAGCGAAAAGGTCTGGGTTACAAACCAGAAGGAAAGCCGGCCACTGGCCGGCTTTCCTGTTTGAAATTTAGCGCCAGTTTTTTGGCGGCGGATGCTGTAACACCTTGAGTCACGCAGCAGGAAAACCAGCAATCGTTCAATTTTTAGCGAAGCCCCCAATCAAACTGAAAAATGCTTGCTGTAGGTTCCGCCGCCAGAACCTCGGGAAAGCGTCATGCTGCTGGATCTCAGGACTATTTATTTCATTGTTGCCGTGAGTTGTTTCGTGCTGGGCGTTCTCCAGCTCGCAGCCTATGCGACCGGCCGCTTCGAGAGGTGGCCGCTGTGGTGGGGCTTGAGCAACCTGCTTGTCGGTGTCGGGTCCTTCCTCGTCGCGCTGCGCAATTTCGTTCCCTATTCCGTCTCGATCGATGGCGGCAATATCGTCACCATTGCGGGCTACATGCTGATGTTCTTTGCCGTGCGCGTCTTTTCGGGACGAGCGCTCGACCAGCGGACTTTCTGGCTCGCCATCTTTCTCGTCAGCGTGCCTGTCGTGCTTATCGTCAGCAACCCTTCGGCCGTATCGGCCCGGCTCCTCTACGTCTCCGTCATCTGCTGCCTGTGCGATCTTGCCGTCGCAAGGGAAGCCGTCAGCATCGTCCGGCGCGAGAAGCTTTATTCGGCAGCCCTGCTTGTCGGCCTCTATGCCTGCACTGCCATGATCTTTGCGGTTCGCAGCATTCTTGCGGCGACCGGCGAGATCGGCGGGCCGGATCCTTTCGGCGGCAGTGCAATTCATAGCTGGATGGCGGTATCGGCGGTCGCTTTCATCATGCTGCGCAGCATGGCCATGGTGCTGATGGCCGCTGAGCGCAGCCGAAATCAGCTGACCGAACTCGCTCACCACGATCCACTAACCGGTGCGCTCAATCGCGGCGGCCTTGCCCAGCATCTGCCCGCTCTCGGTTCCCGGCCGGTATCGCTGCTGATCATCGATATCGACCATTTCAAGCAGTTGAACGACCGGCATGGTCATGCCGCCGGCGACGAAATGCTGCGGCTTTTCGCCGGTGTTGCGCGAGACATCATGGGGTCCGGCGATCTGCTCGCCCGTCAAGGTGGGGATGAGTTTCTGGTCGTGCTGAAAAATGTCTCCCGCGAAGATGCGGTGCTGATTGCCGACCGCCTCCGTCTCACCTTTGCCGCCGCCGTCATGCAACGGCTGGATCTGGCCGTCTTTCCGACGCTGAGTATCGGTGTTGCCGCGCGTCGTGAAAACGACGGGGATTTTGAACGGCTGATGCAGAAGGCGGATGAGGCGCTCTATCGTTCGAAGCGCGAAGGTCGCAACCGGGTCGAAGCCTGCGGAGAAAATCAGCAGGCTGCTTAGAGAAGGGGTGAGTCTCCTATCTCGGAGCGATCCGTCCGGCCTGCAGCTCGAGTCCTCTCAAGAGCATCGCATTGTTACAAGCTACGCACTCGTGGCAACTCATCAGTTTCACAAAATGGCATGCGTTCGACCAGCCCTTGGAGCGGTCTGCGGCAGGTCCTCACCCACATCAATAGCTCACTCGGAATACAATTGCTGCCTTGCAAAGCCGATTGACCCAATCGCAATTCCCACAAGGAGCCATAATGTCAAAATCGCAAGTCCGCTCCATGCATAGGCGTCAGTGACGTCGCGGCTTTGGTCAAACAACCATGTCCGCAGCATTTCTGCGCTGAACGCGGGCAATGGGACGGGAGATGTCGTTGTTCCCAGATAGACTTGCATGATTGACGAAACGATTGCGAGCATGAAGGCCGGCAGGACCGCTGCAATCAATGAGCGTGTGAGGATCGCCATTGCCGAAACGAGCGCAATCAAGACGGTCAGTTCCATCGTGGCAATTGCCGACGAGATGATCAGCATCTGAACGCTATCAGGATGGATTTCCAGCGATGACGAACCGGGGCTGGTGAAAGCCGCGACGATATCAACCGAAAAGTCGCCAAGCACAAGCACGGACAGGCTGATGAAAATGCAAAAGAGACAGGTCAGGAATTTGGCAAGCCAAATCGAAACCCGTGACGCTCTCGGCACCACGAGGCGCCAGGTCGCCAGACGATATTCAAGGTGAAACACGCCCGCTATGCCGATTGCAAACAAGAGCTGCGCCAGCGAGTTTCCGGAGATGCTGAGCGACTTGGCTGCTGCGAGGATCAAATCGGATCCCGTTGCCGGAGACTGGAGTGACCGTATGACGATGAATAAGATCAGGAACAGTTTGAACACCGTCACCGCCAACGGGACGAAAAAGAACCCCCAGAAAAGCAGCGCCGGCTGTCTGGCAAGCTTTAGCAGCTCGAAGCGAACGAGGCCTGTCATCAATCATTCCTCGTCTGGGACAAGAACACAGTTTCCAGGTCCGGCTTCACCCATTTCGCTTCATACACCTTGATATCCGCAGAAACGATGGATCTCAGGAGATCTGGGATATGTTTGCGCTCGAGCCGGACATAGAGGCCGCCATCGGCAAGCTCGGCAATCGCGCCGAGGCGGTCGACGATCTCTGCCGGTCGATCGACATCGAGCCAAAACCGTCCTTCCCGATCGAGGAGATGGGCAACATCTCCTTCAACGACGACCCGGCCTTGCCGCAAGATCGCGATGTGATCGCAGACGCGCTCGACCTCATCAAGGAGATGGCTGGAAAAGAGAACCGTTGTTCCATCTTGTTCTGCCAATTCTCTCAAGAGAGCCCGCATTTGCAGGATGCCGTCTGGGTCGAGGCCGTTCGTGGGCTCGTCGAGGATGATGGCATCGGGTCTGGAAATCAGCGTGCATGCAATCCCGAGCCGCTGCTTCATTCCCAGCGAGAACTCTCCCGCCTTTTTGTCTGCCGCAGCAAATATCCCCACACGTCGAAGGACAGCGTCGACGTGCAGGCGCCTTTCCGAATATGATCCCAGCATGCGCAGATGCTCTCGTGCGGTCAGGAACGGATAGATGGTCGGCGCCTCGATCAGCATGCCGACCCTGCGCCGGGAAGCCTGGTCCGGGCGGCGGCCGAACAATTCGACGCTTCCCTTGTCTTGCCGGACGAGGCCAGCGATGATCCGTAACAACGTGCTCTTGCCGGCGCCGTTTGGGCCAAGCAGACCGAATATCTTTCCACGCGGAATACGCAGCGACAGCCCATCAAGAGCAATCACTGCTTGCCGTCCGCGTCCAAACTTCTTTTCCACCCCGGAAATCGTAATTGCGTCAACGATGTGATCGGGTGCCATTCGTCATTCCATTCAACAGACCCTGACCGGTCGCGAAGCTGGCGCCTGCAACCGTTCTTGCTCCGAGACGCGCTTTCGAAAGCATGCGCTCAAAATACCGAACTCTCGTTGATTGAAAAGTGTCCGACTGGCGAATTTTTCCCGTTTCCGTTGTCCAAACTGGCCTGAGCCGTGGATGTTGAAACAGCTTCGAGCTCCGTCGTCGCATCGCAATCGATTCGTCGATCAGAGGATCTGCTCTAGATATTCTGATCCATCGTCTCTGCTGGGATTTCGTCGGCGCGGTGGACGCGCACGAGTGTTGCCGGCACGCCGGCGACCGTGCAATGCTCGGGGACCGGCTTCAGCACGACGCTGCCGGCGGCAACCTTGCTGAAGGCGCCGATCTCGATATTGCCGAGGATCTTGGCGCCGGCGCCGATCATCACGCCGTGGCGGATCTTCGGGTGGCGGTCGCCGGTTTCTTTGCCGGTGCCGCCTAGCGTGACATTCTGCAGGATCGAGACTTCATCCTCGATGACAGCCGTTTCGCCGATGACGATGCCCGAGCCGTGGTCGAGCATGATGGAAGCGCCGATCCGGGCGGCGGGGTGGATATCCGGGCCGAAGACCAGCGAGGCGAGATTGGCGAGCCAGCTGGCGATCTCCGGCCGGCCGGCGTTCCAGAGTGTATGGGCGATGCGATGCGTCTCAAGCGCATGAAAGCCCTTGAGGTTCAGAAGCGCGTGCAGAAACGTCGTGCAGGCCGGATCGCGCTCGCGCACGGCTGCGAGATCGGCCTCGACCTTTCGCATGATATCGTCGTTCAGTGTGGAGAGGATGAGATCAAACAGATTGCCCGTTTCCACCTGGGCCACGCAAAGCCGCGCGGCCAGAACACGGGCAATGATCTCCTTGTTGTCGGCGGCGTCCGTTACCTCCGCGGCAAGCAGCCGCCGCAAGATCGGCTCGCGTGCGGCAAGCTCGGCCGCCTCGGTGCGGATCACGGCCCAGACCGATGCGCCGCCCAAAGGCTGCGGCTGTTGCTCGGCCAAACCGAGGCCGGTTGATTTCGCCATTTCCGTTTCCTTTGTCAGCGACGGCGGCGCAAGCGCCCGCTGCGTGCAGTTCATGTTTCGCCCGGGCAAGGCATTTGGCAAGCCCTGATAATCTAGCCATCTGACGGCTGCAGGACCGGCGTCAATTCCGGAAGCCGGCGCCAATGATACAGCACATCCGGCTCTCTTTCCTCGTTATCGGCGCCGTCGGTCTCCTCCGCGGCGGCAAAACCGTGGCGTTCGTAGAAAGCACGTGCGCCGATATTACGCTGGAACGTCCAGAGCCTGATCTCGCCCATCTCCTCCTTGGCGCAGCCGAGAAGCAGAGAGCCGATGCCCATGCCTTGAAAGTCGGGGAGGATATAGAGCTGCTCTATCCAGTTGTCGCCATAGGCGATGACGCCGATGAGCCGGTTGCCCATGGCGGCACCTAATATCGTGCAGTTCGGCAGCAGGTGCATGCGCCAGTACTGCTCATCTTCCCAAGGCGTATGCAGATCCGGCAGCCAGGGGAGCCGCTGCCACAGGGCGACACGCCTGATCGCTGCGGCCGCCTGCATGTGATCGGACGAGAGCGCTACGATCTCAGCTTCCGTCGGGGGGTCGTCCATTGCCGCCAATATAGCTCAGGCCGAAATATCGACGACGCCGCAATCGCCGGCTTCGGAGGCGAAGGCGAGCAGCTTGCCGTCCTTGCTCCAGCTCATCGCCGTGACTGCGCCCTTGCCGGGGCGACGCAGCAGCGCCTCCTTGCTGTCGGCGATGCGCACGGCCAGAATCATGCCGTCGATGAAGCCGATGGCGAGGATATCCTCCAGCGGATGGAATTTCACCGCGGTCGCCATGATATTGGCGCGAGTGCCGAGTTCGAGCGGCGCCTTGCCCATCGGCCCGTCCTTGCCCTGGAACGGCCAGACGATGGCCGCCGGCGCGCCCGAAGAGGCGAGCCACTTGCCCTTGACCGACCAGGAGAGCGATTTCACCTTGGCAGGGTAGCCGGTCATGCGCATGTGGCGAGCCTCGGCACCCGGCTTGCTGTCGAGTTTCCAGCCGTGCAGCGCATTTTCCTGCATCGAGGTGACGAGGAAATTACCATCTGGCGAGAAGGTGACGCCGGTATGCGCACCCTTCCATTCAAGATCGACCGGCTTGGCGCTCATGCCAACCCAGTGCAATGACACGCCGTTATAACGCGCCGCCGCGATGCGCAGGCCTTTCGGCGCGAAGGCAAGGCCTTCGACGGTGCGCTCCTCGGGGAATTCCTTGGTCGTGCCATCGGCAAGACGCACCAGCGAACTCTTGCCGTAGGAATAGGCAACGGCGCCCTGCGGGCCGGCTGCGACCTGCGAAATCCACTTGCGCGGCGCCGTGGCGATCTCGCTGACGCTGCCATCGGCGGCGATGCGCAGCACCTTGCCGTCCTCGCCGCCCGAGATCAGGCTCTCGCTATAGGGATCGCGGATGACGGTGAGCATGCCTTGGTGGGCTTCGCAGACCCTGTCGCCGCCATCCAGCCGGTGAAACGTGCCGTTTGCATTCGCGAAGAAAGGGACATCACCTAAAAATTCGACGGCCAGAACATGGCCGTCGAGATCAAGCGGTGCAACTGTCGGCATCAGACGGCTGCCTCGCAGGCCTTGAAGGAGGCTTCGAGCTTTTCGCGGTCGAGATCGCGGCCGATGAAGACGAGACGGCTTTCATGCTTTTCGCCTTCCTTCCATGGCCGCTGGTGATCGCCCTCGATGATCATGTGCACGCCCTGAACGACGTAACGCTCGGGATCGTCCTTGAAGGCGATGATGCCCTTGAGACGGAGAATATTCGGCCCCTGTGTCTGGGTGACCTTCTGGATCCAGGGGAAGAAGCGCTCCGGGTTCATCTGACCGCCGCGCAGCGACACCGACTGCACCGTCACATCATGGATCGCCGACATTGCACCGTGGTTATGGGCGCCATGGTCATGATGGTCGTGCCCGTGGTGATGATCGTGATCATGATGGTGGTGGTCGTGATCGCAGTCCGGCCCGCAGACATGGTCGTCATGGCCATGTTCCAGGAAATGCGGATCGTTTTCGAGCGCGCGCTCCAGGTTGAAGGCGCCCTGGTCGAGCACGCGGGCAAGGTCGACGCCGGAGCGGCTGGTCTTGTAGACGCGGGCGGCCGGGTTGATGGCACGGACGATGTCCTCGATCACATCAAGTTCTTCCGGGGTGACGAGGTCGCTCTTGTTGATGACGACAACGTCGGCGAAGGCGATCTGGTCCTCTGCCTCGCGGCTGTCCTTCAGGCGCAGCGGCAGGTGCTTGGCGTCCACCAGAGCGACAACGGCGTCGAGCTCGGTCTTGGCGCGCACGTCATCATCCATGAAGAAGGTCTGGGCGACCGGCACCGGATCGGCGAGGCCCGTCGTCTCAACGATGATGCCGTCGAAGCGGCCGGGGCGGCGCATCAGGCCCTCGACGACGCGGATCAGGTCGCCGCGCACCGTGCAACAGACGCAGCCATTGTTCATTTCGTAGATTTCTTCGTCCGACTCGACGATCAGGTCGTTGTCGATGCCGATTTCGCCGAACTCATTGACGATGACCGCATATTTCTTGCCGTGATTTTCGGAAAGGATGCGGTTGAGCAAGGTCGTCTTGCCGGCGCCGAGATAACCGGTGAGCACGGTGACGGGAATGGGCTTCTGGGTGGAGATCGCGTCGGTCATGAGAACCTCTAGGATTAGGCGTGCGGCCGAGCGGCTTGGGATCGGCTGCTTGAACGGTTGGTCTCATATAATGGCATGGGCGCGGCAGTTCAAAGGGTTTTATAATGTTATAAGATCACATCGGTTGCCCGGTGCAGGTTCCATCTTCAGCGGAGTTGCGTGACGTCGAAGGCGTCGACATCCTCCAGCAATTCGACCAGCCCCTTCACCGCATGCGCAATCAGCGCCTCACCCTTTTCAGCCGTCGCCGCCGCGGCATTGCCTGCTGCGCCGGTGGTATTGAGATCCGACATCTTCCAGCCGAAGGCATGCGGCCCGTAGGCGCGCAGATGTTTGAAGCGTCCGGCGAATTCCGTCTGCCTCGAGGAAAAGTCCGCCGCTTTCGCCATATCGACCCTGTCGGGGTCAAGCGCCAGCATCACCGAAGTCTCGATATCGCCGCCATGGATGCCGATCGCCTTCTCCTCAGGGGTGATCACGCTGTCCGGCAGGCCGAAGCGGGTCCAGCTCGTTGCCACCGCCAGCATGGCAAAGCGGACCCGCGCCTCGGTGGCGACGATCGTCATGACGGGCGAATTGCCGCCATGGGCATTCAGCATCACGAATTTGCGGATGCCCTGCTTCGCCAGGTTTTCGGCGATGGCGAGCCAGCGGGTGACCGCTTCGTCGAAAGCAAGCGTCTTCGTTCCTTCGACATCCATATGCTCTATGGAGTAGCCGACGGATTCGGCGGGCAGGAAGGTGACCGGCAGGCCGGCGGGCAAGGCCATCTGCAATCGTCCGGCGATGCCTTCGGCAATCAGCGTGTCGGTTTCGAAGGGCAGGTGAGGGCCGTGCTGCTCATGGGCGCCGAGCGGCAGCACGGCGATCAGCCGGCCTTCGCCGGGAGCAAAGGCCGGGTTGCTGTCCTCGAAGCGCGGCGAAGGCGTCATCATCCGGTCGTAGCCTCTTGTTTATGACGAGATCCTGGGCAATGTCATATCGCAGCGGCGCCGGGGCTTAAAGATCAAAGGGATGGCCATGGGAAAGAAGCATAAGGACGGCAAAAAGAACAAGTCCAAGAAGAAGGACCAGACCGAGTATACGCTCGTCGACCTCTCTCCGGCGCTGACCCAGGCGGCTCGTTCCATGCGTACGGTGCTGTCGCGCAACCTTCTCGAAAGCGGCCTCTATGCCGGCCAGGACGGCGTCATTCTCTCGCTCGCCGAAAGCGACGGCATGACGGCCGGCGGCCTTGCCCAGAAGCTCGGCGTCAAGGCGCCGACGATGACGCGCACGATCGGCCGCATGGAGGCGCAGGGTTTCCTCGAGCGCAAGCCCGATGCCGAGGATGCGCGACTCACCAAGGTCTATCTCACCGAACTCGGCCGCGGCAGCGTGCAGGCGATCGAGATGGCGGCGTCTGCCTGCGACAGGCTGGCGACGCTGGAATTCTCCGACAAGGAAATCCGCAATCTCGTCCGGCTGCTGAAAGCGATCGACGGCAATCTGCAGGCCGAGGCCCTTCACATCGAAGAACCGGACGAAGACTGAAATTTCCCTGAAAGACGAATTGCCTCCACCGATTAAATCTTTTAATTAAACATTTTAAGGGGCCGCGCCGGTTTTCCGGCGGGGTCTCGCTGTCTTGCGTGCTGCCTGGAGGAGGACACGTGGTCCAGAAGATCAAGCTTTCGACGATTGCCGAAACGCTCGGCATTTCAACGGCGACCGTATCGCTTGCCTTACGCGACAGCCCGCTCGTCGCCGGCAATACGCGGGAGAAGATCAAGGAACAGGCGCGCGCGCTCGGCTATATCTACAATCGCCGCGCCGCCAGTCTTCGCACCTCGCGCTCCGGCATCATCGGCGTCGTCGTGCACGACATCATGAACCCCTTCTACGGGGAGATCCTGAAGGCGATCGAAAGCGAGCTCGATCGCAGCCGCCACACCTTCATCCTGTCCAACCATTACGACAATGTCGAAAAGCAGCGCACCTTCATCGAGACGCTGCTGCAGCTCGGCGGCGACGGCGTCATCATGTCGCCGGCGATCGGCACGCCGCCTGAGGACGTGCAACTGGCGGAAGAAAACGGCATGCCGGCGATCCTGGTTGCCCGCTCGATGGAAGGGCAGGACCTGCCGACCTATCGCGGCGACGACAGCTACGGCATCTCGCTTGCCACCAACCACCTGATCGGCCTCGGCCACCGCTCGATCGCCATGATCGGCGGCACGGACCAGACCTCCACCGGCCGCGACCGCTACCAGGGTTATGTCAATGCGTTGCGCAAGGCCGGTATCGAGGTCGATCCGAACCTGCGCATTCCCGGCCCGCGCTCGAAACAGGGCGGCTTCGAGGCCGCCGTGCATTTCCTGTCGCTGCCGCAAAAGCCGACGGCGGCCGTCTGCTGGAACGATCTCGTGGCGATCGGGCTGATGAACGGCATTGCGCGCGCCGGCCTGATGCCGGGACGCGACATTTCCGTCACCGGTTATGATGATCTCGAGGAGGCCTCGATCGCCACGCCGGCGCTGACGACCGTCTGGAACGGCCAGGCCGAGGTCGGGCGCCTGGCCGCCCGGGCGCTGCTTGATCGCCTAGCCGGCAGCCACGAACCTGACGGCATGCATCTGATCAAACCGGAAATGCGCATTCGCCAGTCCACCAGCCCCCATCGGCCCCGCGCCTGACCCTAGACCGCCACCCAAGAGGAAAAGCCGTGTCCCGCATCGCCATTCTCGTTCCCGGGAAGATACACGATCGTGTTCTCGATAGCCTGAAGGATCGTTTTGAGATTGTCGCTGTCCCGCGGGCGGAAAGGCTTGCACTCGACGGTGAGACCGCCGCCCGCATTCGCGGCGTTGCCGTCTCCGGCGCCTTTCCCGGCGCCTGGATGGATCAGCTCCCTCATGTCGAGGTGATCGCCAGCTTCGGCGTCGGTTATGACGGTATGGATGTGAAACGTGCCGCCGAAAAGGGCATCGTCGTCACCAACACGCCGGATGTGCTGAACGACGAGGTCGCCGATACGGCGATCGGCCTGCTCCTGAACACCATCCGCGAACTGCCGCGGGCCGAAGCCTGGCTGCGCGCCGGCAACTGGAAGCCGGGCACGGCCTATCCGCTGTCGCGCTTCTCGCTCAAGGGCCGTCATATCGGGCTTTACGGCCTTGGCCGCATCGGGCTTGAAATCGCCAAGCGGCTGGAGCCGTTCAAGGTGAAGATCAGCTATCACACCCGTTCGCGCCATGTCGATGCGCCCTATGATTATCACCCGACGCTGAAGGGGCTGGCGGAGGCGGTGGATACGCTGATCGCCATCGTTCCGAAGACGCCCCAGACGCACAAGACCATCGATGCCGAAATTCTGGCCGCACTCGGCCCGAACGGCATTCTCGTCAACGTCGGCCGCGGCTGGACGGTGGACGAAGAGGCGCTGAGTGCCGCCCTTGCCTCCGGCGCGCTGGGGGCAGCCGGCCTGGACGTCTTCTACGACGAGCCGACGGTGCCGGCTGACCTGCTCGCGCCTAAGAATGCCGTGCTGCTGCCGCACGTCGCCTCCGCGTCAGTGCCGACCCGCAATGCGATGGCCGATCTCGTCGCCGATAATCTCATCGCCTGGTTCGAGAAGGGGTCGGCGCTGACGCCGGTGCCGGAGACGCCGCAAAAGGCTTAGGCGCGCCGCAAAGAACTCTGCGCCCGGCTCCAGCACGCTATCTATTATCGGTGCGGCCAGCGCAGTGTCAGGCGATCGCCTGGGCCGCGATAACCGGCTGCTTGCCGGCGGCATGGCTGCGGACGGCGTCGCCGAAGGCTGCAAACAGCTTGTTCGACGGCTTGTCGGTTTCGGCCCAATATTCCGGATGCCATTGCACGCCGACGGCGAAAGCCTTGGCGTCGATGACGGAGACGGCCTCCACCGTGCCGTCTTCGGCGATCGCTTCCACCTGCAGGCGCGGCGCGGTCCTGGCGATTGCCTGGCGATGCAGGGAGTTCACGCGGACCTCGCCCGGGCCGAGAATGCCTGCTATGCAGGATCCCTCCTTGACGTGGACGCTCTGGCGAATGGCGTACATGCCGTCCCGGTCGACGCCTTCCGGCCGGCGGTGGTCCCAGATGCCGGGCTGCTCCTGGATCTCGCTTGCCAGCGAGCCGCCGAGCGCGACGTTCAGCTCCTGGATGCCGCGGCAGATGGCGAGCAGCGGGATGGCGCGGTCGATGGCGCGGCGGATGAGCGGCAGGCTGGTGGCGTCGCGGGCAGGGTCGAAGGGGCCGTCCTTGTCATTGGCCTCGGCGCCGTAGAGGGAGGGATGCACATTGCTCGCCGAGCCGGAAACCAAGAGGCCGTCGACGCGGTCGAGGATCGCGTCGGTGTCGTAACCCTCTTCGAAGGCCGGAATGATGAAGGCCATGACGCCGGCCGCGTTCAATGCGGCTCGCAGATATTGATGCTGCACGGCGTGCCAGGTCGCGCCGTCGAAGCTGCGGATATCGGCAGGAATGGCAACGATCGGTTTCGTCATATCAGCCCCGGTCAAATCTTGATGCTTGTCGTTTCTGCCGCCAGAAGGGTCGTCAAGTCAACGCCTGGCTGTATCAGGCGGCCAAATTGCGGCGGAAATGGTGCCGAGGCTACCGTGCTTGCTGCTAAGCCGCTGATTTTGATGGGCACGTTCGCACTGTCTTATTGTCGTCTTGATGCCAAAGGCTAATAGACTAACGCTTGAATCGCGGCCTTCGCCATGCTTAGGTTTGCCCTTGCTGCGGGTAGGGGTGAAGATCGGCCGCGCAGTGCCATCTATACGGGAGGTTTTTGATGGATCGTCGTTCGTTTTTCAAGAAGGCGGGGACCGCCAGCGCCGGTGCGGTAGCCGCAACGGCATTGGCAGCGCCTGCGATCGCGCAGGAAAATCCGAAGATCGCATGGCGCATGACGTCGTCGTTTCCGAAGAGCCTGGACACGATCTATGGCGGTGCCGAGGATATCGCCAAGCATGTTGCCGCCGCAACGGACGGTAATTTCACGATCCAGCCCTTCGCGGCCGGTGAAATCGTGCCGGGCCTGCAGGCCGTCGATGCGGTGGCCGCCGGTACGGTCGAGGCAGCCCACACCACCTCCTATTATTTCGTCGGCAAGGACCCGACCTATGCCATCGGAACGGCCATCCCGTTCGGCCTGAACAGCCGCCTGACCAATGCCTGGTATTATGAAGGCAACGGCAACAAGCTGATGAACGAATTCTATGCGACACAGGGCATGTATGCGCTGCCGGCCGGCAATACCGGTGCGCAGATGGGCGGCTGGTTCCGCAAGGAAATCAACACGCTCGACGATCTCAAGGGCGTCAAGATGCGCATTGCCGGCCTTGCCGGCCGCGTCATGGAGAAAGTCGGCGTCATCCCGCAGCAGATCGCCGGCGGCGACATCTATCCGGCGCTGGAAAAAGGCACGATCGATGCGGCGGAATTCGTCGGTCCTTATGACGACCTGAAGCTCGGCTTTCACAAGGTGGCGAAGTATTACTACTATCCGGGCTGGTGGGAAGGTGGCCCGACGGTGCACGGGTTCTTCAATCTCGAAAAATGGAGCAGCCTGCCCAAGCATTATCAGGCAGCGCTGACCGATGCCTGCGCCTTCGCCAACACCAACATGCTGGCGAAGTACGACACCAAGAACCCGACGGCGCTGAAGCAGCTGGTTGCGGAAGGCGCGACGCTGCGCCCGTTTAGCCAGGAAATCATGGAAGCCTGCTTCCAGGCGGCGACCGGCATCTACGCCGAAATCTCGGGCACCAACCAGTATTTCAAGAAGATCTACGACGACCAGACCGCCTTTAAGCGGGACGCCTATCTCTGGATGCAGCTTTCGGAATATACTTTCGATACGTTTATGATGATCCAGCAGCGGGCCGGGAAGCTTTAAGCTTTCGCCGACGCTTGATTTCAGCCGATGACAAAACCCCCGGATCTTTCGGTCCGGGGGTTTTTCTTTTCCACGCTATTTGGCGGGCGCCGGCGGTGCGCCCCCGGGCAGGCCGTTCAGCGGCGGCAGGGTGAGGCCGGGAATCTGCGGTGAGCTGTTGTTGCCGCCGCCCAGCGGCGGCAGGCCGAGTTGCCCGCCGCCGAAGGCGGGGATTTCGATCTTGATCGAGTTCGGGTCGACCTTCGGGCCGTGATCCAGCCAATAGGTGACCGATTGCGGCCAGAAGATCACGATCGCCACCAGGATCAGCTGCATGCCGACCCAGGGGAGCGCGCCCATGTAGATATCGGAGGTCTTGACGTCCTTGCCGGCGATCGAGCGCAGGTAGAACAGCGCGAAGCCGAAAGGCGGGTGCATGAAGCTCGTCTGCATGTTGACGCAGATCAGCACGCCGAACCAGATCAGATCGATGCCGAGACTGGAGGCAACGGGGGCAAGCATCGGGATGACGATGAAGGCGATCTCGAAGAAATCGAGGAAGAAGGCGAGCACGAAGATGAAGATGTTGACGAAGATCAGGAAACCGACCGGGCCGCCGGGTATGCCCGACAGCATGTGCTCGATCCAGCGCGAGCCGTCCATGCCCTGGAAGACCAGGCTGAAACAAGTGGAGCCGATCAGGATCATCACCACCATCGAGGTGATGTGCGTTGTCGATGTCATCGCCTCGCGGATCAGCGGCCAGGTGAGGCGGCGATTCATGGCGGCGAGCAGCATGGCGCCGACGACGCCGAGCGCGCCGGCTTCCGTCGGCGTCGCAAGCCCCATGAAGATCGTCCCGAGCACCAGGAAGATCAGCACGATCGAGGGCACCATGCCCATCAGCACTTTGACGAGCAGTGCCCAGTTGAAGTCGCCGCGCACTTCCTTCGGCAGCGGCGGCATCGATTTCGGCCGGATGATCGACATCACCAGGATGAAGAGGATGAAGATCGTCACCTGCAGGATCGAAGGGCCGATGGCGCCGAGATACATGTCGCCGACCGACCGGCCGAGCTGGTCGGCGAGAACGACGAGCACGAGCGAGGGCGGGATCACCTGGGTGATGGTGCCCGACGCGGCGATGACGCCGGTGGCAAGCCGCGGGCTGTAGCCATAGCGCAGCATGATCGGCAGTGAGATCACCCCCATGGTGATGACGGAGGCGGCCACCGTGCCGGTGATCGCGCCGAGCACGGCACCGACGAGGATGACGGCATAGGCGAGACCGCCGGGTATGCCGCCGAAGAGTTTGCCGGTGCCTTCGAGCAGATCCTCGGCCAACCCGCAGCGTTCCAGGATCGCACCCATGAAGGTGAAGAAGGGAATTGCGAGCAGGAGGTCGTTGGAGACGATGCCGAAGAAACGAAGCGGCAGGGCCTGCAGGAGGGCTTCGTTGAAATGGCCGGTGACGATGCCGATAATGCCGAAGAACAGACCGACGGCGGCCAGCGAAAAGGCGACCGGAAAGCCGTAGAGCATGAAGATGACCATGCCCAGGAACATCGCCGGCGGAATGATGCCGAAATCAAACAAATCCGTTTCTCCCAGCCCGCGTTACTGCAGCGGCTTTTCGTATTTTGTATCGATGCTGATATGGCCGGTAACGGCTGCGATCCGTTTGATCAGCTCGGAAACGCCCTGCAAGGAAAGCAGCGCGAAACCGGCGACGAGGACCAGCTTGACGGGCCAGCGGATCAGCCCGCCAGCATTGCCCGATATTTCCCCCTGCCGGTAGGAGAGCGCGAAGAAGGGCCAGGAGACCCAGGCGAGGAAGATGCAGACGGGGATGAGGAAGAGGATGAGGCCGAAGATGTCGATCCAGATCTTCGCCCTGTCGGAAACCGAGCCATAGATCAGGTCGACGCGGACATGCTCATTGTTGCGCAGTGCATGCGAGGCGCCGAGCAGCACGACGAAAGCGAAGAGATACCACTGGATCTCCAGCCAGCCGTTCGAACTGTAATTGAAGGCATAGCGGACGATGGCGTTTCCGGCGCTGATCAGACAGCAGAACAGCACCATATATTCGGAAATTTTGCCCATGAACTGGCTGATCCGGTCGATCAGCCGGCTTGCTGCCAGAAGTACCGACATGCGCCTCCCCTTGTTCTTGTCCTGCCGGTTTTCCGGCAGCTTTCCCTCTTGCAATCGATGTAGACCACGGCCTTTGAAATTGGAAGGATAAATGCCTTGCCTAGGAGTATAGTCTTACCTGTACGGGTCGGCTCATCCGACCGTCGAATATTTCAGCAACCCAGGCGTGGATAAAATATTTCAACAATCTCGCCAATAGGCTGCGTCAGCGCGCTTAGGCTGTGCAGTTCATCCTCTAGTTTTAGAAAATTTGACCAAATGTTTGATTCCATTGAAATCAATTTTTAAAGGGTTGGGCTTAGAATTCCCGCGCACAGGGAAAGTGTGGATGAAGCCAGATAACCCGAACAGGGTCCCTTTAGATGTGTATCTGTCGTTTGTGAGTTCCCTTTCCGGGAACCGCATGACGCTTCTTGTTGGCGTCATCGTGCATATTGCGACGTGCCTAGCAGTGGCCGCCAAGACGCAGTATTCCATCTATGTCCTGCTGTCGGCCGCCTTCCTTCTGGTCTTCGGCGCTCGCATGGTCATCTTCCGACGGTTCGATCGCGTCGACAAGGACAGCCTGTCGCGCGCCGACATCGAGCGTTGGGAGCGGATTCTCGTTACCAGTGGAGCTTGCACCACCGCGCTCCTCGGCATCGCCAGCGGCTACGCCATCTTCGTCGTGCATGATTCCTTTGCGGAACTTGCCTGCATTTCCGTCACCATGGCGACCATGGTTTCCGTCGTCGGCCGCAATTACGGTTCGCGCTTCGCAGTCGACCTCCAGACCTTCTTCTGCTGCCTGCCGATGATCGTCTGCAGCCTGCTGGCGATGGATTTCTATCGCGGCGTGCTGTCGATCTTCCTCATTCCTTTCTGGCTGACGACGCGGGCCATGGCGAACGGCGTGCGCGAGTTTCTCTATGAAAACGTCATCGCGCGCCGGGAAATCACCATTATCGCCGATCGTTTCGATACGGCGCTCAACAACATGCCGCACGGCCTCGTCATGGTCGATGCCGAAAACCGCATTCAGGTCGTCAATCGCAAGGCCTGCGAGCTGTTGAAGATCGGTGCTCCGGAGCGGCTGAAGGATCGCGACCTCGGCGCCGTGCTGCGCTATGGCGCGCGCTACAGCTTCATGGACGCCTCGCAGCCGGAGCTGATCCTGCGCCAGCTGACCCAGGTGGCCGAAGGCAACCTGTCGCGCACGCTCATTCATTTTCCCGAGAGCCTGTCGCTCGAATTCTCCGCCAGCCGCAGGGCCGACGGCGGCGCCGTGCTGATCTTCGAGGACGTGTCGAGCCGGGTGAAGGCGGAGCAGAAGATCCTGCACATGGTGCGCTTCGATGCGATGACCGGCCTGCCCAACCGGGAATATTTCGGCCAGCTGGTGCAGGACTATCTCGCCAAACATCCGAGGAAGTCGGGACCGCTCGGCTTCATGGTGCTCGATATCGACGAGTTCAAGCATGTCAACGACATGCGCGGCCATGTTACCGGCGACCATCTGCTCTGTGCGATCGCCGCTCGCATCAAGCAGGCTTCCGGCAACGCTATTCTGGGCCGGCTGATGGGCGACCAGTTCATCCTGTTTTTCCCGCATGCGAAGGAGCCGGCCTCGCTCGATATCGAGATCCGCCGCGTGCACGCCGCGATCCAGGGGAACTACGAGGTCGACGAGCTGACCTTCCTCGTTTCGCTCAGCGCCGGCTACGCGATCCTCGAAAGCACCGCCTTCGCGATGGACGAATGGAGCGTCAAGGCGGATCTTGCGCTGTTCGAAAGCAAGTCGCGCTTCAGGGGCGGCATTTCAGGCTTCGAGCGCGAGATGGATGGCCGCTATATCGAGCAGCAGAAGCTGAAGGCGGATCTGCGCGATGCGGTTTCGGCACAGGCGCTGCATCTGGTCTTCCAGCCGATGTTCCGGGCCGACGGCTCGCGGATCGAATGCGCCGAAGCCTTGGCGCGCTGGGTGCATCCGGAGAGGGGCTCGATCCCGCCCGATGTCTTCATCCGGCTCGCCGAGGATATGGGCATCATCTCCGACATCACCCGCTTCGTCCTGTTCAAGGCATGCAGCGAATGCATGAACTGGCCGGACCATATCGCCGTCTCGGTCAACCTCTCGGCGCGGGACCTCAGGGATGCCGACATCCTCCAGGTGGTCGCCGAAGCGCTTGCTCATTCCGGCCTCGACGCGGCGCGGCTGCATCTCGAAGTCACGGAAAGCTGCCTGATCGACGAGCCGGCGGCCGTTCGCGCCATCCTGGCGGAGCTCAGGGCCCGCGGCATCACCATCGCCATCGACGATTTCGGTACCGGCTTCTCCAGCCTCAGCTATCTCGACACCCTGCCGCTCGATATCGTCAAGATCGACCGCTCCTTCGTGCGCAACATCGTCGAGGATACCCGCCGCCTCAAGCTATTGCGCGGTACGGTCCATCTCGCTCGGGAGCTTGGCCTGAAGATCGTCATCGAGGGGGTCGAGACCGAGGAACAGCTGGCCCTGCTCAACAAACACCGCAGCACCGATCTGGTACAGGGCTATGTTTTCTCGCAACCGGTGCCTTCCCAGAACATCAGGCTGTTGCAAGAGGGAATCGGCCGCCGCACCGTCCCGCGCCGTCGCAACAAGGTCGCCTGAGCGCCCTGCAGCGGCCGCATCTTTTGCTGAAAATCCCCCCTGCCGTTAACCTTAATACTTTATATACAAAGCGAATTATCGGATTTCCTTGCCTAAATGTCGGTGGCGTATGATTAATGATCCGTTAACAAGCGGATCGAGAGAATGTCAGATACACTTTTTGCGCGTGGCGATTTCAGCAGGAAAATCCTGGAAATTCTGGATCACGTCGAATATCGCCGCGTCGAAAGCGGCGAAGACATGGAGGAGGTAGAGCGGCTGCGCTACAAGGCCTACAAGGCCCACGACGCGCTGTCGCTTGCCCCGGGAGGCCTATTGGACGATGTCGATTTCGACAGCCATGCCTATATCTTCGGTCTGTACCATTATGGTGAACTGGTCAGTACGATCCGACTTCACTATGTGACGCCGGAGCATCGTGTCAGCCGGTCCGGAGAGGCCTTTCCCGAGGCGATGGATGAGCTTTTGGACGCCGGACTGACCTTGATCGACCCGGCGCGTTTCGCGGCCGATCCGGATTTCGCCGCCGACATGCCATGGGTTCCCTATCTGACGCTGAGACCCGCCATCGTTGCCGCAGCGTATTTCCGGGCGGACCGCGTTATTCAGTCCGTCCGCCCCCCACATGCCGCCTTCTACAAGCGGGTTTTCTATGCCGATACCATCGTGCCCGGCCGGCTGGCGGAGAGTTACGGGGTTGACGTGACGCTGATGGCGACGAACGTGATCGAGGTCGGGCGCAAGCTGTTGACGCGCTATCCCTTCTTCATCTCCAGCGCCAGCGAGCAGCGCATGATGTTTTCGCGCAATCCCAACGACACGCTGCCGCCGCTCACCATCATTCCGACGGCGCGTTTCGTACCGCCAGGCGAGCTCGGCACCGATCTGCCGCTCTGATTTCTTCTTCCCTCCGGCTCAAGAGAAGGTGGTTGCGAGGCGGCTGCTGCGGCATTCTCATGCATTGCGCTTTCGCCTGTCATTGTGTAATCCCTGCAGCCAGGGATTTCCCTCGTTCGGCGAGGGAATCAGGCTGCGCAAAGGCATTTGAGGGAGACGATATTTATGGCCGAACATCATACCGGACCGGTCGAGACCGGCGCGCCGATGGATTACAAGGAACATGAAAAGACCTACGACATGTTCATCGCCGGCGCGAAATACGGCTCGATGCTTCTCATCGTCCTCCTGCTGGCGATGACCGCCGGTTTCTTCGGCGGCGCCGGCCTTCTCGGCGGCCTCTTCGTCTTCATCATTCTTCTTGCCATCGGCATCTTCCTGTTCCGCTGATCGCGTCGATTCAGAGGGGCGGAGCGTCCTTTGTGCGTCCGGAAGGACGCACGGCGCTCTGAGGGAGGAGAGCTTCTCCGAAGCTATGTGAACTAGGTGCTTGGCCCGCGCAGGCAAGCCTGCGGCGGTCTGGCTGACCCGGAGGAGGGGGCAGTTGGGCAATATCGTTTTCGTTGCAAGGGAAATTGCGGGCGAGGAGACGCGTGTTGCGGCCTCCGCCGAGACCGTGAAGAAAATGAAGAGTTTCGGCTTCGACGTCGTCGTCGAAGCCGGCGCCGGTGCGGCTTCGCGCATTCCGGACGGAGAGTTCGAGGCCGCGGGCGCCAGGATCGGCAGCTTTGCCGATGCCGCCTCCGCCGATGTGGTGCTGAAGGTGCGCCGTCCGAGCCCGTCGGAAATCGCCGGTTACAAGAGCGGCGCTGTCGTCATCGCCATCATGGATCCCTACGGCAATGACGAAGCGATCGCGGCTCTAGCAAGTGCCGGGCTTTCGGCTTTCGCGATGGAACTGATGCCGCGCATCACCCGTGCCCAGTCCATGGACGTGCTTTCCTCACAGGCCAATCTCGCTGGCTACCAGGCCGTCATCGAGGCGGCTGGTGTCTATGACCGCGCCATGCCGATGATGATGACGGCAGCCGGCACCGTGCCGGCCGCCAAGGTTTTCGTCATGGGGGCGGGCGTTGCCGGCCTCCAGGCGATCGCGACGGCCCGTCGCCTGGGTGCCGCGGTCTCGGCCACCGACGTTCGCCCGGCCGCCAAGGAACAGGTCGCCTCGCTCGGCGCCAAGTTCATTGCCGTCGAGGACGAGGAGTTCAAGGCGGCGGAAACGGCCGGCGGCTATGCCAAGGAAATGTCGGCCGACTACCAGGCGAAGCAGGCGGCTCTGGTTGCCGAACATATCGCCAAGCAGGATATCGTCATCACCACCGCGCTTATCCCCGGCCGTGCGGCGCCGCGGCTCGTTTCGCGCGCCATGCTTGCCGCGATGAAGCCGGGGGCGGTCGCCGTCGATCTCGCGGTCGAACGCGGCGGCAATATCGAGGGTGTCGTTGCCGGCGAGATCGCCGATGTCGAGGGTGTCAGGGTAATCGGTTTCGCCAACATGCCGGGCCGGGTCGCGGCCAGCGCCTCGGCGCTCTACGCCAAGAACCTCGTCACCTTCCTGGAGACCATGGTCAACAAGGAAACCAAGACGGTCGTCGCCAATCTCGACGACGAACTCGTCAAGGCGACGATGCTGACCTATGCCGGCGACGTAGTTCATCCCGCCTTCGGCGGCGCGAGGAAGGGAGACATGTGATGGCCAGTGAAGCAATGGACAGAGCGCTGGAGCAGCTCGACCAGGCAGTGACCGCCGTCATCACGGCGGCGGCCCAGGCACCGGAAGCGGCAAGTGCTGCGACCGGCGGGGCGATCGATCCGTTCGTCTTTCAGCTGGCGATCTTCGTCTTGTCGATTTTCGTCGGCTATTACGTCGTGTGGTCGGTAACGCCGGCACTGCATACTCCGCTGATGGCCGTCACCAACGCGATCTCCTCCGTCATCGTCGTCGGCGCGCTGCTGGCGGTCGGCATCTCTACAAGCGGGCTTGCGACCGGCTTCGGTTTCGTCGCCCTCGTGCTCGTCTCGGTGAACATCTTCGGCGGCTTCCTGGTGACGCAGCGGATGCTTTCGATGTACCGCAAGAAGGACAGGTAAGCGAGTGATGACCAATATCGCAGCCTTCCTCTACCTCGTTTCCGGCGTTCTCTTCATCCTGGCGCTGCGCGGCCTCTCCCATCCGGCCACCAGCCGCAAGGGCAATCTCTATGGCATGATCGGTATGGGGATCGCCATCCTGACCACGCTCGTGCTGGCCACACCGAACTTCGGCGGCTTCGTGCTGATCGTCCTTGGCCTTGCCATCGGCGGCAGCGTGGGCGCCTATGTCGCTCGCACCATCCCAATGACTTCGATGCCGCAGCTGGTCGCCGGTTTCCATTCGCTGGTCGGCCTCGCCGCCGTGCTGGTCGCGGCCTCGGCGCTCTATACGCCCGCCTCGTTCGGCATCGGCGAGATCGGTCAGATCCACACCGAGGCGCGCATCGAGATGGCGCTTGGCGTGGCGATCGGAGCGCTGACCTTCACCGGCTCGATCATCGCCTTCCTGAAGCTGGACGGACGCATGTCCGGCAAGCCGATCCTGCTGCCCTACCGGCATGTGATCAATGCCAGCCTGCTGGTGCTGATCGTGCTCTTCATCATCGGACTTGCCGTCACCGAAAGCCATTTCGACTTCTGGGCTGTCGTGGCGCTGTCGCTGGCACTCGGCGTCCTGCTGATCGTGCCGATCGGCGGCGCCGATATGCCGGTCGTCGTCTCGATGCTCAATTCCTATTCCGGCTGGGCCGCGGCCGGCATCGGCTTTACGCTCGGCAATCTGGCGCTGATCATCACCGGCGCGCTCGTCGGTTCCTCCGGCGCGATCCTGTCCTACATCATGTGCAAGGGCATGAACCGCTCCTTCATCTCGGTTATCCTCGGCGGTTTCGGCGGCGAGACGGCGTCCGGTGGGCCCGATACCTCTGATAAGACGGTCAAGCTCGGCTCCGCCGAGGATGCGGCCTATCTGATGGCGAATGCATCCAAGGTCATCATCGTGCCCGGATACGGCATGGCGGTCGCCCAGGCGCAGCATGCGCTGCGCGAACTCGCCGACAATCTGAAGAAGAACGGCGTCGAGGTGAAATATGCGATCCACCCGGTCGCCGGCCGCATGCCCGGCCATATGAACGTGCTGCTTGCCGAAGCGAATGTTCCCTATGACGAGGTCTTCGAGCTCGAGGACATCAATTCGGAATTCGCCCAGGCCGACGTCGCCTATGTCATCGGCGCCAATGATGTCACCAATCCGGCCGCCCGCGACGACAAGACCTCGCCGATCTACGGCATGCCGATTCTCGACGTCGACCGGGCAAAGACCTGCCTCTTCGTCAAACGCTCGCTCGGCTCGGGTTATGCCGGCATCGACAATACGCTGTTCTACAAGGACGGCACGATGATGCTGCTCGGCGACGCCAAGAAAATGACCGAGGATATCAACAAGGCCATCGCGCATTGATCGACGCAGATACAGCCGCCTTTGGGCGGCTGTTCGATTCAGGCCGGGTGTTCGTCATATCTCGCCCGGCACGAGGGTCATCTTCTCGACGCCGATCGCCAGGTTCAGCCCTTCCTGGGCTTGGACATTCAATGGCTGCAGCATGAAGGCCTTGTTGGTGCCGCCGGCGATCACTTTGGCGCCGGCGCCTGCGCCCACGCTCACATCGGCGCCGATGCCGTAATATTCGCCGGCAAGGGCGAATTGCGGGACATCCGTGCCGGTCTTGGCCAGCACCTGCCAGATCATCACGCTTTTGCCGGTCTGGCCGATATCAATGCCGAATTTCTCGATCTTGCCGGCATAGACCGCCTTGGCGCCGCCGGACGCCGGCGTATAGGTGCAGAGGAGGTTCTTCTGCGAGGCGACGATCAGGCCCTGGCCGCCATCCGATCCGCAGACCAGACGGCCAAGCGTGACATAGCTTTCCGCGCCCGCCGGGCCTGCCCAGGCAGCGGCCGCCAGTGCCGCGGCTGCGATCATGGTTTGCTTGAACATGGTCTTTCTCCTTTGGAACGACCTGTCCGAAACGGGTGGAGATGGTGATTGTTCCTGGAGTCTAATCCCGTTCCAGCATGGCGCGCTGCGCCGTCAGCACCCAGCGCAGGCCTTCGGGCAGGAAATCGACCTGCACCGTACCGCGGAAAGCCGAGGCGGCATGAGCCTTGATAACGGTAGTGCCGAAGCCCGAGCGCGATGGCTCGACAACAGGCGGGCCGCCGCGCTCTTCCCAGGTGAATCGGAGCAAGGCATCCGGTTTGTCCTCCTCTTTGACGTCATGCCATTCGAAGCGGACACGGCCCTGCGGCACCGAGAGTGCACCATATTTCACCGAATTGGTGGCGAGTTCATGCAAGGCGAGGCCGAGATTCTGCACCGCATCCGGCTTCAGCACGAAATCGTCGCCTGTGATGTCGATCTGTTCGCGCGATTGGGGGAAGGCCTGCAGATGGATGTCGACGACCCGTCGCAGCGACACCCCTCCCCATTGCTCGCTGGTCAGGAGCTCGATCGAACGGACCAGCCCGTCGAGGCGATCGGCGACGGCGGCCTGGAAGGTCTCGACGCTGTCGGCCTGCTTGGCGAGCTGGCGCATCATTGCCTGGGCAAGTGTCAGAAGGTTCTTGGTGCGGTGGACGAGCTCATGCATGACGAAGCGCAGCCGGTCCTCGGTCTGGCTGCGATCGAAAGAGGCATTCGAAAGGGCGATCGCCACCTGGTTCGCCTCGATGACGCTGGTCTCGACCGGCGAGACGATATGGCCTTCGCCCATGCGGTTCGCCATTTCGGCGATATCGCGGATGGTGGTGCGCACCTGCCGTGCGACGGCGTAGGCGCCCAGCACGGCGACGAGCACAAGGGCCACGCCGCCGATGATGAGGAAACGCCAGGTGCTGAGGATCGATGCCTGGGCGATCGGTCCCCAGATCACCGTCTTCCACGACCAGCCGGGAATCCGGGCATAACCGAGCAGCATATGCGGCAGGATCGTCTCGTCCTGGAAGACGCCGCGGGAAGCAGTGAAGGCCGGCAGGATGCGCGGATCGAAGGGCGTGCCGGGTTCGAGATTGGCGGGGCCGGTGGCGGCGACGACGTGGCCGCTCTGATCGATGACGGCGGCCGACCAGCCGGGGGCAAGCCCCTCTGTCGTCACGAGCTTGCCCAGATCCTTGGCGTCCTGGGTGATGATGAGGGCTGCGACGGGATCATTTTTCCGCGGCAGGGTGACGTTATAGACCCAGTCGCCGCTGGTGCGGCCGCGAAAGACGTCTGATGCTTCGATGCGACCGGAGGTCATGGCCGACTGGAGGGCGGCAGTGTTGGCTATCTCGCCAAGCGGCGTGCCGAACGCTCGGCGCGTGTTCAGCAACTGCTGGCCGCTGCGGTCGACGGCGATGACATAGAGCGTATTGTCTCTGAGAGCCGTTTCGGTGCGCTGATGGAAGGCGGCGAGATTGCCGTTTTCAAGCTCCGGCGAGCTCGAAAGCAGCCGCAGCGTCGTTGCCATATCCTGAAGCTGGCGGTCGATGATGCGCGAAAGAGCAAGCGCATCCTGGGCCGTCTCGCGCCGCAGCGTCGAACGCTGGTTGTCTTCCAGCTGCAGCAGAAGCAGCGTCACAAAGGCGAAGATCGGCAGGGCGATCGCCACCGCCATGGCGACAAGATAGGTGCCGATCGAGGCTTTGGGAAAGAACAGCGCGACAATCTTCATCTGGTGCGCCACAGAGTGTTACAGGGTCTTTTGCCCGTCTGAAAAGACGCGCGGCGCTGTAATGCGCGCGGCCCGCAACGGTTTTCGTTTGCGGCCAGGAAAGCAAAGATCCGCATCTCTCGCAAACCGCCCTCAACTCGTTTTAGAATGCCCGATAGCGGGCTATCGAAGCAGCGCCATGTTAGGGGGAGCAAGAGCAGGTTGCAACATACTATGACAGGTGGTCGAGAGCGGCGGATCTTTTGCTGCGTCTCGTTTTGAGGTCGTGCGGCCGCTTTTGCGGCAGGATCGCTCCTGCCGCCCGACCATATCGTTAGCCGGCTGGGGCGACGCCGACGCGGGCAAGGCCGTCGCGAGCCGGCTGGTATTTGGGATCGAGGCCGACCGCGTGGCGATAGGACCGAGCGGCCTTCGCCTTGTCGCCGCGGCGTTCGTAGACGAGGGCCTGATTGGCCCAGGATTCGGCGATGTTGCCGTTGAGCTCGATCGCATGGTTGAAATCGGCAAACGCGTTGTCGTCGTCGTTCAGTGCGATATAGGAAATGCCACGGCCGTTATAGGGCTCGGCGGAATTCGGCGCGAGCGAGATCGCTTTCGAGAAGTCGTCGATCGCCTTGTCCTGCTGATTGCGCTTCTGATAGATCAGGCCACGATTGTGATAGGCGCGGCCATCGGTGGTGCCGAGCTGGATCGCCTTGTCGAAGTCGTTGAAGGCCTGATCGTCCTGGCCGGCCATGCGATAGACATTGCCGCGGCCGATATAGGCGACGTCATAGCTCGGATTGATCTGCAGGGCAGCATTGTAGTCGCCAATCGCCTGGGCTTGCTGGCCCATGTTGCGATAGACGAGGGCGCGGTTGGCGTAAGCCTGGAAAAACCGCGGATTGATCTGCAGCGCCGTGTTGAAATCGTTCAGCGCCTTGCGGAATTCGCCGCCGCGGCCATAGGCGGAGCCGCGGACATTGTAGCCCTCGGGATCCCTGGGGTTGGCGTTGATAACAGCCGTCAGCGACGCGATATTCTCTTCCGAGCCCTGCGCCTTGTCGATGCTGATGACCGCATCGGAGGTGGGGGTCGTCTCACAGCCTGCAAGGCCGAATATTGCCGCCAGCGCCAAAGCCGGCAGGAAGGCGGTTTTCTGCAAGCGCCAAGCGCGGGACGGATTGAAGGTGATGACTGCCATTCGGGCTCGCTTTCCCCATGCGGCACATCCGCTATGCGGACATGCGATTCAGCGGCAAACTAAAAAGGCGGCGGCGAACCTATCGCCCCCGCCACAATGCATCTGAAAACGTCAAAAAAACGACAGCAACGCTCAGCGTGCTGCGACCAGACCTTCGCGCTGGGCGCGCTTGCGGGCCAGCTTGCGAACGCGGCGAACAGCTTCTGCCTTTTCGCGAGCACGCTTCTGCGACGGCTTCTCGTAGTAGTCGCGCATCTTCATTTCGCGGAAAATGCCTTCGCGCTGCATCTTCTTCTTGAGAGCGCGGAGAGCCTGATCGACATTATTATCGCGGACAAGTACCTGCACGAGAATCACGTTCCTTTGGTTGGTTGCTGCCTGCGGCGGCGCAGCGCCAGGGGCAAAACTATAACGTTCGCGCGGCCGTAGCCTTGCGATTGGTGATGCGAGATAGCAGATCGGGTACGGGAAGTCCAGATGGATATGGGAAGCGGGCGGAAAAATCACGCTTGCCCCATCCGGTCACGATCCCGCGGCTTCGTCCAGCGCGGCGATCGCCTCTTTGAGGGCCGACCTGACCCGGAGGCGATCGGCAGGCTCCAGCCGGCTCATATCCAGATGCAGGTCGAGGCCCGCGAGGTGTTCGCTGAGGACGCGGCTCTTATGATCTGCACCGAGCGTCAGCCCATCCACCGCATAGGGCACGATCTCGCGCTGTATGCCCTTCATCGTGATCGGCGGCAGCGAATGGGCCGCGACGATTTCATTCACCAGCGCGTAGGTTTCGTAGCTAATGACGATCTCTCCTCCCTGGGCGATCGATTGCAGCCGGGCTGCGAGGTTGGCCTCCGCCCCGATGATCGTATAGTCCATGCGGTCGTTGCTGCCGAAATTGCCGACGTTGCAATAGCCGCTGTTGATGCCCATGCGGACGACGAAAGGCTCTTCGGTGCCGTTTCTGCGCCATCTGTCCTTGAGTTCGCCGAGACGGCGCTGCATGTCGACGGCCATGCGCAGGCAGGCTTTCGCGTCCTCCTCCGGACCCTTGGTTTCCGGGTCGCCGAAAAACACCAGCATCGCGTCGCCGATGAACTTGTCCACCGTGCCGCCATATTCCAGAGCAATGTTCGACATCTCCGTCAGATATTCGTTGAGCATCTCGGTCAGGGCTTCCGGCTGCAGGCGCTCGGTCGTCGCGGTGAAATCCTTGATGTCGGAGAAAAAGATCGTCAGGCGCTTGCGCTCGGTATGGACGACGACGTCCTTCTGCCCGGAGAAGATGCTTTTGTAGATCTGCGGCGAGAGATAACGCGAAATCTTCAGGGAAACGCTGGCGAGGAACTCGTTCGCCGTTTCCAGATCCCGGTTGGCGCTGTGGATCGCGCGCGCCTGCTGCCGCTGGAGTAGAATGAAGCTGATGCCGATAATGGCGACGAACAGAAAATAACAGAGCAGGTATTTGAAGGCGAAGACGTTGCCCGCATAGGGCTGCCTGATGATGACCTCCTGAATGCCGCGCACGTCGCCCACCTTCCAATCGGTCTTCGGGCTTTCGGGATGGCTGTTGTGGCAGGCAACGCAGGCCTGGCCCATGACCACGGGGGTAATGAATCGCAGAGTATCGGTCAATCCGACACGGGTGAGGTCGTTCAGCGTCTGCTGCGGATCGGCGCGCAACGCGGCGAGCGCTTTCGTCTCGAAATCGTCGAGCTCGTGGGATGCGCGGCTCTTGAACGGCAGGTCGGAGACGAAACGGTAGGTTATATTGGCCTGCTGCTCCTTGAT
Organism: Rhizobium sp. BT04; assembly: GCF_030053135.1. Lineage (NCBI taxonomy): Bacteria > Pseudomonadati > Pseudomonadota > Alphaproteobacteria > Hyphomicrobiales > Rhizobiaceae > Rhizobium > Rhizobium sp. BT04. The sequence continues at coordinate 2,310,481 of NZ_CP125652.1, read as the reverse complement.
GACGTCGCCGAGCTCCAGGGACAGTGTGGCCGGCAGCGGGATGGCGCCTGGAATATTGGCGTAGTTGTGAGAGACAACAGTGCCTTCGGTCGCGCCGCTGGCGTGGGCGGCCAGAACACGGCCCACGACATTGGCCGAATAATAGGAGCGGATGCTCGATATCAGCGAACTCATGTCGCGCGCCTGACGCCGAAGGGTATTTCCGGAGAGATCGCTGATATCGAGCCAGACGGCCAGAGGCAGCCCGGCGAGCATTGCCAGCACGACGACGATCAGCCAGTAGCCGCTGCGACGCGCGGCGGTTTCGGAAATCAAGGCGACCTCCATTCCTCTCGAAAAAACCATGCGATTTTCGATCGCTACAAGAACATTTCGCCGCGCGCCCGGCAAGGTCGAAGCCTTGCCATCCCGGCAAAAGCTCGACCAAAAACTGGCGGGTGGCCGAGATTGACGAGACCTCCCTGCCGCCCCGTAAAAGCAGAACGGGGAGGCTGAAAAGAGCGTGCTGCTAATGCATGTGGCGAATGGCGTTCGGACCGAAAGCGGCGTAGCCTGTCTGTCGGCAGATGCGGGCCGCTCTACTCGGTCGGCCGAGGGAGGGGACGCGTGGAGAGATGATGACGCGCGCGCAGCAAATCGGTGTCGTTATCGGCCTGGCGATCGTGGCTCTGCTCACGGTCCTGCGGGCAGGCGATCCCGGGATTTTCAAGCTGATCCGCGGCGTGACGTTCGACGAATATCAGCGGCTGGTTCCGAGGACCTTCGAACCGATGCCTGTCCGGGTGATCGACATCGACGAAGCTTCCCTGCGCGAATTCGGCCAATGGCCATGGCCGCGGGACCGGATGGCGCTGCTGGTGGACCGGCTTTCTCAAATGGGCGCTTCGGCCATCGCCTTCGACATTCTTTTCGCCGAGCCGGACCGGCTGTCGCCGCGCAATGTCGTCCGCGAGGTCGCGGGCGTCGATCCTTCCCTTGCTAGGAAATTGCCTGACAATGATGAGATATTCGCCCGCTCGATTGCCGAGAAGCCCGTCGTCCTCGGCTTTGGCCTTTCCAACGAGGGCAAATACCGGCCGCCTGTGAAGGCGGGTTTCGCCTTCACAGGCGAAAGCCCCGTCTCGGCTCCTCCCTATCTCGGCGCCTCGACGCCGCTCAGGCCGCAATTGGAGGCCAATGCGGCGGGGCTCGGCCATATCAGCCTCAATCCCGGCAACCCCTCGCCGGTGGTGCGGGCGGTGCCGCTGTTCCTGACCGACGGCCAGCAGCTCTATCCCAATCTCGCCATCGAAGCTCTTCGCGTCGCGCAGGGAGTATCGACCTATGTCTTGTCAGGCGCGCCCGATCGCGCCGGCATCATGGCATCGGTAAAGATCGGGGATTTCGTCGTGCCGCTGACGGCTGCGGGCGAACTCTGGCTCTATGTCAGCCCCGACCGGGCCGAGCGGTACATATCCGCCCGGCAGGTGCTTGCGGCCGAAGGGGCCTCTCCCGAGGTCGCGGCCGCCATCGACGGCAGCATCGTCTTCGTCGGCACATCGGCGGCCGGCCTGCAGGACATTCGCGTCACCGCACTCGGCGAGAACGTTCCCGGCGTTTCGCTGCATGCGCAGGCGGTCGAGCAGATCCTCTCCGGCCAGTTCCTGTCGCGGCCGGACTGGGCGGACGGGCTGGAAATCCTGATGATTGCCGTACTCGGATGCCTGCTCGTCGTGGTGACGACCTTCGTCAGCCCGGCGGTCGCGCTGATCTGCGGCCTGCTGATTACGGCAATGGCACTTTTGGCATCCTGGTTGTCGTTTCTCTATGCGGGGCTCCTTTTCGACCCGCTGGCGCCGATCGTCAGCGGATCGATCATCCATTTTGCCGCGACTTCGTTCCGAATCCTGGTGATCGACCGGGAGCGGCGGGCGGTGCGGCGCGCCTTCGGGCAATATCTTTCTCCATCGCTGCTCCATCGCATCGAGCATACCCGCGATGCATTGCGCCTCGGCGGCGACGACCGCGAGCTGACGGTGATGTTCGTCGATGTCAGGAGCTTCACCGAAATCAGCGAGCGGCTGGCGCCGACGGATGTCGTCGCGTTCCTCAACACCCTGCTCGATGCGCTGAGCCGCCATGTTGTGGCCAATGAAGGCACGCTCGACAAGTTCATCGGCGATTCGATCATGGCCTTCTGGAATGCGCCCGTCGATGTGGCCGATCACGCAACCAAGGCGGTTCGCGCCGCACTTGCCATGCGTGAAACGCTCGTCGAATTGAACGCCGGCGATGCCTTTGGCTTCGGGCCCGAGCAGGAGGTTGGCATCGGCATCGGCATCCATACCGGCCTTGCCTGCGTCGGCAATATGGGCGCCAAGACCCGCTTCAACTATTCGGCGGTCGGCGATGCCGTCAACATCGCGGCCCGCATCGAGTCATGCTGCAAGGAAGTCGGCTTCGATATCCTCATCTCCGACAGCACGGCACGGTCAGTGCGGGGAATGGCGCTGATCGAGGCGGGAGCCCTTCCACTCAAGGGGAAGAGCAGCCGGACGCAGATCCTTGCTGTTGTCGGCGATGAACGGGTGGCGGCATCCCAGGAATTCGCCGCGCTCGAAGTCATTCATCGACAGTTGATGCAGGCCCTGCAATCGCATTCGCGGAACAGCCGGAAGCTTATCGGTACGGCAAAGCTGAGGGCGGTGCAGGTGACCGGCGCTCTGACGGAATTCTACCAGCGCATATCCGGCAGGACCGATCATTTCCGCGAGGTGCCGGAGGTGATCGAAAAGAGCGCCGCCGACTGATAGGCCTCAACGGCCGCGGTTGAAATTCCGCCCCATGTCGTGGCTCCGATCGTTGTCATGATCGCGATCGCGATGTCCATGATGGTCGCGGTCGTGGCCGCGATGATCCTCGCCGTGATTTCCCGGCTTTCCGTCATCGTCATGGCGGCCATGGCCCTCATGCTTGTCAGGCCTATCCGGCGTGTCATGATACGGCCTATCGTGATACGGCCTATCGTGATGCGGCTTGTCGGGCTTGGTCGGCCGCTCCTTTTGCGGCTCGGCCTGCTTCTGTGGCGGGTCCTGCCTTTGCGGAGCGGGCGCAATCGCCGGCGGAGGCCGTTGTCTGTCTTTTCTTTCCGGCGCGACTGACGCCATATTACAGCCGCCGAGCATGCCGATACCGCCTGCAAGCCGCTGATTGCCGGAGAGGAAAGGGAGGGCGCGGGGATTCCCGAGCGTCTCGAGAACACTGGGATCGACCCGGCGTGCTGCCGACATATTGCCGTTCGGCTTGGCCACCACGCAATCGCAGCGCTGCTGCAACTGTCGGCAGCCGCCAGGACCGCAAAACTGGGCCGCGCCATTCAACAGAACGACGGCGGTCGTGCCATCCGGACCGACGTAAAAATCGAAAGCGGTGCCGCGCACTCCGATCGTGCCGGCGGGCGTGAGGATCTGGTAGGCCGAGGAGTTGGAACTGCCGCTCACCCAGCGGAATGTCCCCTTTGCCGCCCTGATGGTGAGCTTCTTGACCGATTGGGAATCATCGAAGACATATTTGTCGATCACGACCGATGAACCCCAGCCGACCGCAAGCTTCGTGCCGTCACGAAACAGGAACTGGCCAAGCCCGGATGGGGATGTCTTGATGCGCTCGTTGCGATGAACGCTGGTGTCGACCTCGATCGGGCCGCTCTGTCCCGTCACCTCCGTCTTGATCAGGACGGCTTGGCCGACCGGCTCGGCGGCAAGTGCCGGTTGCGCGCCCACCACGATGCAAAGCGCCTGGAGTAATGAACGCCGACCCCACATGATACAACAACCCCGGGAACATAGGGTGGATTAACATTTTAGTAACTGCTTGTCTTCTCGCCCACTTGGGCTAGGAGCGGGTCGGCGGCCCGGGAAAGGTCAGTTGCCTCATCCTGGCGAACGGCCTTCGGAGGCACGGCACGATGCCGCCCGAAACCGCGCGCTTTTCGGCGGCATGTCGTTTAGTGTCAAAAGCAAAGCTCTTACGCGTCGCAAAAGAGCCGTTGTGCCGCATTTGGATTTGCGATTTGTATGGGCACGGAGAACAGCCCTTTCCCGAAGGAGAAGAAGGCGGATGCGGAAATATTCGGTTTTTGCCGTGGCGAGGGAGGCCCTTCGTGGTCACAAGGGCTGGGAGAAGCAGTGGACTTCGCCGGAGCCACGCGCCGAATACGACGTCGTTATCGTCGGCGCCGGTGGCCACGGGCTGGGTGCTGCCTATTATCTCGCCAAGGAGCACGGCATCACCAATGTGGCGGTGATCGAAAAGGGCTGGCTCGGCGGCGGCAATACCGGCCGCAACACCACCATCATCCGCTCGAATTATCTCTACGAAGAGAGCATGCACATTTACGAGCATTCGATGAAGCTCTGGGAAGGGCTTTCCCAGGAGCTCAATTACAATGTGATGTATTCGCCGCGCGGCGTGATGATGCTCTCGCACAATATTCACGACCAGCAGTCCTTCAAGCGGCATATCCATGCCAACCGGCTCTACGGCATCGACAATGAATGGCTGACGCCGGAGCAGGCGAAGGCCTATTGTCCACCGCTCGACATCTCGGCCAGCGCGCGCTACCCGATCAACGGGGCGGCACTGCAGCGGCGCGGCGGCACGGCGCGGCATGACGCGGTCGCCTGGGGTTATGCGCGGGCGGCCTCGGACCGCGGGGTGCACATTATCCAGAATTGCGAAGTGACCGGCATCCGCCGCGGCCCCGACGGACGGGTGACCGGGGTCGAGACCTCGCGCGGCTTCATCGGCGCTAAAAAGGTCGCCGTGTCGGCGGCCGGCCATACGACGACCATCATGAACATGGCCGACGTGCGCGTGCCGCTGCAGTCGAGCCCGCTGCAGGCGCTGGTCTCCGAGCCGCTGAAGCCGATCTTTCCCTGCGTCGTCATGTCGAACACGGTGCATGCCTATATCTCCCAGTCCGACAAGGGAGAGCTCGTCATCGGCGCCGGCACCGACCAGTATAATTCCTATTCCCAGACGGGCGGGCTGCAGATCATCACGCACACGCTCGACGCTATCTGCGAACTCTTCCCGATGTTCCGGCGCGTCAAGATGATGCGGCAATGGGGCGGCATCGTCGACAATACGCCGGACCGTTCGGCGATCCAGTCGAAGACACCGGTTCCCGGGCTTTACGTCAATTGCGGCTGGGGCACCGGCGGCTTTAAGGCGACGCCGGGCTCGGCCAATCTCTTTGCGCATCTGATCGCCCGCGACGAGCCGCACAAGTTCAATGCCGGGCTGACGCTGGAGCGTTTCCGCACCGGCCGGCTGATCGACGAAGCGGCGGCGGCGGCGGTGGCGCACTGATGACGTTCATTATGGCCGAGATTTTGTGGGGGAGCGTTACGTTCCCCGTTGCACCGACCCTATGCGCCGGGAGACTTACATGCTGCTGATCCATTGCCCATACTGTCAGGAAGAGCGCTCCGAGCTCGAATTCCGTGGCGCGGGTGACGCGCATATCGCGCGGCCCACCGATATCGCCTCGATCTCGGACGAGGAATTCGAAGCCTATTTCTTTTTGCGCGACAATCCGAAGGGGCTGATCTTCGAACGGTGGCGTCATATTCACGGCTGCGGACGCTTCTTCAATGCGGCGCGCGATACCGTGACCGACAAGTTCATCATGACCTACAAGGCGGGTGAGCCGAAGCCGGAGATCGGGGCTGCAGCCCAGCAGCATGGGCCTGTCGAGACATATGAAGCCGTGGAAGGAGAGGCGCAATGAGCGGCGCAAATCGTATCGTCGGCAAGGGGCGCCTGACCCCGGCCAGGACCGCGCGCTTCAGCTTCGACGGCCAGACCTATACGGCGCTCGAAGGCGACACCGTCGCTTCGGCGCTGATCGCCAATGGCGTGCACCTTGTGGGGCGTTCGTTCAAATATCACCGGGCCCGCGGCATCCTGTCGGCGGGGGCCGAGGAGCCGAACGCGCTGATCGACGTCGCCCGCGATACGGCGCGCAAGCAGCCGAACGTGCGCGCCACGGTGCAGGAAGTCTTCGACGGCATGATCGTCAGCTCGCAGAATCGCTGGCCGTCGCTGGCCTTCGATATCGGCGCGGTCAACAATCTGATGTCGCCGTTCTTCGCCGCCGGCTTCTATTACAAGACCTTCATGTGGCCGCGTGCCGCCTGGAAACACGTCTACGAACCGATCATCCGTCGCGCCGCCGGCCTCGGCGTTGCGCCGACGGAGGAGGATCCCGACCATTATGCCAGCCGCTACGCCCATTGCGACGTGCTGGTGGTCGGCGCCGGTATTGCCGGGCTTTCGGCAGCGCTGGCCGCGGCCGGGACCGGCGCCAAGGTGATCCTCTGCGACGAGCAGGCGGAAGCGGGCGGCGCATTGCGCTACGATGCCGGCGTGACGATCGACGGACAGGACGGCTATACCTGGGCACAGAAGGCCGTGGCGCAGTTGAAGGCGATGGACAATGTCGACGTGCTCACCCGCACGACCGCCTTCGGCTACTACAACCACAATTTCGTCGGTCTTGCCGAGCGCGTCACCGATCATATCGCCAAGCCTTCCCACGATCTGCCGCGCGAGCGCTTGTGGCAGGTCCGGGCCAAGCGGGTGATCCTCGCCACCGGCGCGATCGAGCGGCACATGGTATTTCCGAACAACGACCGGCCCGGCATCATGCTCGCCTCGGCAGGACGGATGTACCTCAATCATTACGGCGTCGCGGTCGGGACCAAGGTCGGCATCTACACGGCGCATGACTCGGCCTATGAAGCGGCTTTCGATCTGAAACGAGCCGGTGTTTCGATCGCCGCCATCGTCGATAGCCGGCAGGCGCCGGGAGCGGCGGTGCTGGAAGAGGCGCGTGCGCTTGGCATTGATGTTCTCACAGGCCAGTCGGTCGTCAACACGGCGGGGCGGCTGCGCATCTCATCGATGACGGTGGCGCGCAACGGCGGCGGCTCGCCGCGCAAGATTGCGGTCGATGCGCTGCTGGTTTCGGCCGGCTGGACGCCGTCCGTGCATCTGTTCTCGCAGTCGCGCGGCAAAGTGGCCTTCGATGCCGAAAGCCAGCGCTTCCTGCCCGGCTCCTATGCGCAGGACTGCCTCTCGGTCGGCGCCTGCAACGGCACCGACGACCTCCAGCGGACGATCGAGGAATCGCTTGCTGCCGGCGAGCTGATGGCGCAGGCCACCGGCAAAAGCGGCGGCGAGAAGATCGCAATTTCGGCCGAGCAAGCCTATGACTGGACGGGCGGCATGATCGGTGCCGCCGAGGGCGCCGGCCCGAAGACCAACGCCAAGGCCTTCATCGATTTCCAGCACGACGTCTGTGCCAAGGATATCCGCCTTGCCGTGCGCGAGGGCATGCATTCGATCGAGCATATCAAGCGCTTCACGACCAACGGCATGGCCTCGGACCAGGGCAAGCTGTCCAATATGCACGGCCTGGCGATTGCCGCCGAGATGCTCGGCAAGGAAATCCCGCAGGTCGGGCTCACCACTTTCCGTGCGCCCTATACGCCGGTCACCTACGGCACGCTGATCGGCCACTCGCGCGGAGAGCTGTTCGATCCGACACGCAAGACGCCGCTGCATGATTGGGAAGAAGCCCATGGCGCTGTTTTCGAGGATGTCGGCAACTGGAAGCGCGCCTGGTTCTATCCGCGGGCCGGCGAGACCATGCATCAGGCGGTTGCCCGCGAATGCCGGACGGCACGCGAGTCGGCCGGCATCTTCGACGCCTCGACGCTCGGCAAGATCGAGGTGGTGGGTCCGGATGCGGCGAAGTTCCTCAACCTCATCTACACCAATGCCTGGGACACGTTGAAGCCCGGCAAGGCCCGCTACGGCATCATGACCCGCGAGGACGGCTTCGTTTATGACGACGGCGTCGTCGGACGCCTGGCGGACGACCGTTTCCATGTGACGACGACGACCGGCGGCGCGCCGCGCGTTCTGCATCACATGGAAGATTACCTGCAGACGGAATTCCCGGATCTGAAGGTCTGGCTGACCTCGGTGACCGAACAATGGGCCGTCATCGCCGTGCAGGGACCGAAGGCGCGCGAGATCGTTGCGCCGCTTGTCGAAGGGCTCGATCTTTCGAACGAGGCCTTCCCGCATATGAGCGTTGCCGAGTGCACGGTCTGTGGCGTGCCGGCGCGGCTCTTCCGCGTCTCCTTCACCGGCGAAACCGGCTTCGAAATCAACGTGCCGGCCGATTACGGTCCGTCGGTGCTCGAAGCGGTCTGGGCCAATGCCGAACCGCTCGGCGCCTGCGTCTACGGTACGGAGACGATGCACGTGCTTCGCGCCGAGAAGGGTTACATCATCGTCGGGCAGGATACCGATGGAACCGTAACCCCCGATGACGCCGGACTTTCCTGGGCGGTTTCGAAGAAAAAGACCGATTTCGTCGGCATTCGCGGGCTGAAGCGGCCGGATCTCGTCAAGGACGGGCGCAAGCAGCTGGTCGGCCTCGTCACCAAGGATCCAAAGCTGGTGCTCGAAGAAGGCGCGCAGATTGTCGCGAACCCGAACGAGCCGAAGCCGATGACCATGCTCGGCCACGTCACGTCAGCCTATTGGTCGGACAATTGCGACAGGTCGATCGCCTTTGCGCTGGTCGCCGGCGGCCGGGCGCGGATGGGCGAGACGCTGTATGTACCGATGCCGGATCGGACGATCGCCGTCGAAGTGACGGATCTGGTATTCTTTGACAAGGAAGGGGGCCGCATCCATGGCTGATGTCGCAATTCGCAAACCGGCGCTTGCCGGCCGTCTCGGCGGCTCCGCAACGGTGCGGCTGACGACCGCACCCGCTGCCAGCCGGGTGGCGCTGCGCGCGCCGGCGGAATCGCTTGCAGCACTTTCCTCCGCTCTCGGCTTGTCCGTGCCGACCGCCCCGAAGACATCGGGCCGGGCCGGTGCCCGATCGGCGCTCTGGATCGGGCCGGATGAGTGGCTGGTGATCGATGAGGCCGGCGCCGACCTGATGGCAGTATTTGCCGGCGCCGGAGCGCTGCATTCGGCGACCGACGTTTCCCACCGCAATGTCGCGATCATCGTCTCGGGACCGGGCGCCGAAACCACACTTGCGGCCGGCTGCCCGCAGGATCTGTCGCTTTCTTCCTTTCCGGTCGGCGCCGCGTCGCGCACCATTCTCGGCAAGGCGGAGATCGTCCTTCTCCGCACGGAGGAGGATACGTTCCGGGTGGAATGCTGGCGGTCGTTTTCCGACTATGTCTTCGGGCTGCTGGCCGAAGCGGCCGGTGATGCGGGACATTGAGGCCGGGGCAATTCCTGCATAGTCGTCTGTTCAAGGGATAAGTGGATGCTGCATCATGCTTCCCTCGGCGTTTCCGATATCGAGCGATCGGCGGCATTTTACGATGCTGCCTTCGCCGCGCTCGGTTATGTCAGGGTCTGGGACGATATCCGGCCGGGGCAAACAGGGCAGGCGGTCGGCTACGGGCCTCCCGGCGGCGGAGACAAGCTGGCGATCAAGCATCGGCCGGAGGGCCAATGTCCGCCCGGTCCGGGCTTTCATCTGGCCATTGCCGCGCCAAGCCGAGCGGCGGTCGATCGATTTCATGCGGCGGCCATCGCGCATGGCGGCCGTGACAACGGCGGTCCCGGTCTGCGGCCCCATTACGGCGAGCATTATTATGCCGCCTTCGTCATCGATCCGGACGGACACGCTCTTGAAGCGGTCTTCAATTCGCCGGAGCAATAAGAGCAGCGTTGTGCTTACACGTCCTCCGGGCGGTCCTTCGGGTCGAATTGGATGATGGTGATCCATTTTGCCGTCAGCGCCGGCTTCTTCTCGTTTTCGATTTCGATGGTCACGTCATAGGTGGTCATCAACATGCCGGCGCCGCGGAATCGGGCGTCGGAGAGCAGGAAGCGGCCGCGGACGCGGGCGCCGCTTTTCACCGGCGTCATGAAGCGGACTCGGTCGAAACCGTAGTTGATGCCCATGGTCTGCTCGCGCACTTTCGGCAGGCAGTTGTAGTTCATCGTCGACAGCAGAGACAATGTCAGGAAGCCGTGGGCGATGGTGCCGCCGAACGGACTCTCGGCCGCCGCGCGTGCGGGATCAACGTGAATGAATTGATGGTCGTCGGTCGCCGCCGCGAAGGCGTCGATCATTGTCTGGTCGACGGTGACCCAATCCGAAAGGCCCGTTTCCATGCCGATCAATCCCCGCACGTCGGAGAGTGAAATTTCCGTGCCCATGCATTCCTCGTGAAACAAGCCGCCGCGGCCAAGCCTTATCGTGCATTTGTGACGATTGCGACAAGGATTTGCGCCAGCGAGGGGAGGCAGTCAATTTTCTACAAAAAATGCGACGGAACGTGGCTCGACGGTCGCGCGGTCGCCGATTTCCTTCGCTCCATCCGGTGTCAGCTGGCGCCAGCCGGTCTCAGCCCCGGATGGGAGGGTGAAAAATTGGCGGTCGCCCGAACGGTTGACGAGCACGCCGAGCCGGGTCTGCCTGCCACGCGAGGCACGGTCGCCGGTCGACAGCAGCATGCCGAGGGTGGAAAGCGACGGCGTCTCCCATTCGGCAACGGTCATCGGCTCGCCGGAGAGCGAAATCCATTCGACATCGCCATTTCCTGACAGGAAGCCCGTTTCGGAGAAGACCGTGAAGCGGCGGCGCAGTCCTGCGACGAAGGCGGTATGGGCAACGAGATCCTCGTCCAATGCCTTCCACTCCAGCCAGGTGATCTCGTTGTCCTGGCAATAAGCATTGTTGTTGCCGTGCTGGCTGCGGCCGCCCTCGTCGCCCGCCGTCAGCATGATGCTGCCGCGGGTGGCAAAGAGCGTCGATATCAGCGCCATCACGTCGTCTTTGCGACGCTTGCGGATCGAGGGATAGACGGTTTCCCCTTCGACACCGTTGTTCCAGGAATGGTTCTCGTTGTGGCCGTCACGATTGTACTCCCCATTGGCGTCATTGTGCTTTCCGGCGTAGGAGACGAGATCGGTCAGCGTGAAGCCGTCATGGGCGGCGAGGAAATTGACGCTGCGCGTCTCTCGGCCGTCGTTGCGGGAGAAGATGTCGGAGGAGCCGGCAAGGGCGGTGGCCAGCGCGCCGGTCTTCCAGTCGTCGCCGCGCCAGTAGCAGCGCAGATCGTCGCGAACCCGGTCGTTCCATTCGAGGAAGGCACTGGGGAAATTGCCGAGCTGGTAGCCGCCCGGGCCGATATCCCAGGGCTCGGCGATCATGATCCGGTCGGCAAGCACGTCGTCGGCCAGGATCGCGGCAAGCGTTCCGCCGTCGCGTTCGAAGCCAGTCGCGGTGCGGCCGAGCACCGGGGCGAGATCGAAGCGAAAGCCGTCGACGCCGGCGTTCAGCACGAAATGGCGCAGGCTGTCGATGATCAGACGTCGGACCTGAGGATGATCGCAGGCGAGCGTGTTGCCGGTGCCGGTGTCGTTGACGAGTTCACCCGGCCCATTCTGGGCGTGGCGGTAATAATGCAGGTTGTCGAGACCGCGCAGCGACAGCGTCGTTCCGTAACGGTCGCTCTCGCCGGTATGGTTGAAGACGAGATCGAGGATGACGGCGATGCCTTCGGCGTGGAGAGCGGCGACCGTTTTTCGCAGTTCCTCCATGCCGCCCGGCGCCAGCCGCGGATCGAGCGCCATGAAGGCGACCGGATTGTAGCCCCAGCCGTTGGTGAGGCCGAGCGGCGGCAAGTGGCGCTCGTCGATCCAGGCGGTGATCGGCATCAGTTCGACGGCGTCGACACCGATCCGCTTCAGGTGAGCGACGACGGAGGGATGGGCAAGGGCTGCGACCGTGCCGCGCTCTGCCTCCGGCACATCGGAATGGAGAATGGTGAAGGGCCGTACCGCCACCTCATAAATAAAGCCGCCCGGTTTGAAGAGCGGCTTGCCGATTGCGGCTGGGGTATCGGTGGTGACGATCGCCTTCGGCATCAGATCCTTGCTGTCCTCGCCATAGATGCCGAGACGGGGATCGTAGCGGAACGGCCGGTCGATCTCTTTGGCGTAGGGGTCGATCAGCAGTTTGGAGGGGTCAAACCAGAGGCCGTTGTCCGGCGCGTAGATACCGTCGGCGCGATAGCCGTAGCGCGCGCCCTGCTTCAGCCCGTCGACGAAGAGACGATGGGTGTGGTTGCTGTCGCGCGCCATCGGCAGGCGCGCGAATTCCCTGTTGCCGTCATCGTCGAAGAGGCAGAGTTCGATCTGTGCGGCATCATGCGACCACACGGCAAATTCGACGCCGGTCTCGAAGACGATCGCGCCGCTTTGCGCCGAACTGGACCCCCGCATGTTCCCCCCGGATCAGGTGATCACGGTTGGCGCGTTGCGTCCCGTGCGTTCCCGAATGCTGGCAATGCTTTCGGCGGCCGCGATCAGATCGGCGAGCGCTTCCTGCGTTTCGATGTTGTGGCGAGTCGAATCCGGCTCGTAACGCTCGATATAGACGCGCAAGGTTGCGCCAGACGTGCCGGTGCCGGACAGGCGGAAGACAACGCGGGAACCGCCTTCGAACAGGATGCGGATGCCTTGATGCTCGCTCACCGATTTGTCGATCGGATCGTGATAGGCGAAGTCGTCGGCCTTCTCGACCTTCAGGCTGCCGAAGCTCTTGCCGGGCAGGGTGGAAAGCTGGCTGCGGAGATTGTCCACAAGACCGTTCGCCGCATCGGTGTCGAGGCCTTCGTAATCGTGGCGCGAATAATAGTTGCGGCCATAGGTCTGCCAGTGCTGGGTGACGATATCGACGACGCTCTCGCCGCGCACGGCAAGAATGTTCAGCCACAGCAGCACCGCCCAGAGGCCGTCCTTTTCGCGGACGTGACTGGAGCCGGTGCCGGAGCTTTCTTCGCCGCAGATCGTCGCCATGCCGGCGTCGAGCAGATTGCCGAAGAACTTCCAGCCGGTCGGCGTCTCGTACATGCCGATGCCGCGTTTTTCGGCGACGCGGTCGGCCGCACCCGATGTCGGCATCGAACGGGCTATGCCGGCGAGACCGCCGGAATAGCCGGGGGCGAGATTGGCGTTGGCGGCAAGAATCGCCAGGCTGTCGGAGGGGGTGACGAAGATGTCGCGGCCGATAATCAGGTTGCGGTCGCCGTCGCCGTCGGACGCGGCGCCGAAATCGGGCGCGTCATCGCCCATCATCTCATCGAAGAGTTCCTTGCAGTGAACCGGGTTCGGGTCGGGATGATGACCGCCGAAATCCGGCAGCGGCATGAAGTTGCGCACCGAGCCCAAGGGAGCGCCGAGACGATTTTCGAAGATTTCCTTGGCATAGGGACCGGTGACGGCGCTCATTCCATCGAAGGCAATGCGGAAGCCGAGGCTGATCAGATTGCGGATGGCGCCGAAATCGAACAGTTCCTCCATCAGTGCGGCATAGTCCTCGACCGGGTCGATGACCGAGAGGATCATGCCGCCGGGAAGTTCGTCCTTGCCGATGCGATCGAGGTTGACGTCGGCGAAATCGGCGATCTTGTAGCTGTCGATCGTCTTGGAACGCGCATACATCGCGTCGGTGATCTTTTCCGGCGCCGGGCCGCCATTGTTGATGTTGTATTTGATGCCGAAATCTTCGGTCGGGCCGCCGGGATTGTGGCTTGCGGAGAGGATGATGCCGCCGAAAGCCTTGTATTTGCGGATGATGTGGGAGGCGGCCGGCGTCGACAGAATGCCGCCCTTGCCGACCATGACCTTGCCGAAGCCGTTGGCGGCGGCCATCTTGATCGCCTTCTGGATGACTTCGCGATTGTAGTAACGTCCGTCGCCGCCGATGACGAGGCACTTGCCCTGATAACCTTCCAGCGAATCGAAGATCGACTGGATGAAGTTCTCCGCATAGTTCGGCTGCTGAAAGACCGGAACCTTCTTGCGCAGTCCCGACGTGCCGGGTTTCTGGTCCAGATAGGGCGTGGTGGGTACGGACTTGATCATTTTAGGTCACATGCCTTTCGAGACGAGGCTTGAATAGAGGGCAGCGTAGCGTTCGGCGCTCTTCTCCCAGGAGACATCCGATTTCATGCCTTGCTTTTGCAATTGGGTCCAGAGTTTTCGGTCCGCGTAAAAATGCATCGCACGGCGGATTGCCTGTAGCATGCCCGTTTCCGTCACGGGTGAGAATTGTATGCCGGTTGCCACTTTCGCCGCAAGTGCGGCGTGATTGGCGTCGATCACCGTGTCGTTCAGCCCGCCGGTGCGGGCGACGATCGGCACGCAGCCGTAACGCAGGCCGTAGAGCTGGGTCAGGCCGCAGGGTTCGAAGCGCGATGGGATGATGATCGCGTCGCAGCCGGCCTGCATCAGATGCGACATCGGCTCGTTATAGCCGATCGAGACGCCGATGCGGCCGGGATGGCGGCTGGCGGAGGCAAGCAGCGCGCCTTCAAGCGCCGCTTCGCCGGAGCCGAGCACGACGAGCTTGCCGCCCATGGCGACGATTTCGTCGGCGACGTTGGCGACGATATCCATGCCCTTCTGCCAGGTGAGACGGCTGATGACGCAGAAGATCGGGGCGTCGTCATTGTCGAGATGGAAGAATTCGGCGATCGAGCGTCGGTTCTCCTCACGGCTCTTCAGCGTGGTCGCACCATAATGGGTGTGGACCACAGGATCGGTCGCCGGGTTCCAGATATCGGTGTCGATGCCGTTGACGATGCCGTGCAGATCGTCGATGCGGCTGGCGATGACGCCCTCGAGCCCCATGCCGAATTCCGGCGTCAGGATCTCGTCGGCATAGGTCGGACTGACCGTGGTGATCGCATGGGCGGTCTTCAGGCCGCCCTTGAGGAAGCCGACAGTGCCGTAATATTCGATGCTTTCGGTGGAAAAGGCGTGGGCGGGTAGCCGCAGTCCGGGAAAGATCTCGGAACCGAACTGGCCCTGGAAGGCGATGTTGTGGATGGTCAGCACGCTCGGCAGTTCCGGCGTCGGATAATAGCGCATATAGACCGAGGTCAGCGCCGCCTGCCAGTCGTGGGTGTGGACGAGATCCGGCCGCCAGCCGGGCAGCAGACCGGCAGCGATCTCGGAGGCGGCGAGCGACAGCGCGGCGAAACGCCGCCAGTTGTCGGGATAGTCCTTGCCGAGCGGATCGAGATAGGGACCGCCTGGCCTGTCATAATAGGCCGGCGCATCGAGGATGAGCAGATCGAGGCCCTCGTGCTCAACTTCCAGCACGGTCGCCCGCTCACCGAGCAGGTCGGGGAATTCGAGCCTGACGACGGGGTCGCGAATGACCTTCATGACGCCGGGATAGCCGGGCAGAAGGGTCTTGGTCTCGACCCCGAAGGCTTTCAGGGTAATCGGCAGGGCGCCTGAGACATCGGCCAGGCCCCCTGTCTTGATCAGAGGGAAGACTTCGGACGAAACCGAAAGAACTTTCATAAGTCAGATATCCAGCTTGTCGATCATCGGTTGGGTGATCAGGCAGATGCCGCTCTCCGTCCGCCGGAAGCGCTTGGCGTCGAGCTCGGCATCTTCGCCGACAACAAGGCCTTCCGGAATGACGACGCCATGGTCGATCACGACATTCTTGAGCTGCGCGCGCCGCCCGATCTTCACGTTCGGCAGGATGACCGCTCCTTCCAATTTGGAGAAGGAGTTGGCCCTGACACCGGTAAAGAGCAGGCTGTTGTTGAGGCTGGCGCCCGAGATGATGCAGTCGCCCGACACGACGGAGGAGGTGGCCGAGCCGCGGCGATCCTCGTCGTCATGGACGAATTTCGCCGGCGGGGTGATCTCGGCATAGGTCCAGATCGGCCAGGACTTGTCGTAGATGTCGAGCTCCGGAACGATCGCCGTCAGGTCGATATTGGCCTGCCAATAGGCGTCGATCGTGCCGACGTCGCGCCAGTAGGGCTCGTGCTCGAAATCGGAACGGACGCAGGACTTGGCGAAGCGGTGGGCGACCGCCTTACCGTGTTCGACGATATAGGGGATGATGTCCTTGCCGAAATCGCGGCTCGATGTCGGGTCGGCGGCGTCGCGGCGCAGCGCATCGAGCAGGAACTTGGTGTGGAAGACGTAGATGCCCATCGAGGCGAGGGCGAAATCCGGCTTGTCGGGAATGGGCGGCGGATCGGCCGGCTTCTCGACGAAGGCGATGATCTCGTCCTTGTCGTTGACATGCATGACGCCGAATCCGGTCGCTTCCATGCGCGGCACTTCCAGGCAGCCGATGGTGACGTCGGCGCCGGAATCGACGTGCTGCTGCAGCATCCATTCATAGTCCATCTTGTAGACGTGGTCGCCGGCGAGAATGACCATGTATTCGACACCGTAATCCTCGATGATGTCGATGTTCTGATAGACGGCGTCGGCGGTGCCTTCATACCATTGCGTCTCGGAGACGCGCTGGCTGGCGGGCAGGATGTCGAAGCTCTCGTTGCGCTCGGGGCGGAAGAAGTTCCAGCCGCGCTGCATGTGGCGGATCAGCGAATGCGCCTTGTATTGCGTGGCGACGCCGATGCGGCGGATGCCGGAATTCAGGGCGTTCGATAGGGCGAAATCGATGATGCGGGCCTTGCCGCCGAAATAGACGGCGGGCTTGGCACGCCGGTCGGTGAGTTCCTTGAGACGGCTTCCCCTGCCGCCCGCCAGAACATAAGCCATTGCATCGCGGGCAAGTGGCTGAACGCGTTTTTCTACCATTTTCTCCTCCCACCAGTCACTAATTTTCAGGTTCAAGCATGATTGTCGCCAAGGGCGGCAAGGTGATCGAGCAGGTGATGTTGCCGCCGGCATCGACGGCCTGCACGCGCCCGCCATTGCCCTTGCCGCTGCCGCCATAGATGTCGGCATCGGTGTTCAGGATTTCCCGCCAGCGGCCTGCGGACGGCAGGCGGATCGAGTAGTTCTCGCGGTAGACAGGGGTGAAATTGGTGATGACGGCGACCGGCTTCTGGCCCGGCGCCTTGCGCAGCCAGGCAAAGACGGAATTCTGGTGGTCGTCGGCGACCAGCCATTCGAAGCCTTCGCCCTCGCAGTCACGTTCATGCAGCGCCGGCTTGCTGCGATAGGTGAAATTGAGGTCGCGGACCAGGCGCCGCATGCCCTCGTGCATGCGATACTGAAGCAGGTTCCAGTCGAGCGCCTTCTCCTCGCTCCACTCGCTCCACTGGGCGAATTCCTGGCCCATGAACAAGAGCTTCTTGCCGGGATAGCCCCACATATAGGCGTAATAGGCGCGCAGATTGGCGAATTTCTGCCAGTCGTCGCCCGGCATCTTGGCAATCAGCGAGCCTTTTCCGTGGACGACCTCGTCATGCGAGAGCGGCAGCACGAAATTTTCCGAATAGGCGTAGAGCAGGCCGAAGGTGAGCTCGTTGTGATGGTGTCCGCGGTATATGGGATCGCGCTTCATATAGCTCAGCGTGTCATGCATGAACCCCATGTTCCACTTGAAGCCGAAGCCGAGGCCGCCTTCATGCACGGGCTGCGAGACCTTCGGCCAGGAGGTCGATTCCTCGGCGATGGTCATGACGTTGGAATGATTGCCGTAGATGCGGATATTGAGATCCTGGAGAAAGCGGACCGCCTCGAGGTTCTCGTTGCCGCCATATTCGTTCGGGATCCATTCGCCGTGCTTGCGGGAATAGTCGAGATAGAGCATCGAGGCGACGGCATCGACGCGCAGACCGTCGAGATGGAATTTCTCGGCCCAGTAGAGCGCGTTGTTGACGAGATAGGAAACGACCTCGGTACGGCCGAAATTGTAGATCGCCGTGCTCCAGTCGGGGTGGAATCCCTTGCGCGGGTCTTCGTGCTCGTAGAGCGCCGTGCCGTCGAACCAGCCGAGGCCGTGCTCGTCGGTCGGGAAATGCGCCGGCACCCAGTCGAGGATGACGCCGATGCCGACCTTGTGGCAGCCGTTGACGAAACGGGCAAAGCCTTCCGGCTCGCCGAAACGAGCGGTCGGTGCGTAAAGGCCTGTCGTCTGGTAACCCCAGGAGGGGTCATAGGGATGCTCGGTGATCGGCAGGAATTCGATATGGGTGAAGCCCATGTCGGCGCAATAGGGGATGAGGCTGGAGGCAAGCTCGTCCCAGGAAAGCATCGTGCCGTCCTGCCGGCGCTGCCATGAGGCGGCATGCACCTCGTAGATCGAGATAGGCTGGCGGCGCTTATCGGTCTCGCGCCAGTGCTTCAGATGGGCTTCGTCCTCCCAGTCCTGTATCAGATCGGCAGCGGTGATGGAGGCCGTCTTCGGCCGCAGCTCGCTGCGGCGGGCGAATGGATCGGCCTTCAGCGGCAGCAATACGCCATCCTTGCCGCGGATCTCGAACTTGTAGGCGACGCCGACCGGCACATCAGGGGCAAAGATTTCCCAGATGCCGCTGTCGGCGCGGAAGCGCATGACGTGGCGGCGGCCGTCCCAATTGTTGAAATCACCGACGACGGAGACGCGCTGCGCATTCGGGGCCCAGACGGCGAAATGGATGCCCTGGGCGCCGTCATGCTTGATGAGGTGGGCGCCCATCTTGTCGAACAGGCGCAGGTCCGAGCCCTCACGGGCAAAATAATCGTCCATCGGCCCGAGTACCGGACCGAAGCTGTAGGGGTCGGTAACAGCCCATTCGGCATCGCCACGCCGGGCGCGGTAACGCACCGGCTGGAGCTTTACGAGGGAAACCGGGCCGGCGAAGACGCCGTCGGCATGGAGCTGTTTCAGCTCACCGATGACGCCGCCGTCGAGCGTCATGGCGGTCACTTCCTCTGCGCCCGGAATGAAACAGCGGGCGACGAAGGCGTCGCCGGCCTGGTGCACACCGAGGACGGCAAAGGGATTGGAATGCGAGCCGGCAAGGATCGCCGCGATTTCATCTGCCGAAATTTCCCAGGAAAGCTTTACTTCAGGGACGGTTTTCGGCGTTTTCATCCGGCTCTCCAGATTTCGTCTGCATATTGCCTGATCGTACGGTCGGAAGAGAACCAGCCCATCCGCGCCGTATTGTTGATCGTCTTGGTGTACCAGGCGGACTGGTTGGTCCAGATCTGGTCGACTTCGCGCTGAGCCTGGGCGTAGGCGTCGAAATCGGCGGCGACCATGAACCAGTCATGCGAATAGATGCCGTCGATCAGCGCCGTGTAGCGATTGCGGTCATCGGGCGAGAAGACGCCGGAGCCGATGGCGGCGAGCGCCTGCGCGAGTTCGCGCGACCCCTCGATGATGGCGCGGGGGTTGTGGCCGTCGCTGCGGACCTTCGACACCTCGTCGGCCTTGAGGCCGAAGATGACGATGTTGTCCTCGCCGACATTGTCGCGCATCTCGACATTGGCGCCGTCGAGCGTGCCGATCGTCAGCGCGCCGTTGAGGCCGAACTTCATGTTGCCGGTGCCGGATGCTTCCATGCCGGCGGTCGAGATCTGCTCGGAGAGGTCGGCGGCCGGAACCATAACTTCGGCGAGCGAGACGTTATAGTTCGGCACGAAGACGACCTTCAGCAGGCCGCGGACCGACGGGTCGTTGTTGATCGTGCGGGCGACGTCGTTGATCAGCTTGATGATCAGCTTGGCATTGTAATAACTCGGCGCCGCTTTGCCGGCGAAGAGCTTGACGCGCGGCACCCAGTCGAGCTCGGGATGCGAGCGGATTTGGTCATAGAGCGCGACGGCCTCGATAATGTTCAGCAACTGGCGCTTGTATTCGTGGATGCGCTTGATCTGGATGTCGAACATCGCCGAGGGATCAAGCTTGACGCCCATGCGGCTGGCGACGAGATTGGAGAGCGCCACCTTGTTGGCGCGCTTCACCGCAGCGAATTTCTGCTGGAAGGTCGGGTCGGAGGCGAACTTGTCGAGCGGCGTCAGCTTCTCGGCATCGTCAAGGAATTCGTCGCCGATCGCCTCGCGGATCAGGCCGGTGAGACCGGGATTGCATTGCTGCAGCCAGCGGCGTGGCGTGATGCCGTTGGTCTTGTTGTTGATGCGATCGGGATAGAGCTTGTGCAGGTCGGCAAAAACCGTGACCTTCATCAGGTCGGTGTGCAGCGCCGAGACGCCGTTGATCGAGTGCGAGCCGACGAAGGCGAGGTTGCCCATGCGCACGCGGCGATCGCCGCTTTCGTCGATCAGCGAGATCGAGCGGATTTCCCCATCGGAGAAATTCTTGCCCTTGCGGGCATCGATCAGGATCTTGGCGTTGATCGCGTAGACGATCTGCATGTGGCGCGGCAGCAGGCGCTCGAACAACGGCACCGGCCAGCTTTCCAGCGCTTCGGGCAGAAGCGTGTGGTTGGTGTAGGAGAAGGTGCGGCGGGTGATGTCCCAGGCCTGGTCGAAATCCATGCCGTGTACGTCACAGAGCAGGCGCACGAGTTCGGCGACCGCGACCGCGGGATGGGTGTCGTTCAGCTGGATCGCCACCTTATCAGGCAACGAGGTGAAATCGTCATATTGCTGCAGATGGCGGCGAAGGATATCCTGCAGCGAGGCCGACGAGAAGAAGAACTCCTGGCGTAGACGCAACTCCTGGCCCGCAGGCGTGGCGTCGGCGGGGTAGAGAACCCGGGTCAGGCTTTCGGCCTTGTTGCTTTCGCGCAGCGCGCCGATGTGGTCGCCGGCGTTGAAGGCATCGAGCAGGATCGGATCGATCGGCTGCGCCGACCAGAGGCGTAGCGTGTTGACGCGCTTGCCGCGCCAGCCGACGGCCGGTGTGTCGAAGGCGGCGGCAATGACGCGCTCGGCCGGCTTCCAAACGTAGCGCGGCTGATCGTCATGGGTGGTGACGAATTCGACGGCGCCACCGAAGCCGATTTCATAGGAACTCTCGCGGCGCTCGAACTCCCAGGGATTGCCGTGGGCCAGCCAGTTCTCCGGCAGCTCCACCTGCCAGCCGTCGGCCATCTGCTGGCGGAACAGGCCGTGGACATAGCGGATGCCGTAGCCATAGGCCGGAACGTCGACGGTTGCCATGCTTTCCATGAAACAGGCGGCCAGGCGGCCGAGGCCGCCATTGCCGAGCGCGGCATCCGGCTCAAGACCGGCGATCACATTGACGTCGACGCCGAGCGAGGCAAGCGCATCGCGTACCTCTTCCATCAGGCCGAGGTTCGAGACGGCGTCGCGCATCAGGCGGCCGATCAGGAATTCGAGGGAAAGATAATAGACGCGCTTGGCGCCGGTTGCATAAACCTCGCGGGTGGAGGCCATCCACCGATCGATGATGCGGTCGCGGACCACCAGGATCGTCGCCGTCAGCCAGTCATGCGGCTTTGCCACCTTGGCGTCCTTGCCGATGCGGTAGGTCAGGCGTTCGATGATTTCTTCGGCGAGAATTTCCGGCCTTGAACTGCGGGGAGCGGGAGAGGGGATAACCGGCTTGGAAACGGTATTCATGGTCTGATCTCGCCAATTTTAATTTGGTTTCAGGATGTTA
Organism: Rhizobium sp. BT04; assembly: GCF_030053135.1. Classification (NCBI taxonomy): domain Bacteria; kingdom Pseudomonadati; phylum Pseudomonadota; class Alphaproteobacteria; order Hyphomicrobiales; family Rhizobiaceae; genus Rhizobium; species Rhizobium sp. BT04. The sequence goes on along the minus strand of NZ_CP125652.1, from coordinate 2,289,072 downwards.
TGCCTGATTTAATCGATTTGTCGCGTGTGTCAGCGACAGTTTATGCATCGTTAGTAAGCACTTGCAACAAGGGATTTGGACAAACGAATAATTTGCGAAACCTTCATAATCAGCGGGTTCGAGGAGATTGATTACAATCACTTTTCCCGATCTGATGCGTGGGACAGCGATAACGAAAAGCCGCGCCGGTTTGTTCCGGCGCGGCTTTTCCTTTGCCCTTTTTCGCAGCGGTATGCTCAGTTCGTCAGACGTGTCAGCTGAGCGGAGGCTTTCGCACCGATCGCCTGAAAGGCCGCAAGGAGGTCTTCCATTTTTTCAGCCTGGAAATAATGGGAGTCGTCTGAGGCGCAATAATGCAACAGCGCCTGTCCGCCTGCGGGTGCCATAAAGGCAATCGTATAGATTTCAATGCCTTTAGATTTCGCGTCGTCGCATGTCTTCTTCGTCGCGGTGTCGTAGGAACGGCCGCCGCTGCTATCATTGTTATTGTCGCCGTCCGTCATAAACACGATGTACTTCTTGGGCACTTGCCCGGTCTTCTGCAGGTGGGCGGCGTCTTCGGCGTCATTGCCCGCGGCGTTCTTGGCGGTGAGAGACGTGTAAGCCGTGTTCACTGCGCCGCTTGAATTCGTGCCACCTCCCGACTGAAGCGCGTTGACATAGCTCGTGACAGCGGTGGTTCCCCAAGCGAGCTTACTCGGCGTGTACTCAACGAGATCGTAGGATACCGCGCCTGTGCGCACATATTCGGCATTGGGATCCGCGCTATTGAGCTGATCAAAAAGATTGCCGGCAGCGAGCTTCAGTGCTTCTATTTTTGTATAATAACGCGTACGCGTGCCGGTGCAGGTGTCGTAGATTGTCGTCTTACCGTTTTGGTTGAGGTGAGGGTTGCATTTATAGGTGTATGATTCCGTCGTGACGGTGGCGGTAGGCTCTCCCATCGACCCCGATTTATCGAGTGCGAGGAACATAGAGATCGAGCCTTGGGTCTGTGAGTGACCACCGACCGTCGTGCCAGAGGTCGAGAGATGCTGTGTCTTGAAGCCAACCGCCTGCATCAGCGGATTGACCGTGAGGTCGTAACTCGGCGAAACCGTTACCTGGTAGGATGTCGATTTGCCCGATGTCGTTGTTTGGACATTCACACCCGTCGAGCTCTTGATATCGGTGCCGCTCTGCAGATAGTTCGCCATCTGCCCCGCGACGAAATTCCGTGCAAACGTTTCGGCCTCAGCGGTTGAGATCGTGCCGTTCGCCAGCGCGGTGGCGGTGGCGAGCGCCGCCGAATCAGCGGCTTCCTGCAACTGCTGTTTCGACAGCAGCATATCGCCGACCTGGATCGCCATGCCGGCTGCACCGAAAAGAACGGGCAGCAGGATAGCCGTCATCATGCCGAAATTGCCGCCACGGTCGCGCAACATGCGACGCAGGCAGGGATGCAAAGAGGAGGTGCTCATCATGTTCACCCGAAATGGACCCTGTGGGTTACATTAGGCATCGCTACTTCTTTACGCCGTCCTTACGGCGTCCATTCAATTCTAACGAATCGGCGGATTTTTCCAGTTTTGGGATTATTTCAGCGGGATCACGTCGACCGCCTGGACGGCGCGCTGGCCGCCATAGCTTTTCAATACGCCTATCACGGGAACGACGTCGGAATAGTCCCGGCCATAGGCGACGACGATGTGGTCGGTGCCGGCGGGGATGTCGTTGGTCGGGTCCAGCTCGATCCAGCCGATCGTTTCGCCGCACCAAATCCTGACCCAGGCATGCATGGCATCAGCCCCTTCCAGCCGTTCCTTGCCCGGTGGCGGGATGGTGCGCAGGAAACCGGAGACATAGCCGGCCGGAATGCCGAGGCTTCGGAGCGCCAGGATCATGATGTGAGTGAAATCCTGGCAGACGCCGCGTTTCAGCCTGAACGCTTCGAGCGGCGTCGTGTCCACCGTCGTCGCCTCGGGGTCGTAGGTGAAGTCCTTGTTGATGCGGGCGCAGAGCGCATGGGCGATCTGCATCGCCGTCAGACCGGGCACGGCGCAGCTTCGGGCATAGTCGCTGATCTCGCGCGCTTGAACCAGGCGCGGGCTGTCGCCGAGGAAGTGATGCGGCGAATCCGGCGCCAGCGACCAGATGCCGGATATCTCCTCCGGCAGATCGGCAAGCAGCGGCGAGAAATCGGCGGCGATCGGCTGGCTTTCCACCTGCACGCGGGCCTGCATGCGAATGTCGAGCGTCTCGTGCGGCGCGCGCAGCATGAACGAGGTGGCGGGATGATCGAAGAAATCGACGAAATGCGACTGCTCGTCCGGCGTCGGGGAAATGGTGATCGAGCCGGCCACCAGGCGTTGTCGGTTGGTCAGCGACAGCGGCATCAAGCGCATGATGTGGCGGGCGCCGGAGGCCGGCACATCGTAGCTGTAACCCATGCGGAGAGTGAGATCGTAGAGCATTGATGTCACCCGAGATAGGTCTGGGCGAGCAGATCGGAAAGCTGTTCCAATTCCCGTTCGAGCCGTTGATAGACCTCGACCCCCATGCCCTCCGGCGTCATCACCGCCAGACCGGAATGGAGCCGCATCGCCTCGCGATAAAAGGGCGACATCTGGCCATTGATCAGGGCATTCGGCAGCTGTTCGACCTCGTGATGGATCTCGTTCACCTGGAAGAGCACGGAGCGGGGGTTGAGGGGATCGAGCGCCAGCAAGTCGGTGACGGTCAGCCGGGCCGTGTTGACGTTGTAGCGGCGGCGGTGGGTCATGACGCTGTCGCCGATCTCGAGCAGCATGTCGAGCGCGCCGTCGGGCGCTTCCGGGCCGGACATGTGGCCGAGCAGCCGGGTCATATGCAGGCCGCGCTCGATGTAGCGGCCGAGCGAGAGGAAGCGCCAGCCCATGAAACGGTACATGTTTTCGTGCACGAGGCCGGCGAAACCCGCGAGCTTGCGCAGAAGGATCGTCATTGCGTGGCTGGCGTCGTCGCCGGCAGAGACGCTGACGTGGAAGCGGCGGGCGGTCTTGGCGAGATCGTTGAGCGCCAGCCAGCCGTCCGGCGAGAAACGGTCGCGAATATTGCTCGCCGAATAAACGGCGCTGTCGATGTTGCGCAGGAGCCTTTCCGGCACGGGTTCGGCGGTATCGATATCGACGGCCGCGAGATATTCGGAGACGTCGGCGAGCAGCGGCTGGCTCGGATCGGCGGCTTCGGCGAAACGTGCATGCCAGGCGCGCAGGATGCGCAGGGCCCCCTCGGCGCGCTCGATATAGCGGCCGAGCCAGAACAGGTTGTCGGCCGCCCGGCTCGGCAGGCTGCCCGGCATGTTGCGGGTGAAGCTGCCCTCAGCCGGCAGCAGCGTGTGGCGCTCGACCGGCTTGTCGCTGACGATCCAGACGTCGGCGGCGGCTCCGCCCGACTGCATGGCGATCGCCGCGACATCGGCGCCCGAGCCGATGCGGGCAAAACCGCCGGGCATGATCTGCCAGCCGTTTGCCGTGCGGGCGGCGAAGACGCGCAGCGACATCGGCCGCGGCACGAGCTTGCCGTCCACCCAGGCCGGCGTCGTCGAGAGCGTCACGACCTCCTGTCCCACAAGTTTCGGGCCGTCCGAACGCAGCCAATCGGTAATGGAATCCTTGGCGGTCGCGCGCAGCGACGCGCCGAGCACGGATTCGCCGTTGTCGTCGAAGAAGGGGGCTCGGGAATAGGCCGGGCCGATCACCATCTTCTCGATATTCTTTGCGACGTGCTCGCGCTCTTCCTTCTGGCCGCACCACCAGGTGGCGATCGAAGGCAGTTGCAGATCCTGCCCCAACAAACGGCGACAGATGGTCGGCATGAAGGCCAGAAGCGCCCGGGTCTCGAGAACCCCGGTACCGAGCGCATTGACGATGGTGACGCTTTCGGCGCGCAACGCTTCGACGAGGCCGGGCGTGCCGATATGCGAATTCTGGTTCAGTTCCAGCGGGTCGGCAAAGGCCGAATCGAGGCGGCGCCAGAGCACGCCGATCGGCTTCAGGCCGGCGACGGTGCGCACCATGACGCGGCCCTTGACGACGGTGAGGTCCTCGCCCTCGAGCAGCATGAAGCCGAGATAACGGGCGATGTAGGCGTGCTCGTAATAGGTCTCGTTGGCCGGCCCCGGCGTCAGCACGGCGATGCGGTCGTCGCCCGAATGTTTCATGCCCTGCAGCGCGTCGCGGAAGGCGCCGAAGAAGGAGGCGAGGCGATGGACGGGGGTTTCGGCGTAGATATCCGAGAAGGCGCGGGTCGTGGCGACGCGGTTTTCCAGTGCGAAACCGGCGCCTGACGGCGCCTGCGTCCGGTCGGCCAGCACCCACCAATTGCCATCGGGCCCGCGGCCGATCTCGAAGGCGCAGAAATGCAGATAGTGGCCGGAGGCCGGCCGGATGCCGGTGAGCGGGCGCTGGAATTCGGGATTGGCGGCAATCAGCGCCGGCGGCAGCACCCCTTCTTCCACCAGCCGGTTGGCGCCGTAGATATCGGCGACGATCGCCTCCAGCAGGTCGGCGCGCTGGACGAGGCCCGCCGAAAGCGTCTGCCATTCACGCTCGTCGATCAGCACCGGGATATGCGAGATCGGCCAGGCGCGTTCACCGGTGCCCTTGCTGCCGTAGGCGCGGTAGAAGACGCCGGCATCGCGCAGGTAGCGGTCGGCGCGGGCGAAACGTTCGGCGAGATCCTTTTCCGGCATTACGCCGAGATGCGAGAGGAAACGCTGCCAGACCGGGCGGACGACGCCTTTATTGTCGACCATCTCGTCGGCGATGCCAGGAATCGGCGCATAGTCGAAGGCCGCATCCTTGCCGATGCGGTCCTCTGCCTCTCCCCTGCGCTCAACTGCCGGCCTCTTACCCATCAAAACCCAAGCCTTAAACCCCCGGCCTTAACCTCAGCCTCACCCGAGGCCTTAAATTCCGGCGGGCCGCCGCAGATCCAGCGTCAGCGGGAATTCAAGCGAACCCGTTTCGGCGCGCGGGATATACCCGCCTGCCGTATGTCCCCACGGCTCGAAGCGGGCGAGCCGCCTTGCTTCCGCCTCGTTGCCGTTGACCGGGAAGGTGTCATAGGTCCGGCCGCCCGGATGGGCAACATGATAGATGCAGCCGCCGATCGAACGCTTCGACCATGTATCATAAATGTCAAAAGTCAAAGGTGTGTTGATCGGCAGGACGGGATGCAGGCCGGAGGCCGGCTGCCATGCCTTGTAACGGACGCCGGCGACCGACACACCCGACGTGCCGGTCGGCGTCAGCGGCAGCATGCGGCCATTGCAGGTGACGGTGTAGCGCGCCGTATTGCTGGTTTCGAGCCGGACCTGAAGGCGCTCGACGGAGCTGTCGACGTAGCGCACCGTGCCGCCCGGCGCGCCTTCCTCGCCCATGACATGCCAAGGCTCCAGCGCCTGGCGCAATTCGAGCTTCGAGCCCTCGTATTCGACCTCGCCGCAGAAGGGGAAGCGGAATTCGAGCTGGGCCTTGAACCATTCCGGGCTGAGATCGAAGCCGCTTTCGCGGAGGTCGGCAAGCACGTCGAGGAAATCGGCCCAGACGAAATGCGGCAGCATGAAACGGTCGTGCAGGGTCGTGCCCCAGCGGACGAATTTGCCGTCGACCGGGTTGATCCAGAAGCGGGCAATCAGCGCACGCACCAGCAATTGCTGGGCAAGCGACATCCGCGCGTTCGGCGGCATTTCGAAGCCGCGAAACTCGATCAGACCGAGCCGTCCGGTCGGGCCGTCGGGCGAGAACAGCTTGTCGATGCAGATCTCGGCGCGGTGGGTATTGCCGGTGACATCGGTCAACAGATTGCGGAACAGGCGGTCGACGAGCCAGGGCAGCGGTTGCTGGCCGCGGCCGGGGGCAGCGATCTGCGCCATGGCGATCTCCAGCTCGTACAAGCTGTCGTGACGAGCCTCGTCGATGCGCGGCGCCTGGCTGGTCGGGCCGATGAACATGCCGGAGAAGAGGTAGGAGAGCGAGGGGTGGCGCTGCCAGTGGAGGACGGTGCTCTTCAGGAGATCGGGACGGCGCAGGAAGGGGCTGTTGTTCGGATTGGCGCTGCCGACGACGACATGGTTGCCGCCGCCGGTGCCGGTGTGGCGGCCGTCGATCATGAATTTGTCGGCCCCGAGCCGGGTGGCGCGCGCCTCCTCGTAGATCGCCGTGGTGATGTCGACGCATTCCTTCCAGTTCGAGGCCGGATGGATGTTGACCTCGATGACGCCGGGATCCGGGGCGACGCGGATGACGTTGATGCGTTCGTCCTGCGGCGGCGGGTAACCTTCGATGTGGACGGCAAGCTTGAGCTCGGCGGCGGCGTTTTCGGCGGCGGCGATCAGCTCGAGATAATCCTCGATGCGCTCGACCGGCGGCATGAAGACGCAGAGCCTGCCGTCGCGCGGCTCGACCGACATGGCGGTGCGCACGGCGCCGCCGATGTCGCCGAGCGTCTGTTCGATTCGGCCGCGATGGTTCTCGTCGGCGTGGAAGGAGGCTTCCGGCATGGCGCGGCCGGCCGGTACGAAGACATCGGGCAGCGGTTGACGCGGGATGGTCGGATCGGCGGGGTGGATATAGGGGTAACGTGCCGGGGGGACATAGGGCAGCGTGCCGAGCGGCAGGCGGTAACCGATCGGGCTGTCACCCGGAACGAGGAAGATCTTGCCGCGGCGGGTGCGCCATTTCTCGCTGACCCAGACCCGGGCTTCAGCCGCCTTGGCGTTCCATGCCTGGACCGGAAGGATGTAACCCGTGGGGACGGTGAGACCGCGATCGAAAACGCGGGCGATGCGGTTGCGTTCCTCGGGATCCTTCAGTTTCGAATTCGACGGATCGACGTTTTCGGGAAGATTGCCCTCTTTGATGATCCAGTCGGCAGTATCCTCATAGGCCGGCTGCACCATCTCAGGCTTGATTGCCAGCTCTTTTGCGATCGCCGTCAGGAGCTTCTCGGCATCCTCGGCCGCAACGCCGGTATCCTTGCCTTCGGCGGCCACCAGATCAAGGTTCTGCCAGATGGGTTTGCCGTCGCGGCGCCAGTAGAGCGAGAAGGTCCAGCGCGGCAGGCTTTCACCCGGATACCATTTGCCCTGGCCGTAATGCAGGAAGCCGCCGGGGGCGAAGCGTTCCTGCAGCCGGCGGATCAGGCTGTCTGCCTTTTCGCGCTTGGTCGGGCCGACGGCGGCGGTGTTCCATTCCTCGGACTGGAAATCGTCGATCGAAACGAAGGTCGGCTCGCCGCCCATCGTCAGATGCACGTCCTCGGCTTCGAGGACGCGATCGACCTTCTCGCCGAGTTCGTTGAGTTCGTCCCAACTTTCATCGGAGAAGGGCTTGGTGATGCGCGGATGTTCGGCGACGCGCGAGACCTTCATGTCGAAGGCGAATTCGGTTTCGGCCTCGCCGAAATAGCCGCCGGAGATCGGCGCGGCGTTGCGGTAATGCGGCGTGGCGGCCAGCGGGATATGGCTTTCGCCGGTCAAGAGGCCCGAGGTCGGATCGAGGCCGACCCAGCCGGCGCCGGGCAGATAGACCTCCGCCCAGGCATGCAGGTCGGTGAAATCGACTTCGGTGCCGGAGGGGCCGTCGAGCGCCTTCAGATCAGGCGTCAGCTGGATGAGATAGCCGGAGACGAAGCGGGCGGCCAGGCCGAGATGACGAAGGATCTGGACGAGCAGCCAGCTGGTGTCGCGGCAGGAGCCCTTGGCGCTTTCCAGGGTTTCCTCCGGTGTCTGCACGCCGGTTTCCAGGCGGATGACGTAGCCGATCTGCCGCTGCAGGCGGGCATTGAGGCCGACGACCATATCGACCGTCGGCTGGCCGGGCGACCAGTCGAGCGTCGGAAGCAGCGCCTTCAAGCGCGGACCGGCCGGCTCCGGCGTCATGTAGATCGACAGATCCTCCTGGATCGTTTCAGGGTATCCGAACGGCCACTTGGTCGCCTCTTCCTCGACGAAGAAGTCGAAGGGATTATAGACCGTCATGTCGGCGACGAGATCGACTTCGATCTTGAACTCCGTCACCGGATCCGGAAAGACGTAGCGGGCGAGGTAATTGCCGTAAGGGTCTTGCTGCAGGTTGACGAAATGGTTGGAGGGCGTGACCTTCAGCGAGTGGCTGAGCACCCGTGTCTTCGAATGCGAGGCCGGTTTCAGCCGGATGATCTGGGGACCGAGGCGGACCGGCTTGTCATAAGTGTAGTGGGTCAGATGATAGATGCTGGCTTTGATCGACATATTTCTCTTTTTATCCGGCGCGCATCGTCGTGCGGCTTGCTGTTCCCAAAATCAGTGTGTGCAATGCAGCGAGAGAAAGCAAGGAGGGTTGAAGCTTTTACGCCGACTTGGCGAAAGTGACGGCCGCCTTCAGGCCCTTGCCGTTCGGCCCCGGCTCCAGCGTCAGGTCGGCATTGAACAGATTGGCGATTTCTTCGACGATCGGCAGGCCGAGGCCGGCGCCGGGCGCACCTGTTTCGTTGCCGCGCGAAAAACGCCCCCGCACCGCCTCCAGCTTGTTGCGTGGTATGCCGGGGCCGTTGTCCTCGACTTCGAGGCGGATCGTCTCTGATGCTGCGATGATGCGGACGGTGACCTCGGCCCCCTCGCCGGCATAGGCGATGGCATTTCCGGCAAGGTTGCGCAGCATTTCGCCGATCAGCAGCGGCTCGGCGCGGATCATCGCCGGGCTCTCGCCCTCGAAGCCGAGATCAATGCCGGCGACGGCAGCCGTCGGGATCTGCTCACCGGTGATTTCCTGGGCGATGGCGGTGAGATCGATGGCAGACGCGGTCAGCGCTTCCTTGGCGGTGGCAGCGTCGATCTTTGCCATCAGCAGCAGCTGGGCGAGGATGCGCTCGGCATGCGCCACGGCCTGGTCGCCCTTCAGCGCTGCCGCCTGCGCCTCGTCAAGCGAGCCGGCGCGGGCGGAGAGGGCAAGCTGGGTGCGGATGATCGCCAGCGGCGTGCGCAGCTGATGGCTGGCATTGCCGGTGAAATGGCGCAGCGCATCGAGCGCCGATTGCAGGCGGACCATGAAGGAATTCACTGTATCCACAAGCGGCTCGACCTCGCTCGGCACGATCTCTTCGATCGGATGCAGGTCATCGGGGCTGCGTTCGCCGATGGCGTCGCCGAGCTTATAGAGCGGGCGCAGAGCGACCGTGACCGAGATCCAGACGATGACGGCCGCACCCGCGATCATGAAGGCGAGACGCAGCGCCGAGCGAATGAGGATCGCCCGCGCCAGCTGGCGGCGGGCGATGGTGGTTTCGGCGACTGTCACCACGAAGGGCACGGAGCGGATGCCTGTCGAGGCGGAGCGTTCGAGGGTGGCGACGCGGATCGGCTCGCCGCGGAAGGTGTCGTCGGCGAAGGCGGCGGCATTGGGGGGCGTCTTTTTCAGGACCGGCAGCGACTGGTAGCCGGTGATGAATTGGCCCGGCGGCCCGTCGACGCGGTAGAAGACGCGGTCCTGGGCGGCCGAGGTCAGCATTTCAAGCGCGACATAGGGAATGTCGACCTGCAAAGTGCCGTCCTCGGCGACGACGACGCGTTCGGCGATCGCCAGCGCGGAGCCGGCAAGCACGCGGTCGGAGACGATGTTCGAGGTCTGGACGGCCTCGCGATAGGTGTCTGCGAGCGCCAGCGTGCCGATCACGGCGGTGGAGACGAGCAGCCAGAAGAGCAGCCGGCGCCTGAGGGAATAGGCGGCTTTCATGAGGCCTCGGGCAGCTTGTCGAGATAATAGCCGATGCCGCGGGCGGTCTTGACCGTCAGGCCGTGCGGCGAGAGGCGTTTCCTCAGGCGGCTGACATATTGCTCGATGGCATTGGCTGAAATGTCGTCGTCGAAGGCCGTCAGCGACTGGATGATCGCTTCCTTGGCGACGACCTTGCCGGCCCGCATGAACAGGATTTCGAGCAACCCAAGCTCGCGGGCGGGAATATCGAGGGGTGTCGCGCCTGATGAAAAGGTGCGGGAGTTGAGGTCGAAGGAGATGCCGCCGAAGCCGACGGTCGCCGAACGCAGCCCGGCCTGGCGGCGCAGAAGCACGCGCACGCGGGCCTCGAATTCGGCGATGTCGAAGGGTTTGATCAGATAATCGTCGGCGCCGAGATCGAGACCTTTCACCCGTTCTTCCGGCGTGCCGCGTGCCGTCAGGATGAGGACGGCTGCCTGGTTCTGCCGGGCGCGCATGGCGCGCAGTACGTCGAGCCCGTCCATCTCGGGCAGGTTGAGGTCGAGAATGACAAGATCGAAATTTTCCGCGGCGATGACCGCATTGGCGGATGCGCCGTCATGGACGACATCGACGGCATGGCCCGTACCGCGCAAGATCGCCGACAGGCCGTCGGCCAGCGCGATATTGTCTTCGGTGAGCAGAATACGCACGGATGGTTCCCCTGTTTTTCAGCGAGCTTACAGAGGTGCCGATCTGATGTCACAGCGATTTTCCGGAATGGGTGAACGGCGCCGTGAAAAGGCGCTTTAGCTGCCGGTCCTTTCGACCCGTTCACGCTGCGTCATTGCGGCGGTGAGGAGTTGCTGGAAGCGGGGATCGTCGCGGATATTGTCGAGATCGGAATCGTTATTGAACCATTTGATATGGTAGACGGAGCTGTTCGGCAGCAGCTTCTGCAAGAGATCGATCGCCTCATCGACATCGCCGAGGACGGAATAGACACAGGCGAGATTATACTGCGCGACGATGTCGTCGGGATCGATGGCGATCGCACGGGCGGCCCAATGGCGTGCTCTCGTCACATCGCCCATATGGGCAAGCGCCAGCGCGCCGCGATGGGCGGGGCCGGAATTTTCCGGATTGAGGTTCAGCGCGCGTTCGGCGCGCAGCAGGCCGAGGCGCGCCCAGTTTTCCGTATCCAGCAGACGGCCGAGCGAGCGATAGGCAGACATCAGATGGATCGGCGAGACGTAATCGTCGGGGCGGATCTCGGCGGCGCGGGTGAAATATTGAACCGATTCGGCAAAGTTGCCGTGCATGAAGAAGAACCGGGCATAATGGAAATTCGCCTCGAAGAGGTTCGGGTCGAGCGCCAAGGCACGTTCGAAGGCCGCCGCCGCCCTGTCGTCAAAGCCGCTCTGATGCAGGGCGAGACCATGAGAGGCGTGGGCCTCGGGAAGGTCGGGATCAAGCGCGAGCGCGCGGGCGCTCATGTCGAGGATGCGCCGCAGCGGCACGTCGTCAGGGGCCCAATCGCGGATCGCCGCGTCGCAATCTGCAATACCGGCATAGGCGCGGGCATAATCCGGATCGAGCTCCACCGCCTTGCAGAACATGCGCCTGGCGAGCTGCAGATAGGATTTTGTCCAGGTGTGGGAGAGCTGGCGGCCCCGGAGATAATAGGTATAGGCCTCGACATTGGCGGTCGGCTCAGTGGCGATCGCCTTCTTTTCTTCCGGCAGCAGACGCACCTTCAACTGGCCGACGATCGCATGGGTGATCTCGTCCTGGATGGCGAAGATGTCCGTGAGGTCGCGGTCGTAGCGCTCGGCCCAGAGATGGTCGCCGTTGGCGGTGTCGATCAGCTGGCCGGAAATGCGCACGCGATTGCCGAAGATGCGCACACTTCCCTCGAGCACGTAGCGCACACCAAGTTCCTGGGCGAGCCGTTTCACCTTCACCGATATGCCCTTATAGGTGAAGATGGTGTTGCGCGGCACAACGTGCAGGCTGGAGATCTTGGAGAGATCGGTGATGATGTCTTCGGTAATGCCGTCGGAGAAATAATCCTGGTCGGCATCGCCGCTCATATTGGTGAAGGGCAGCACCGCGATGAAGCAGGTATTGCGGTTCTGTGCGACCAACCTGGCTGAGGAGGGCGGCGCCAGGGTGACGGTATAGACCTGTACCGGCTGCCGGATGTTCTTCAACGTATGTTCGCCGATGAATTCGAAGCCGAGATTGAGGCGCGAGCCGACCTGATCGCGCACCGAGGCGGACACGGCGATGCCGCCGGGCGCTGCGATACGCTCGAGTCTGGCGGCGAGATTGACACCATCGCCGAATATGTCGCCATTCTCGACCACGACGTCGCCGAGATTGATGCCGATGCGGAATTCGACGCGCTCGTCCTTGGGCACGCTCTCGTTGCGGGCCGCCATGCTGCGCTGGATTTCGGCGGCGCAGGCGACCGCGTTCACCACACTCTGGAATTCGGCAAGTATGCCGTCGCCGGTGAGTTTGACGATCCGGCCCTTGTAATCCGAGATACGAATGTCGACCAGCTCGCAGCGATGGCGGTTCAGAGCCTGCAGCGTGCCTGACTCATCGATGCCCATCAGTCGGCTGTAGCCGACGACATCCGCAGCAAGAATAGCGCTCAGTCGTCGTTCCATGACCCCTCCCAGGATCTTCCCAGTTTAGTCCAGCTTTTTATAGAGTTTTTGTCGCGTAGAGTCGCCCCCTGAATAGAAATTCTGGAGGATTCGACGTTTTGACACGGCAGCGCGACCATATATCGTCGCCGATCTTCATCAATACTCTGAATGGGTGAAGGATGGCCTTCAGCGCTAATCCTTTGTGATGAAAGGACGATTCTAATCGGAGAAAGAGAAGGGATATTTCTTCGGGAGATGCTTCAAGATCGGCATTAGAGAAGTAGCTGTCGATCGGTTGGGGCGTGAACCGGACCCAATGCATCGCTTGGAAGACGATCGTGAGGGATATGCAGCACCGTATGGAGGTGATTCGCGGTTGCTGTCAGGCCGGCGCCGGTTATTGTGGCGACGTTCATGCGCCATGGAGATTTTGGATGACCGGTTCGGCCCGCAATTTTCTGGAGTTTCACGATATTTCGGAGGCCGGGCTTCGATCGATTGTCGCGCGTGCCGGCGAGCTTGCCAAAGCCTGGGCTGAGCGCGCCATGCCGCAGAGCCTTGCGGGCAAACGCGTCGCGCTGATTGCCGACGATGGTGGCTGGCGCAATACGAGCGCCTTCGATCTCGGCATCCAGGCGATGGGCGGTATCTGCGCGCATGTGCCGATCGGCTTCAATGTCAGGGAGGAGACCGGTGATCTTGCGGGTTATCTCGGCAACTGGTTCGACATGCTGGTGATCCGCACGAAAGAGCTTGCGACATTGAAGGCAGTGGCGGCAGCCTCGCCGGTGCCTGTCATCAATGCGCGCACACGCTCCAACCACCCTTGCGAGACGCTCGGCGACCTTGCCTATATCAACAGCCGGCGGGGCTCGATCGACAGGTTGAAGGTCGTTGGCGTGGCGGCGGACGCAAATATCCTGCGCTCCTGGGTCGAAGCGTCGATCGCATTGCCGATCGAGGTGGTGCAAGTCTTTCCCGAACGCTGGCATATCAGTGATGCCGCGCTGCGCAACAGGCGTTTTCGCGTGAGCACCGATATGGGCGAGTTACTGGATGCCGACATCGTCATCACCGATTCATGGCCGGGCGATGCCGCCTCGGAGGCGCTTGCCAGCTACCGGATCGGCGCCGATGTGCTCGATCGTTTGTCGGAGGATGCGATCTTCCTGCCATGCCCGCCGGTCAGGCGCGGCGAGGAGGTGACGGCCGAAGCGATGGAGCATCCGTGCTGCCAAAGCCGCGCCGCCAAGGCCTTTCTGCTCCATGCGCAAAATGCGCTGATGGAGTGGGTCATTGCCTAGAGCCTTTCCGGGTTAGATTGCAGCATTCTGTTGGCTCAAACGGAGTCGGATGGTCGACCGGCCGGCGCGTGTCGTAGCCCAGCTCTACGGCCAAGCCGGCCGGTCGAGCAGGCGGCCCGTTTCAGCCAACCCGAAGGGCCGGGCATCTTTCCGCCAGGATCAAAGGCGATCGGCTCGGACGTACCTGGGGGTATGCCCTTCGCCAATCGCCTCTGCCCTGACGAAAACCTGCTCCGGCAGAATGCCGCAATCTAACCCGGAAAGGCTCTAGATCCGGTTGCTCCTCCCGGCATGCTCAGGCATTGTTGCGACATGAGGAGAGTTTTCATCTTGCTGCTGGCGTTCTGGCCGGGCTTTGCGCTCGCCGATCAGACCTTTTATCCGGCAAAGTCGGGCAATGCCGATGCGGCGGTGCTGACGGTTTATTCCTCGCTTGACGAACCGTTGGCGCAGCCGATGATCCGGGGTTTCCAGGAGGCCAATCCCGACGTTGCGGTCAAATACGAAGACATGCTGACTGGCGATATCTACGACCGGATCGTCAAGGAGACGGATGCCGGCAACAAGACGGCGGATTTCGCCTTTTCCTCGGCGATGGATCTGCAGGTGAAGCTGTCCAACGATGGGTATGCGCAGGTCAGCAATCTGCCGATGAGTGCGGCATGGCCGAAATGGGCGAACTGGCGCAACACCGCCTATGCGCTGACCTTCGAGCCGGCGGTGTTCGTCTATCACAAGCCGAGCTTTGCGCATGAGCCGGTGCCGCGTTCGCGGGCGGAATTCGTCGACTATCTGAAACGCAAGGGCAATGCGGTTTATGGCCGGATCAGCACCTACGATATCGAGCGCTCCGGGGTCGGCTTTCTGTTCATGGCGCGTGACCAGGAGCAATTCGGCGACATCTGGTCGGTGATCGGGGCGATGGGGGCTGCCGGCGTCAAGCTCTATTCGACGAGTTCGGCGATCCTCGAGCGTGTTGCCGACGGGCGCTTCGTGCTCGGCTACAATATTCTCGGCTCCTATGCGGCCGACTGGGCCTCACGCTATCCGGATGTCGGCATCGTGCTGCCGAAGGATTATACGGTGGTGATGTCGCGGATCGGCCTGGTGCCGCAGGCGGCCGCCGAGCCGGAACTCGGGCGGCGTTATCTCGCCTTCTTCATGTCGAGGGAAGGGCAGACGATCATGGCGCGCGAGCTGCAGATCCCGGCCGTCAGTCCCGAGGTGGCGGGGGAAAATACCGCCAATACGCTGCAGGAACTGCTCGGCGCCCAACTTCGGCCGGTGCCGGTCAGCCCCGGGCTGATGGTCTATCTCGACCAGGTTAAACGGGCACGGCTGATTGCGCACTGGAACGAGGTCCTGCGGGCGCAGTGAAGATGTCAGCTTGCAACCGTTTACTTTAAACCGGAAATTGGACCGCCACCCGCCAATTACGGCAAAAAAGTGTCCTGTGCTTCTGGATATCTCGCCGATGTCAGCTAAATGACAGCTTGTTGTGGTCGCTTTGGCTACTTCTTCTCCGTGGAGGCGGAGAGCTGAAGCTTTGGGAGGTATTCCGCTCGTCATTCAGGACATTTGTGTCCGCTGATCAGCCATTCCTCCCGATTCCCTGGAGAATAACAGGCGGTTTGCTCAGCCGCCCACGGAGGACACATCGTGAAGCATACATTCATCGCAACCCTTCTTGCCGCGACCATCGCGCTGCCGGCCTATGCGGCCGACTACACCATCATCGCGCCTGCCGCTCCGGGCGGCGGCTGGGACCAGACGGCCCGTTCGCTGCAGACCGCATTGCAGCAGGAGAAAATCTCCGGCAACGTGCAGGTCCAGAACGTTCCGGGCGCCGGCGGCACCATCGGCCTTGCACAGTTCAGCAGCCAGGCTGCCGGCAATCCGAACTCGCTGATCGTCGGCGGCTATGTCATGGTCGGCGCAATTCTCACCAACAAATCGCCGGTGACGCTCAAGGACGTTACGCCGATCGCCCGCCTGACCGGCGAATATGAAGCCGTCGTCGTTCCCGCTTCTTCCGAGATCAAGACCATGGCCGATCTGGTCGCGGCGCTGAAGAAGGATCCGGGTTCGGTTTCCTGGGGCGGCGGTTCGGCCGGCGGTACCGACCACATCACGGTCGGCCTGATCGCCAAGGCCTCCGGCGTCGATCCGACGAAGATCAACTATGTCGCCTTCTCCGGCGGCGGTGAGGCGCTCGCCGCCATTCTCGGCGGCCAGGTCACAGCAGGCGTCTCGAGCTACAGCGAGTTCGAATCGCAGGTGAAATCCGGCACGCTCCGTCTTCTCGCCGTATCGAGCGACAAGCGTATCGACGGCGTCGATGCCCCGACGCTGAAGGAAGCCGGCACCGACGTCACCATCCAGAACTGGCGCATGGTTGCCGCTGCGCCCGGCCTGTCGGCCGAGCAGGTGGCAAGCGTCACCGCCGATTTCGAGAAGCTGCATAGCTCCGCCACCTGGCAGGAAACCTTGAAGACCAAGGGCTGGGCCGACACCTATCTGTCCGGCGACGCCTTCAAGGCGCAGCTCGAGAAGGATGTCTCCGCCACTGAAGGCATTCTCAAAGATATCGGACTTGTTCAATGAGCGAGGATAACACCTCCTCGGCAACCGAGCGCCGCCCTGATTGGGCGGCGTTCATCATTGCCGTTTTCCTCTTCGTCGTCGCCGGCGTGATGGCCTGGGATGCCCTGCATCTGAAAACCATTGCGCAGTACGACCGCATCGGTCCGGCGACCGTGCCGCAAGTGGTGGCGTTCGGCCTCTTCTGTCTCGGGATCTGGACCGCCTTCGAAGCCTGGCGCGGCGATTTTCCGGAACGTGACCGCCAGGAAGTCGCACCCGTCATCTGGATCGTCGCCGGTCTTGCCGGCCAGATGCTGCTTTTGCGCGTCGCCGGCTTCTCGATCGCGACCGGCATCCTCTTCGCGCTGACGGCACGCGGCTTCGGCAAACGCAAGCTCTGGATCTCGCTGCCGCTTGGCATCGTCTTCAGCTTCGCCGTCTGGGCAATCTTCTCGCAGCTGCTGCAACTGACGCTGCCCGCCGGCCCGCTCGAACATCTGTTCTTCTGACCGCGCGGACGCGCTGTCAGCTCTTTTGATTTTGCGCGGCGCCTGACCCCGAAATCGGATGGTCGGGAACGCCGCTTGGGACACCAAGATGAGCACATTCGAATTCCTATGGCAGGGTATCCTGGTTGCGATGCAGCCGATGAACCTGGTTTATGCGCTGGTCGGCGTGACGCTCGGCACCGCCGTCGGCGTGCTTCCCGGCATCGGCCCGGCACTCACCGTGGCGCTGCTGTTGCCGGTCACCTACAAGCTCGATCCCGGCGGTTCGCTGATCATGTTCGCCGGCATCTATTACGGCGGCATGTATGGCGGTTCGACGACCTCGATCCTGCTCAACACGCCGGGTGAAAGCGCCTCGATCGTCACCGCGCTCGAGGGCAACAAGATGGCGCGCGCCGGGCGTGGCGGACCGGCGCTGGCGACAGCGGCGATCGGCTCCTTCGTCGCCGGCTTGATCGCCACGCTCGGGCTTGCCTTCATCGCGCCCTATATCGTCAAGCTGGCGCTGGTCTTCGGGCCGCGCGAATATTTCGCGCTGATGGTGCTTGCCTTCGTCACCGTCTCCTCGGCCTTCGGCGATTCGGCATTGAGAGGGCTGACCTCGCTGTTTATCGGTTTTGCGCTCGCCATGGTCGGCATCGACCAGCAGACCGGGCAGGCGCGGCTGTCCTTCGGCATTCCCGACCTGCTCGACGGTGTCGAGGTGACGACGCTTGCCGTGGCGATGTTTGCGATCGGCGAGACGCTTTATATCGCCGCGCAGGGCAACCGGATCGCCGAGAAGGTCGAGGCGGTCAAGGGTTCGCTCTGGATGACCGCTGAGGACTGGGCGCGCTCGTGGAAGCCCTGGCTGCGCGGCACGCTGATCGGTTTCCCGATCGGCGCGATGCCGGCGGGCGGCGCCGAAATCGGCACCTTCCTCTCCTATGCGACCGAAAAGCGGCTGGCGAAGAATCCGGAGGAATTCGGCCATGGCGCGATCGAAGGCGTGGCCGGTCCCGAGGCAGCGAACAACGCGTCGGCCGCCGGCACGCTGGTGCCGCTTCTGACACTTGGCCTGCCGACGACGGCGACGGCGGCGATCATGCTGGCCGGCTTCCAGCAATACGGCTTGCAGCCGGGGCCGCTGCTGTTTGCCACCAATCCGCAGCTCGTCTGGGGACTGATCGCCAGCCTGCTCATCGCCAATGCGATGCTGTTGGTGCTGAACCTGCCGATGATCGGGCTCTGGGTGCGGTTGCTGACCATTCCCAAGCCATGGCTCTATGCGGGCATCCTGCTGTTTGCGACGCTTGGAACGATCGGTGCCAATCCATCGGTGTTCGAGCTCGGCATGTTGCTCACCTTTGGCTTGCTCGGCTATGTGATGCGGCTCTTCGGCTATCCGATCGCTCCCACCGTCGTCGGCCTGATCCTCGGGCCGCTTGCCGAGCAGCAGCTGCGCCGGGCGCTGGCGATCAGCCAGGGCGATGTGACGATGCTTGTCATGTCGCCGATCGCGGCGGGTCTGCTCATCGTTGCGGCGGCGGCCTTCCTCATCCCGCTGATCCTGCGGCTGCGCGGCCGCGGCCAGGTGCTGTCGCAGCTGGCGGCAAACGAAGACTAAAAAGACGACCTTACCCCTGCCTCGCGGCCGGCCATGGAGACATGCGCCGGCCTCTTCTTTTTGCATGGCTGCGGTGATTTTACGTGCATTGTTGCGGCGCGCTCGGGTGCCCACCTATGAATGGTCAATCATAGAGTGAGAGAAGAAGACAATGTCCGCTACCCGCAGTTCAATCCATACCGGTTTCCTTGGCCGCGCATTTGCTGCGCTCGGCGCCGCAAATGCCGTCAGCGCCGCCGTCGAAGCCGGCCGCCGTCCGCGTGCCCGCGACCTTAAGGAACTCGGCATCGATCCGGTCTCCTTCGGTCAGGTCATCCGCTAGACCTTCCAGCCATGCATGAATGAATTAGCCCGCAACCGGATGGTCGCGGGCTTTATTTTTCTGAAAGGGTGCCGTAGTGCCGAGCACCGCGGCCCGTAAAATCAGGCGTGAAGCTCTTCCTGTCCGGCGGCTTGATCTTCCACCCGCTCACGCTTGTTGTGGCGGATGGACGACCAGAGCGACAAGCCGATCAGCGCCGCCCCGCCGAGGCCGGTGATCACCTCGGGGATGTGCACCAGGGTCTGCGCATACATGATCACCGAGAGGATCAGGATGGCGTAGAAGGCGCCATGCTCGAGATAGCGGTATTCGGCAAGCGTTCCCTTTTCCACCAGCATGATCGTCATCGAGCGCACATACATGGCGCCGATGCCGAGGCCGATGGCGATGACGAAGAGGTTCTGTGTCAGCGCAAAGGCGCCGATGACGCCGTCGAAGGAGAAGCTGGCATCCAGCACCTCGAGATAGATGAAGGCGCCGAGACCGCCCTTGGCGGCAGCGCTCATCGTCTTTTGCGAGGCATCGAGCAGTCCGCCGACCACTTCGACCGCGAGGAAGGTGAGCAGGCCGTAGATGGCGCAATGGACGAAGACGGTGGCTTCCTCACCGCCGATCAGCCAGGAGAAAACCAGCATCAGCGCCAGCACGAAGGCGATCTCGATGCCCTTGATGGTGGCCGAACGCGCCATCACCCTTTCCAGGCCCGGAAGCCAGTGGATTTCCTTCTTGTGGTCGAAGAAGTAGTTGAGGCCGACCATCATCAGGAAGGTGCCGCCGAAGGCTGCGATCGGCAGATGCGCATCGTTCATGATGCGGGCATATTCGGCCGGCTCGCGGGCGGCAAGCACCAGAGCATCCCAGGGGCCGATCTGTGCCGCGATGGCGACGATCGCCAGCGGGAAGACGATGCGCATGCCGAAGACGGCGATGATGATGCCCCAGGTGAGGAAGCGCTTCTGCCAGACCGGCGTCATCTCCTTCAGCTTGTTGGCATTGACGATGGCATTGTCGAAGGACAGCGAAATCTCCAGCACCGCAAGCACGGTGCAGATGAAGAAGACGGTCGCCATGCCGCCGATCGTGCCTGTGGTCTGCCAACCGAGCACGGCGCCAACAACGAGGCCGAGGGCAGTGACGATGAAGGCCCAGCGGAAATAGCTGAGCGAGGATGGGGTCGCGGGCTGGTTCATGGCCGCACCTCGCGGCCGCAAATCGTGTTGACGAGGGTGGTTATATCGGAAAGACGCGGCACGCCACCACGGGCATGCGGGTCAGGCATGGTGAGCTTGTTCATCGATGAAAAATCCGCCGGCTAAGCTGCAGGCGGTACCGACATCACGAGAGCGCCGTTAAAAACTCTCGCCAGAGGGGCCCGGCACCAAAGTTCCCCGTCAGCCGATGTCTGGAAGGCTGCGGGATAGGCCCTAGGTAATGAACTTCCCCAGCCAGTCAAGGCCGGCCGCCCTTCGAGATCAGGTGATTTTTTTGGGAACCATCCCGGTGCCTGCCCGTTAGGCTCTGGTTGAGCTTAAAAAAGGAGGCCGATGATGCACACTTCGACCCATATTCCCGACAAACGCACGGAGGCGTCCGACCGCATGAAGCGGGCAAAGCCGAACCGCATGCAGAAGGCGCAGGTGCTGCCGCCGCATCATGTCGACCTGACGCTGACGCCCGGCGTCTATCACGACATTCACGTGCCGGCCCACGTTAGCGGTGCAGATCTTTCCAAGGGTGGTCCCGACATCAAAGGCAATACAGAGACCAAGAAATGACCAGCATTCGGGAAGCCTCTTTGACGCGCCGACGCTAAATTTGAAGGGTGAGAAACATATGACGATCAACTTTGTGCCCCGCGAGATTTTCATCCGGCACGAAAATGAATGGCAGGCGGTCCGCGAGGCGGCGGACGAGCGCATCAATATCGGCAAACGCCAGAAACCGCTTGCCGCGTCCATGGACGGCACGGCAGCGGCTGGAAGAAACGATCCTTCGGTCGCACGCTCCGAGTGAGCAACAGAGATTAACGCCGATAGGGGCGCCCGGCACGATGCCGGGCGCCGTTTTATTGGCCTTTGTCCCGATCGACACGCTGTCCGGAATTGTAGCCGAACCGTTGTTCGAGCTTACCGAAGGCGAAGAGCACGCAGATGGCCGCCAGCGTCGTGAAGAAGGCGATCGGCCAATAACCGAAGCCCATGGCGAGGCCGATCGCGCCGGAAAGCCACATGCCGGCCCCCGTCGTCAGCCCGTGCACCCGGCCTCTTGCAAAGACGATCATGCCGGCAGCAAGGAAGGCGACGCCGGCGGTTACGGCTTCGATGACGCGCAGGGGATCGATGCGCACCTGCTCGTCATCGGAAAAACCCGGCATGTGCACGGCCTCGATCGAAATGATGGCGAAGAGGGCCGCGGCAAGACTGATCAGGATATGGGTCCGGAAGCCTGCCGGGCGGTCGCGGGCCTCACGCTCGAAGCCGATCAGCCCGCCGAAGACGATAGCGCCGAGCAGGCGGGCGAAGATGACCGGATAGTGGATACGCGACGCCGGTACCAGGTCGGTGATGATCAGATCCATGGATTTTCCCCCTGGAACATACGGAATTTTTCGCTGGCTAACGTATGGGCGCGGAATTTGTTCAGCTTTTTTCACTCAAGCGGGTCGGTCGTTGCGCTCCAGCGTTGCGCGACTTTTTCGACGCAGCCCCGGCGATTGCATGTCATCGAACCAAAGATCGGCGATCAAGCATCATCCTGCTGCGGCGCCAACCTTTCAGAAAGGATTGGGCGGCGATAATTGCGGCCTCACGGGAATCGGACAGATGGCCAAGACAGCGACACGCGGCCGCCGCAAGGCGCCGGCGAGAGGAAAGAGCAAAGCCCGCAGCAGCGGTGGTGGATTATTGCCCTGGGCGGTGATCGGCATTGCCGCAATCGGCGGCATCGTTGCCCACGACAACTGGAAGAAGATCCAGCCGATGCTTGCAAGGCAATCGGTGCCGGTCATGGAGGAAACGGCGGAGCCGAAACCTCCGGTCAGGAAGGATGTGCCGCCGAAGCAGGTGGCGCTGGCCACACCCACGCCGAAAGCCGCGCCGCCGGTGCCACAGTCGCAGATATTGCCACCGGCGACGATCCCGACACCGGCCATCCAGCCGGTCAAGGCGGTCGTTCCGGCCTCTTCAGGCGTTGCGGAAACGGGGACGGCGGCCTTCGGCTATTGCGGACAGGGTGCGCATATCAATTGCGTCGGCGACGGCGGCGTCTTCTGGTACAAAGGCGAGAAGATCGTCATCGCCGATATGGCAAGCCCTGTCGTCGACCAGGCGCGCTGTGACGGCGAGCGCCGGGTCGCCTTTGCCGCCAAGTCGCGTCTGCTCGGGCTTCTGAACGCCGGCCCCTTCACCATGAATGCGGCGGGTAAGACCGATCCCTCGGGCGCACCGCGCGTCGTCTCGCGTGACGGGCGCTCTTTCGGCGCGCAGCTGATCAATGAGGGGCTGGCACGCAAACCGGGGGCTGCCGGCGGCGCCTGGTGCGCCTGAGGGACGGTGGCTATTTGCCCTTTTTCACCAGCTTGCCGCCGGTGCGGAAGCTGCCGGTAAAGGAGGAATCCTTGCTTTCGGCCGTGCATTCGATCGCGATCGGCTTGCCGGAATAGGGATTGCCGAAGGTGCAGAAGCCGGCGACCTTGACCTCCCCGGTCATCTTGTTGCCGACACCCGTGGTGACGAGGCTGAGCGGCAGGCGGGCATTGCCGTTGGAAGCGGGCTTGATGCCGCTGCCATCGCCCTGGAAGCCGAGCGCCTTGCCATCCGAGGTGAAGATGAAGGTGACCAGGCCGTTGGCCAGCGTGACGCTGGCAAGCTCGTTCTTGCAGCCCTTGGTGGCGTCGAACTTGGCGACAACAAGCTTGGCGCATTTGCCGGAAAGCGTAATGACGCCCGGCGCGCCGGGGAATGTCTCGGCAGGAGCAGCCGGCGCTGCCGAGGCCGGCAAGGCGAGGGCGGTGGAAAAAATTGCGGCGGCAACAAGCGCGGATAATTTCATTTCGATCTCAAACCCCATGTCGTGACGCCACGTCCTGGCGCCATATTCTGGCGAAGCGAATCAGTGCCTCAGCCTCGGTTCGCCATGGCATGGTTCTGTGTCCGAATTTGGCTCTGTTATCGACGGCATCACGATTTCGTCGACGGCCGGATCGGCGATCGGTGGCGAATGAGCGGAAGGTTTTTTGAACTGACTGGATACAAGGCCCGGATGGCTTGGGATGCCGACATCGACAACGAACCGATGTGACATGACGGCGGCAGGCGCTCATCGAGCGCCTGCCGTCTTGAACGTAGTTCCGGGTTCGACGCACTTCTGGTCAAGGGGAATGGGCCCAGGCAGGGAAGTCCAGGCCCATTCTTTCCCGATCGGAGGTCAAGTCAGATCAGGAGTTTGTGGCCGCCGGCCCACGGCGCCGCGCGTCTTTTCAGATGCGCAAAGGGCGCTGTGGTATTTGATTGCCGGCAGCCTCTTATTAGAACGAGCGCTGCAGGCGGAAGTAGCCCGAGGTTACGTCTGTCGCATTGTCCGGATCGAGGTACTGAACCGAAACCTTTGCGGAGAAGTTGTCAACGATCTGGTAGTCGATCGTCACGCCGGCCTTCCAGGCGTTGACGTCATCGTTGAACTCGCCGGCAGTGATGCCGAAGTTGTCGTAGTACTGAACAGCCGGGGTGATCTTCAGCTTGTCGGTCGCCTTGATGGCGTATTCAGCAGCAATCGCCCATTCAGCCTTGTTGTAGTAGGCGTTCGGGTTGCTGGCGTAGACAACTGCGAGGCCGAGCGTGCCCGGACCAACAGCAACCGTACCCATAGCACGGACGGCGCCTTCTTCGTTGTCGGTGTCGTAACCGGCAGTGATCTGGTAGCTGAATGCACCAGCCTTGCCGCCGAGGCCGACGGCAACGCCGACGTTGTTGGCGGTTTCGCCATTGAAGAACGGGCTGTCTTCCAGCTCGTCAACGCTGATGCCGGCGTAGAAGGCGTCGGTTTCGTACTGATAACGCAGCGAGTTATGCAGCGTGACCGGAGAACCGATATCGTCGGTTTCGCCGGAGAGGCCGTCGTCCCACCAGCTGTAGAACAGACCAGCGCGGAAGCCGGCGATGTCGATGTAAGCCGAGTCGAGCTGGGCCTTTTGAGCCGTAGCGTTGTCAGCATTGAACTGCATGACGATGACGCCGGTCAGCGGACCGTACTCGGTGTCGCTCTTGGCGGTGAACTGAACCTGGCCGCGCGTACGTGCGTCCCAATCCGAGTCGTTGGCGACAGAACCGCCGCCGGCAGCGCCGATCGAGCTGGCGTTCGGAGCAACGTCAACCTGGAAACGGATGTAACCGTTGATCTTGAGGCAGGTTTCGGTGCCCGGGATGTAGAAGTAGCCGGTGCCGTAGGCGTCGCAGACGCGGACGTATTCAACCGGTTCCGGCTCGGCAGCAACGATAGCGTCAGCAGCCTGGGCGCCGGATACTGCTGCGAGAGCAGCAGCGGAGCCGAGAAGAAGGCTCTTGATGTTCATGGAATAACCTCCAGTTCAGATGCAAGAGGATGAAGACCGTTGCCATCGGCAGTCCCTACGATCTTCAACCCGTGTGACCGAAGCGGCACCTTTTTGGCTCGGTGCCTGCCTCGCCGCGGAACTTACACAGGGGATGTTGCGCCGCAATAATGATCTCGACCATGACAGCAGGCTGGCGCAGCTATGTTGCTGAAATAACACGCGTTTTGTCATAAACCCGTCATCTGTTCGTCACAAAACCGCGCTTCCGAATGGGTGTGCAACGAGGGGCTGAGCGCTTAGCAGGAGGGATGCAATTGACGCTCGAATGAGTGCGTCCTCATATGCAAACACGCCGTAGCTGCCATCTGCACGAGTCGGAGAGGGCGAGGCAACCAGGTTGCCCGGACATGCTGACCGATCGGAGCAACGCAACGGATCTGACCGATGGCGACACGCTCAAACGGGAACAGCAATCGCCTCGCTAGGTGTTTGATCCCGGATTTTTGAAATCGTCCCAGAGGATCGCTACGCCAACCGCGAATATCGCGGCGCGTGCCCATCTCGGCAAACGAAAACCCCAAGTCGGGGATTTATCAACGATGCCAGGGGGATCGGATGGTGGGCGTGACAGGGATTGAACCTGTGACCCCTACGATGTCAACGTAGTGCTCTCCCGCTGAGCTACACGCCCATCCGATGGCGGCGCATAGATCACAAAACCTTTGGAGCCGTCAATAGGCTTTTTTCAGTTTTGTGACATGCCGCCCGGCAAGCCTTACGCGGCAAGCATTTTGTTGACCTCGTCGACGAGATCACGCAGGTGGAAAGGCTTGGAAAGGACCTTGGCATCCTTTGGCGCCTTCGAATCAGGGTTCAGCGCCACGGCGGCGAAACCGGTGATGAACATCACCTTCAGGTCGGGGTCGAGCTCGGTGGCGCGGCGCGCCAGCTCGATGCCGTCCATCTCGGGCATGACGATATCGGTCAGCAGCAGGGAAAACGGTTCCTCGCGCAGCCGGTCATAGGCGCTGGCGCCATTGTCATAGGAAAGGACCTTGTAACCGGCCTTTTCGAGCGCTTTCACCAGGAAGCGGCGCATGTCGTTGTCGTCTTCGGCGAGAAGTATCTTCTGAGTCATCAATCCAGACCGCTGATCAATAAGTTTTTGGTGGGCTGCCCGCCGTTTACACTAGTCTTTACCCGGTAAACAACCGGTGAATTGCCTGTACGCGACCGCCATCCCTTCCACATAGTATGGACTTGAGGCCGGGCAACTGGCAACATGTGCAAAGCAGCCAGTTCATGACATGGTAAAGAGGGCCGAAAGTGCCGGAAATACGCGAATACGAGCTTTTTGAGGTTCATGAGCCCGTGTCGCAGACCATTCCCTTCGTCTACAACTCCCCTCATAGCGGCCGCATTTATCCACCGGAATTTATCGCCCAGTCCAGGCTCGAGGGCATCGCCATCCGCCGTTCGGAGGATCATTACGTCGACGAGCTCTTCGGTTCGGCGGTCGCACTCGGCGCACCGCTCTTGGCGGCCAACTTTCCGCGCGCCTATCTCGACGTCAATCGCGAGCCCTACGAGCTCGATCCGCGCATGTTCGACGGGTTGTTGCCGCCCTATGCCAATGTCAATTCGCTGAGGGTGGCAGGCGGGCTCGGCACCATTCCGCGCATCGTTGCCGAGAACATGGAGATCTATGCGCGGCGCCTGCCGGTGCAGGAGGGACTCGATCGGGTCGAAGCGGTCTACAAGCCCTATCATGCGACGCTGCGCCGGCTGATCGCGCGAACGCATGTGCAGTTCGGCTTCGGCGTGCTGATCGACTGCCATTCGATGCCCGGCAATGTGCGCGTCGCCGGCAGCACCGCGCGGCCCGATTTCATCATCGGCGATCGCTACGGCACCAGCGCGTCGGCCGAACTGTCTCGGGCGGCCATCGCCATCCTCGAGGAAATGGGCTTCGCGGCGATCCGCAACAAGCCCTATGCCGGCGGCTTCATCACCGAACATTACGGTCGGCCTTCGCGCGGCCTGCATGCGCTGCAGATCGAGGTGAACCGGGCGATCTATGTCGACGAAGTGACGCTGGACAAACGCGCGGATTTTGCCGCGGTGGCCGATGCCGTCACCGCCTTCATGCAGCAGATGGCGGATTACGTCGAGAAATTCTCCGGCGATCGAGCGCTGGCAGCCGAATAAATCTCTTTTTCGATTTCGCTGACGCCTGGCCGTCGTCTTCCCGGCCAAAAAAAGACCGCCGTGAGGCGGCCTAAGTCTAGGGAGGAAACACCCAAGGAGGGTATTTACAGTCAGAAGACTGTAAGAAGGACGCTACTATTGCATTGCACAAATGTCAAGCAATATATTGCGCTGCGACATCTTTGGGCAGCGTCGCTGGAATTGCCTGCTGCGTTTGCATTCCCGCTGCTTTTCGCTATGAAAAGCACCATTCCCGCCAGCTAAACGGATTGATCATGCTTCCTGACCGCTCGTTCTTCAATCGTCTGGCGGAGGCCGCCAGGGCCGAGACGCTGCCGCGCTTCCGCTCCGGCCTCGATGTCACCAACAAGCTTTCCTCCGGTTTCGACCCGGTGACGGAGGGTGACCGGGCCGCCGAACTCGCCATCCGGGCGCTGATCGAGGAGAGTTTCCCCGGCCATGGCATTCTCGGCGAGGAACACGGCAATGTCGGGCTCGACCGCGACTATGTCTGGGTGATCGATCCGATCGACGGTACGCGCGCCTTCATCTCCGGCGTGCCGGTGTGGGGAACGTTGATCGGCCTGCAGAAAGAGGGCAGGGCGATCATGGGCATGATCGAGCAGCCCTTTACCGGCGAGCGCTATTTCGCCGACCAGAACGGCTCGATCTATACCGGGCCGGAGGGGGAACGGCGGCTTAAGACACGGCAATGCGACGCGCTTTCGAACGCCATCCTGTTCACCACTTCACCACATCTCTTCGTCGGCGAGGAGATGGAGAAATACCGTGAGATCGAGAGCCAAGTGCGGCTCTTCCGCTACGGCTGCGACTGCTACGCCTATGCGCTGCTTGCCGCCGGCCATATCGATCTCGTCATCGAAAACAGCTTGAAGCCCTATGATGTCGGCGGGATCATTCCCGTCATCGAGGGGGCGGGTGGCATCATCACCACCTGGGACGGAGGGCGGCCGGAAAACGGCGGCTCGATTATCGCCGCCGGCAGCCGGGCGGTCTACGAGCAGGCGATCGCCGTCCTGCAACGCTAATCCCTCGGCCACCAGCGATCCCTCGGTCAGCAATCTGCTCCGATATCACGTGCCGAGGGCGGCGACGTCCTGGTTCTCCTCGGCATCGCTGCCGGGAATGAAGGCGTGGAAGGCGGCAAGGGCGGCGGCGCGGTAGGTATCCCGTTCCTGGAAGATCTCATGGCGGGCGCCGTTGATCGGCACCAGCTGGCCTGCGCGGAAATAACGCGAGAGCCGTTCCTGCGCCGTGTAGGGCACGACACCGTCTCGCGTCGGGGCGATGACGATGGTCGGGATGGTGATCGAGAAGAGATGGTAGGGCGAGGTGACCCGGTCCATCGTCCGAAAAGCCTCGATCAGCCAGCGGGCTGTCGGCGGCCCAAGCGTCAGTTCCGGATGGGCCTTCATCATCGCGACATTGCGCTCGAAGCGGTGTTCGTCCGAGGTCAGCGGGTTGTCGAGGAAATCCGGCTCCTTCAGTTTCGACGTCAGCGGCAGGAAGCCGAGGCCGAGGGCCGTCAGCGTGCCTGCCAGAGCGCGGATGACGCGGGGCGAAGCCGCCTGGCCGGTCAGGCCGATGAAGGGCGCCGACAGCACCATGCGATCAATACGGGTGGTGAGATAGGGAGCGGCGGACAACGCGATCAGCCCGCCTGTGGAATGGGCGAGCAGGTAGAATGGCAGGCGGGTATCCGGCAGCACCACCTTTTCGAGGAAGGTGTCGAGGTCGCGTTCGTAATCGGCAAAGCGGCGGATGTGGCCGTGGTTGCGGCGCTTCAGGAGCCGCGGCGAACCGCCCTGGCCGCGCATGTCGAAGGTGGCGACCCAGAGGCCTCTGGCCGTCAGGTCGCGGATCGTTTCGAAGTATTTCTCGATATATTCGTTGCGGCCATGCAGGATGACGACCGTGCCTCTGGCAACCTGAGCACTCGAGCGGAAGACGGCGTAACGCAACTGGTGGCCGTCATGGGTTTCAAAGAACCCCGCCGAGCGGTTTTCCGGGGCGGGATTGTCGGGCGTCGAATAGAGAACCTGATCCATGACTTTGCCAATGCGCCGCTGTTGACTGCTTCGCCTTCAGGGATAGCGCACGGCATCCGGATTGGAAAGCGGTGGGGAAAAGGGCCGGCAGGAGCATGAGGGTGCTCGCGGCCGGCCGAAGTTGAGACTGAAGAAGAAGGGACGATGCACTTCAGCCATCGGGACCAGATTCACCCGACGCTGCAATCTCTAGCGGATGCGCCTGAACGCGCTCCGAACCGGTCGTTCATGCGGGGTTCACGGGCCGATCAAGGCGATTCCGGAAAGGTCTTGAACTCGTCAAATCCCATCACCATCTCCTTTTTGCGGGCGCCGAAAAGGGCCCGCGCAACCGTCCCGAGGCCGCCAAAAATGGGGTTTCAGGGGCATTCCATCGCAACACGTCGCTTCCACAGGAGGACATCATGCGTCACGTAGACTTCTCTCCCCTTTATCGTTCCACCGTCGGTTTCGACCGGCTCTTCACCATGCTCGACAGCCTTGCCCAGCCGGAGCAGGCGCCGACCTATCCGCCCTATAATATCGAGCGCACGGGTGAAAACACCTATCGCATCACCATGGCGGTTGCCGGTTTCGACGAGACCGAACTTTCGATCGAAGCCCATGCCCATGTGCTGTCCGTGAAGGGTGAAAAGAACGAAGAGCCTGCCGAAGGCGGCGAATTCCTCTACCGCGGCATTGCCAAGCGTGCCTTCGAGCGCCGCTTCCAGCTTGCCGACCATGTCGAGGTAACTGCCGCTTCGCTGAAGAACGGCCTGCTGCATATCGACCTTCTGCGCAATATTCCCGAGGCCATGAAGCCCCGCAAGATCGCGATTGCGGCAGAACCGGTCGAGGCTCCGAAGGCCATCGAGGCGCAGATCATCAACGGCTGATTGATCCCTTATGGGTAAATGGACGGCGCTCCGATCGGGGCGCCGTTTTTTTGCGGCTCAGGCCGGGCTGGCGGCTTCCTCTATCTCTTTTTCTGTTGCGCGGCGGGCCGCGGCGGCGGCGTATTTCTGGGCGATGACGGCGCAAACCATCAGCTGGATCTGGTGGAAGAGCATCAGCGGCAGAACGATCGCACCGATCGACTGGCCGGCGAAGATGACGTTTGCCATCGGCACGCCGCTTGCCAGGCTCTTCTTCGAGCCGCAGAAGGTGATGGTGATCTCATCGGCCTTGTCGAAGCCCAGCCAGCGGCTGCCGAACATCGTCGAAACAAGCACGATGCCCAGAAGGACCATATCGGCGACGATGACGACGGCGATATCGGCGATCGAGAAGGTATGCCACAGGCCCTCGACCACAGCCGTCGAAAAGGCCAGATAGACGACCATCAGGATCGAGCCGCGGTCGACCGGCATCAGGATCTTCTTCTTGGCGCGGATCCAGTCGCCGATCCAGGGCTGCAGGATCTGGCCGATGATGAAGGGGGCCAGCAGCTGCAGCAGGATTTGCTCCAGCGCGTCGAAGGAGAAGCCGCCATGGCCGCCGACGGAAAACAGCAGGCCGACGAGCAGCGGCGTCAGGAACATGCCGAAGATGTTGGACGCCGAGGCCGAGCAGATGGCGGCAGGCACGTTGCCGCCCGCCATCGAGGTGAAGGCGATCGACGACTGCACCGTCGACGGCAGCACGCAGAGGAAGAGGATGCCGAGATAAAGCGGCTGCGGCAGGATCGTGTCGGGGATCATTCCGAGCCCCAGGCCAAGCAAGGGGAAGATGCCGAAGGTCGTCAGCAGGATGGCGAGATGCAGGCGCCAGTGCAACAGGCCGGCGACGACGACGTCGCGCGAGAGCCGGGCGCCATGCAGAAAGAACAACAGCGCGATGGCAAGATCGGTGGCGATGCCGAAATACCCCGCGAAGGTGCCGCGCGCCGGCAGCAGCGAGGCGAGAATGACGGTGCAGACGAGCAGGATCGTGAAGGTGTCAGGCAGAAATTTACGCATGGCAGTCTCGCGGCGTGATAAAACAGTCGTTGTTTTGTCGTGCATTATGATCCAGGATGCAAGGAATAACAGTTATTAAGAAACTGGATCTTCATGCTGGACCTCTCGCAATTGCGTAGCTTCGTTGCCGTCGAGCAGATGGGCAGTTTCACGCTCGCCGCGGAAAGACTCGGCCTCGGCCAGTCGACGGTCAGCCAGCACATCCAGCGGCTGGAGGCGGCCCTCGGGCGCAAGCTGCTGGCGCGTGATACGCATAAGGTCATACTGACCGGCGATGGCGAGGCGTTGCTGTCGCATGCGCGCAGCATGCTGTCGATCGAGGGGCAGGTACAGTCACTGTTTCGGAGCAACAGCCTGCGCGGCAGCCTCCGGCTTGGGGTGTCGGAGGATTTCGTCACCAGCCAGTTACCGGCGGTGCTGGAGGATTTCGTTCGGTCACATCCCTCCGTCGACTTGGAGCTGACGGTGGCATTATCGGGCGTTCTCTACGAGATGCAGGACAATGGCGAAGTCGATCTGGTGCTCGCCAAGCGGCGGCTCGGCGATGCACGCGGAAAACTCGTCTATCGCGAACCGCTCGTCTGGCTGGCGCGCGATCCGGAGCATGTGCTCGCCTCCGGCCTCTTGCCGCTGATCGCCTTTCCGCCGCCGAGCGTCACGCGGGCGATCGCGCTCGAGGCGCTGGCACGGAACGGCGTGGCGTGGCGGATCGTCTGCACCTGCGGGAGCCTCAGCGGATTGACGGCGGCGGCGCGGGCCGGGATGGGCGTGCTGGTGCAGCCGCGCAGCATGGCGCCCTCGGGGCTGAAAGAGATCGCCGTGGCAAAACTTCCGGTGCTGGAAGATGTGGAATTCGTGCTGGTGCCGCGCAAGGGCGCGGATCAGGCGCTGGTCGCCGCCCTTTCGGACGATATTCTGCAAAAGGTGAGGAGGCTGAGGTCGGCGTAAGCCACGGCCGTCACCAAAAGGCCCGCCGGAGGCCGGCCTTCCCGCGCTCAGGCGGCCAGGCACTTCAGGAAACCATCCACCTCCGCTTCCGTCGTCGCAAAGCTGGTGACGAGGCGGATCAGGATCTCGTTTTCGGAAACGAGCTCGGGCGTTGCCGCCGGCACCGGCCATTCGTAGAATTTTGCGCCCCTTTCCTCCGCGGCCTTTGCTGCATTCTTGCCGACGACGGCGAAGACTTCGTTGGAGGCGGTCGGCCAGGCGAGGCGGGCGGCGGCATTGTCTCTGATCCCGGCGCGCAGGCGGTCGGCCATGCCGTTCGAATGGCGGGCGAGATCGAGCCAGAGGCCGTTTTCGAAATAGGCATCGAACTGGGCGGCGATGAAACGCGACTTGGAGAAGAGCTGGGCGGCGCGCTTGCGGATGAAGGGCATTTCCCGAGCCTGATCAGGATTGAAGAAGACGATCGCCTCCGCACACCAGCAGCCGTTCTTGGTGCCGCCGAAGGAGAGCATGTCGACGCCGCGCTTCCAGGTCATTTCGGCCGGAGTGGCGTCGAGCGCGATCAGCGCATTGGCGAAGCGGGCGCCATCCATATGGAGCGGCAGATTGCGTTTTCTTGATATGGCGGCGATCTCGCCGATCTCCGGCAGCGAATAGACGGTGCCGATCTCGGTTGCCTGGGTGATCGTCACCGCGCTGGCGCGGCCATGACGGAGGGCGTCTTCGGGATAATGCGCGATCTTTGCCGAGAGTCCGGCGGGATCGATCTTGCCGGCTTCGCCGTCGACGGCAACGAGGCGGGCGGAGCCGGAGAAGAATTCCGGCGCGCCGCATTCATCCTCGATTACATGGGCTTCCGAATGGCAGAAGGTAATGCCGCCGGGGCGCTGGACGCTCGCCAGCGCCAGGGAGTTGGCGGCGGTGCCGGTGGCGACGAAGAAAACCGAAACCTCACGCTCGAAGATCTCGGAGAAGCGGGCCTCGACCTTCTTGTCGAGATCGCCGGCGCCATAGGCTGGAGCAAAACCGGCCGATTCCGCCAGCAGACGTTCGGCAATGGATCTATGGGCGCCGGCCCAGTTATCGGAAGCAAAGAACATGAGGGAACCTGGGAAGGAAGGGTTTGGCAGGGCCGAGGGGGGAGATTACGCCAAAGCTTCACAGGATCAAGGCTGCTGCCCCTGACGCATCACAAAAATTGAACTACGCAATCAATAAACAAAATAATGCCTTGGTGCGTAATTTTATTTCGCTGCGGCGACCGATCCCGTAATCTTCCGTCGCAAATTGTCGTTTTTTGAAGGCGTGCTCTTGCGGAGCCGAATGCTTTCTGGCATAGAACAGATGAATTAGGACAGCGTTGCTGTCCTATTTTGGCCCTTGCGGCCGAAGAGGTGCCGAAAACCCTGGAACAGACGGGCTTTCACGCTATAGTTCTTGCGAGCGTCGAACCCCGTGGACGGGCGGCGTGCGGGGGCAAATGGCAGGCGCGGAACGCGACGGTTTGCTTTCCCGAAGAAGCAGATGTCTGCGGCCGATCTTCACAATGCAACAGCGCTGTCATGCGCCGAACCTATTCTGGTTGCGGCGCGAGACGAAAAGCCGCCCGCGGCCCCGCGGGCTTCGACAGGAGGAAAGATGATGACGAAGACGCCATCCATGGAATTTGACCGGTTTGCTGCTGCTAAGGTGCGCGCCACGGCCAATACGTCCAAATCCGCCTCCGGCCTGCCGAAAAAACAGGGCCTCTACGATCCTCGCAACGAGCATGATGCCTGCGGCGTCGGCTTCGTCGCGCATATGAAGGGCCAAAAGTCGCACCAGATCGTCAAGGACGGCCTCTTCATACTCGAGAACCTGACGCATCGCGGCGCCGTCGGCGCCGATCCGCTGATGGGTGACGGCGCCGGCATCCTGGTGCAGATCCCCGACCGCTTCTTCCGCGAGGAAATGGCCAAGCAGGGCATTACCCTGCCGCCGGCCGGCGAATATGGCGTCGGCCATATCTTCATGCCGCGCGATGAAAAGCAGATCGAGCATTTCAAGAAGGTGATCAGCGACGTCATCACCGAAGAGGGCCAGGTCTTCATCGGCTTCCGCGACGTGCCGGTCGATAATTCGTCGCTCTCCAAAGCGCCCGACATCGCTGCCACCGAGCCGCATCACGTGCAGGTCTTTATCGGCGCCGGCGAGGATGCCGAAAACAACGACGAGTTCGAGCGCCGGCTGTTCACGCTGCGCAAGGTGATCTCCAACCGCATCTATGACGAGTTCGACGGCGAGGAGAGCAATTTCTATCCGGTGTCGCTGTCGTCGGCGACGGTCGTCTACAAGGGCATGTTCCTGGCCTATCAGGTCGGCGTCTATTACAAGGACCTGTCGGATCCGCGTTTCGAAAGCGCGGTCGCCCTGGTGCACCAGCGCTTCTCGACCAACACCTTCCCGTCATGGAAGCTCGCGCATCCCTACCGCATGGTCGCCCATAACGGCGAGATCAACACGCTGCGAGGCAACGTCAACTGGATGGCGGCGCGTCAGGCGTCGGTCTCCTCGCCGCTGTTCGGCGAGGACATCTCCAAGCTCTGGCCGATTTCCTATGAGGGCCAGTCGGATACGGCCTGCTTCGACAACGCACTCGAATTCCTGGTGCGCGGCGGTTATTCGATGGCGCATGCGGTGATGATGCTGATCCCGGAAGCCTGGGCCGGCAACCAGTCGATGGCGGCCGAACGCAAGGCCTTCTACGAATATCATGCGGCGCTGATGGAGCCGTGGGACGGGCCGGCTGCCGTCGCCTTCACCGACGGCAAGCAGATCGGCGCGACGCTCGACCGCAACGGCCTGCGGCCGGCGCGCTACCTCGTCACCGATGACGACCGCGTTATCATGGCCTCCGAAGCCGGCGTGCTGCCGGTGCCCGAGGAGAAGATCATCCAGAAGTGGCGCCTGCAGCCGGGCAAGATGCTGCTGATCGACATGGAAGAAGGCCGCATCATCTCCGACGACGAGGTGAAGTCGCAGCTTGCGACGGCGCATCCCTATCGCAGCTGGCTCGATCGCACCCAGCTTATCCTCGAAGAACTGAAGCCGGTGGAGCCGCGGGCGCTGCGCCGCGACGTGTCGCTGCTCGACCGCCAGCAGGCCTTCGGCTACACGCTCGAGGATACGCGTATCCTGATGTCGCCGATGGCGACGACCGGCCAGGAAGCGATCGGCTCGATGGGCACGGATACGCCGATCTCGGCCATGTCGGAAAAGCCGAAGCTGCTCTATACCTATTTCAAGCAGAACTTCGCGCAGGTGACGAACCCGCCGATCGACCCGATCCGCGAGGAACTGGTCATGAGCCTCGTTTCCTTCATCGGGCCGCGGCCGAACATTCTCGATCATGAGGGCGCGGCAAACGCCAAGCGGCTCGAGGTCCGCCAGCCGATCCTGACCAACGGCGATCTCGAAAAGATCCGTTCGATTGGCCATACGGAGGACCGTTTCGACACCAAGACGCTCGATTTCACCTATGATATCGAGCGCGGCGCCGAAGGCATGCCCGAAATGCTCGACCGGCTCTGCGACCGTGCGGAAGCGGCCGTCAAGGGCGGCTACAACATCATCGTGCTCTCCGACCGCCAGATCGGGCCGGATAGAATCGCGATTCCCGCGTTGCTGGCGACAGCCGCCGTCCACCATCACCTGATCCGCAAGGGGCTTCGCACCTCGGTCGGTCTCGTCGTCGAGACCGGCGAACCGCGCGAAGTGCACCATTTCTGCCTGCTCGCCGGCTATGGCGCCGAGGCGATCAACCCCTATCTCGCCTTCGATACGCTGCTCGACATGCATGCCAAGGGCGAATTTCCCAAGGAAGTGGATGCTTCCGAGGTCGTCTACCGCTACATCAAGGCGGTCGGCAAAGGCATCCTCAAGGTCATGTCGAAGATGGGCATCTCGACCTACCAGTCCTATTGCGGGGCACAGATTTTCGATGCGATCGGCCTGTCGTCCGAACTCATCGACAAGTATTTCTTCGGGACCGCGACGATGATCGAAGGCATCGGCCTCGAAGCAATCGCCGAAGAGACCGTTGCCCGCCATAATGCGGCCTTCGGCACGGATCCGCTGCTGGCGACGACGCTGGATATCGGCGGCGAATATGCCTACCGCATGCGCGGCGAAAGCCATGCCTGGACGCCGGATGCGGTTGCGGCGCTTCAGCACGCCGTGCGCGGCAATGCCGAGGATCGCTACCGCGAATTCGCCGAGATGGTGAACAATTCGGCGCTGCGCATGAACACGATCCGCGGGCTGTTCAACGTCAAGAGCGCCGAGGCGCTCGGCCGCAAGCGGGTATCGATCGACGAGGTCGAGCCGGCGGCAGATATCGTCAGGCGTTTCTCGACGGGGGCAATGTCCTTCGGCTCGATCTCCCGCGAGGCGCATACGACGCTGGCGATCGCCATGAACCGGATCGGCGGCAAGTCGAACACCGGCGAGGGCGGCGAGGAATCCGACCGCTACATGCCGCTCGCCGATGGTTCGATGAACCCGGAACGTTCGGCGATCAAGCAGATCGCGTCGGGCCGTTTCGGCGTGACCACTGAATATCTCGTCAATGCCGACGTGCTGCAGATCAAGGTGGCGCAGGGCGCAAAGCCCGGCGAAGGCGGCCAGCTGCCCGGACACAAGGTCGACGCGACGGTCGCCAAGACCCGTCACTCGACGCCGGGCGTCGGCCTGATTTCGCCGCCGCCGCACCACGACATCTATTCGATCGAAGATCTGGCGCAGCTGATCTACGATCTGAAGAACGTCAACCCGACCTCGGATGTGTCGGTCAAGCTGGTCTCCGAAGTCGGCGTCGGCACGGTTGCCGCCGGTGTCGCCAAGGCGCGCGCCGACCACATCACGGTTGCCGGCTTCGACGGCGGCACGGGCGCGTCGCCGCTGACCTCGCTCAAGCATGCCGGCAGCCCCTGGGAGATCGGCCTTGCCGAAACCCAGCAGACGCTGGTGCTGAACGGCTTGCGTTCGCGCGTCGCGCTGCAGGTGGATGGTGGTCTGAAGACCGGCCGTGACGTCATCATCGGGGCGCTGCTCGGCGCCGACGAGTTCGGTTTCGCTACCGCACCGCTGATCGCGGCCGGCTGCATCATGATGCGCAAGTGCCATCTCAACACCTGTCCGGTCGGCGTGGCGACGCAGGATCCGGTGCTGCGCAAGCGCTTCAAGGGCACACCGGAGCACGTCATCAACTACTTCTTCTTCGTGGCCAACGAAGTGCGCGAAATCCTCGCCTCGCTCGGATTCACCCGGCTCGACGAGATCATCGGCGCTTCCGAGCTGCTGGAGAAGGATGAAATGCTGGCGCATTGGAAGGCCAAGGGCCTCGACTTCAGCCGCATCTTCCACAAGGTCGACGCTCCCAAGGAGGAGACCTTCTGGACGAGCCGGCAGCAGCACCCGATCGACGATATTCTCGACCGCGTGCTGATCGAGCAGGCACAGCCGGCGCTGACCGCCAAGACGCCCGTCGCCTTCGAGGTCGACATCAAGAACGTCGACCGTTCGGCGGGCGCGATGCTGTCCGGCGAGGTCGCCAAGCGTTACCGTCATCGCGGGCTGAAGGAAGACACAATCAATGTGACGCTTCGCGGCACGGCAGGTCAGAGCTTCGGCGCCTTCCTGGCGCGCGGCGTCACCTTCAACCTGATCGGCGATGGTAACGACTATGTCGGCAAGGGGCTTTCGGGCGGCAAGATCATCATCCGGCCGCCGGAGAATTCGCGGATCGTCGCCGAAAACTCGATCATCGTCGGCAACACCGTGCTTTACGGTGCGACCGAGGGCGAATGCTATTTCCGCGGCGTGGCGGGCGAACGGTTCGCCGTGCGCAATTCCGGTGCGATCGCCATCGTCGAAGGTGTCGGCGACCATGGCTGCGAATATATGACCGGCGGTGTTGTCGTCGTGCTTGGCGCCACGGGCCGTAACTTCGCGGCCGGCATGTCCGGCGGCGTCGCCTACGTGCTCGACGAAACCGGCGATTTCGCCAGCCGCTGCAACATGGCGATGGTCGAGCTCGAGCCGGTGCCGGAAGAGGACGACATGCTGGAGAAGCTGCATCATCACGGCGGCGATCTCATGCACAAGGGACGCGTCGACGTCTCGGGTGACATGACGCGTCATGACGAGGAGCGTCTCTACCAGCTGATTTCCAACCATCTGCACTATACGGGTTCGGCCCGTGCCAAGCAGATATTGGACAACTGGGCCGATTATCGTCCGAAGTTCCGCAAGGTCATGCCGGTGGAATACCGGCGTGCGCTTGAGGAAATGGAGCGCAGCCGGATGGGCATCGCCGCGGAATGATTTGAACCGGAGCATTCGCCATCTGCCGACCGCAGATGGCGGATGACGGAAACATCTCGATGACTCGTGACGAACATGACGACGGCGATGGACCGTCCGGATCGCGCGGTGTCCTTCAGGAGATCTGTTCCAATGACGGTCAAGACAAGCAACCCGCCCGGAACACCGGGGACTGACGACAGACAACTGGCCGCGGTGAGGCGGTCATGAGGGTAAGGGACGAAGAGATGGGCAAGGTAACAGGGTTTCTGGAAATCGACCGACAGGTGGCGAAGTACCAGCCGGCGTCGGATCGCATCCGGCATTTCCGCGAGTTCACGATCCCGATGTCGGACCCGGAAGTGCAGAAACAGGCCGCACGCTGCATGGACTGTGGCATTCCCTATTGCCACGGCCCGACCGGCTGCCCGGTTCACAACCAGATTCCCGACTGGAATGACCTCGTCTACAACAACAATTGGGAAGCGGCGATCCAGAACCTGCATTCGACCAACAACTTCCCCGAGTTCACCGGCCGCGTCTGCCCGGCTCCTTGCGAGGAAGCCTGCACTTTGAATCTCGAGGACGCGCCGGTCGCCATCAAGACGGTCGAACAGGCGATCGCCGACAAGGCCTATGAGCTCGGCTTCATCCGGCCGCAGCCGGCCACGGTCCATACCGGCAAGAAGGTTGCCGTCATCGGCTCCGGCCCTGCCGGCATGGCGGCTGCCCAGCAGCTCGGCCGCGCCGGCCACGACGTTCATCTCTACGAGCGCGAGACCAAGCCCGGCGGCCTGCTCCGCTACGGCATTCCCGATTTCAAGATGGAGAAGAACTTCATCGACCGTCGTGTCGAGCAGATGAAGGGCGAGGGTGTCACCTTCCATTGCGGCGTCAATGTCGGCGTCGACGTCAAGGTCGAGCAACTGCTCGCCGATCACGACGCCGTCCTCTATTGCGGCGGCTCCGAGACGCCGCGCGAAGCGGGAATTCCGGGCACGGATCTTGCCGGCGTGCATGATGCGATGCCCTACCTCGTGCAGCAGAACCGCCGCGTCGGGCGCGAGAACATCGACAGCGTCGGCTGGCCGTCGGACCCGATCCTGGCCGGCGCCAAACATATCGTCGTCGTCGGCGGCGGCGATACGGCTTCGGACTGTGTCGGCACGGCGTTCCGGCAGGGCGCCGTCAAGGTCACCCAGCTCGACATCCGGCCGCAGCCGCCGGAGAAGGAAGACAAGCTTGCCGTCTGGCCCTTCTGGGCGACGAAGATGCGCACCTCCTCCTCGCAGGCCGAGGGTGCGGTGCGCGAATTCCAGGTGGCCACACTCGAATTCGTCGGCGAAGACGGGGTGCTGACCGGCGTCAAGTGCTGCGAGGTCGACGAGCGCCGCCGGCCGGTTCCGGGCACGGAATTCGTCATCCGCGCCGATCTTGCCTTCATCGCCATCGGTTTCCGCGGGCCTTTCACATCAAGCGTGTTGAAGGAACTCGACGGCAAGCTGGTGCTCAACACGGACAAGCGCGGCTCGACCAACGTCGTCGCCAACGACCGTGACTACAAGACCTCGATCGACAAGTTCTGGACGGCGGGCGACGTGCGCCGCGGCCAGTCGCTGGTGGTCTGGGCGATCCGCGAAGGCCGCCAGGCGGCGCGCGCGATCGACGAGGCGTTGATGGGCTCAACCGTTCTGCCGAACTGATCAGCGGGCAGCACACGTTCTGCAAGAAACGAACTCCGCCCTTCCGGCGGAGTTTTTTCATGGTGCGACCGCTTGACGCGCCTGCCTGCGCCGCAAGCCTCAAGCAATGCCGGGAAGCCAGATTTTCCGCCGGACGCGGGCTCAGGAGGAGCCGGCGGCGACCGCAACGGACGTGCCCCCGCCGTTTCGGCCGCAAGGCATTTCACCATCGGCCGCGGCGCAAGGGGATATTGACCGTCGCGGATGATCGACAAGGATTATCCAAATGGTTTCCGCACTTGACAGCACCCGGCTGGTTTCGGCCCAATATGCCCTGAAAAACCTTCGGACCTCCGACGACAGTTCGCAGGATGCGCAGAGTTCGTCGGCGGCCAGTATCCTCAGCAGCTACGGGCTCGATTCGAGCTCCGCCTCGCTGCTTTCCAACAACGCCCTGTCAGGACTGCTCGACACACTTTCATCCCAGGGTGATGCGTCTGATGAGACCGAAGCGACCGGGGACGGCGCCGACGTCACCAGCGCCTCCTTCATGGCGAAGCTGAAGCGGCAGCTGCAGGATGCGGCTGCGGCCGAAGGCAAGAGCGGCAAGGCCCACGACATGCTGGCCGCCCTCGAAGCTGGAACGCTCACCATCTCCGATCCGACGCAGGGCGTGTCGATTGCCGGCTGGGACGTCGACGATCCCGATGAGGCGGACACCGAGAGCAAGGCAGGCAAGGCAATCGACGTCAGCGGCTGGAGCGATTTTCTCGACACGCATCTCGCGCGCGGCGCCGACGGCGCCTTTGTCAAGGAGAACGGCAGCTATGTCGACCAGACGAACGACAGCAGCGCCTACTTCGGCCTGATCGGCTCGGACTATTATTATCTGAGCTGGCCGCAGGCGGCGGCGAAGTAAACGGAACGAAGAGGCCCTTTCATTTCACCGAGACTTCGGCCGGTGTCTTTGCCGCAGGCAGGCGGTAATCATCGACGCGGCCGGGAGGTGCTGCCGTCATTTCGCCCTGCTCGACCAACAGGTCGCGCGGCGATCGCGTCAAAGTGATGGGCGGCGGCCTGGCGCCGAGAAGCTCGGCGCCGCCATCGAGATTGGGATCGGAGAGGCTGATCGGCACGGTATGTTCGACCGGATTGGCGGGAAGGCCGAGACCGGGCAGGTTGCTTTCGTCCAGGCGCACCAGATCCGGGCTTGCCTGCGTGCCGAGAAGACGTCGCGCCGGTTTTTCCACATAGAAGGCGAGCTTGCGCCGGCCGGCCTGGGTCAGGTTGATGCCGTCGGAGGTGCGCAGACGCACCTGCTGGCCGTTCACATCCGAACCGGTGACAATGAAATTGCTGTTTTCATCGACGAAACCATCCCAGATGTCGACGAATTCGCCGCCGATGCTTTCCACCTGGTTGCGGTAGAGCTGGTTCATCTGGACGGCGTCGGCCGTCATCTGATCGGATTCAAAGGCGGGAAGGCCGACCCAGAGCAGCGGGATCTTGCGGTCGGTGACTTCCTTGCCGAAGGAGAGGACACGGCGGCGGTATTCGCTGAACCAGCCGTCGGTGCGGAATTTCTCCTTGGCGGTATCGGTCACCATTTGCTGGCGGTCGTTGGCGCCGATCATGACGACAACCATGGCCGGCTTCAGCTCGTCGATCATCTTCGGGAGCTGTTCCGGCCAATCGTAATAATCGTCGCGGACGAGGCCCGATGAGACATTGCCGCGGGCTTCGACGACGACACCCGGCGAGGTCTCGAAGGCGGCGGTGAGGCCGTCGCCGAGGCCGCTGGCCAGGAAATCGCCGACGATCAGGATTTTGCGGGCGTCGCCGAGCTTCTGGACGGTCGGCTCTTCCTGTACGGGAGCGCGGACCGGCGGCGCGGTGCGGGTATTGACGATGGCTTTCTGCGCCGGCGGGCGCTTGCGCTGCTGGCGCCTCGGCTGTTGGACGTCCGGGGTCTGCGGCCCGTCCTCGAGATAGCGCCGGCCGAGGAAAAAATCGAGGATCGAACGGCGCTGGTAACGCTGTTCCTGGGCTTCGGCGACATGCACCGGCGCAGACACGCCAAGGCATAGCAAGGCCGCCGCCAGGGCGAGCGCAAGCCAACGGATTGGGGTCCGATCTGTTTTCGTCGTCATGGGCAGTTCCGCATCTGCCGGCATCTTGCACGCGGGGTAGGCCAGCGTCCACTCCCGCTACTATCTAGGTCACGGTTCTGCCGCTTCCAATCCGCACTTGCTTTTTGGCGTGTATTCTAGCGACGAAGTGCGTTCAGCAGCGGCAGCGACGGCTCGCCGTCCGGCTGCATGCCGATGCGCGACTGCACGGCCGATATCGCCGCCTTCGAACCCGAGCCGAAATTGCCGTCGACCTCGCCATCGTAATAGCCGAGCGTCTTCAAACGGGTCTGCAGCTCGAATTTCTCGGTGATATCAAGCGCGCCGTCCGGGCGCGGCCAGCGCTGCTGCATGCCGCCGTAGCCGGCGATCTGGTCGGCGAGCAGGCCGACGGCAAGCGCATAGCTGTCCGAGGCATTGTAGTTCTTGATG
Source organism: Rhizobium sp. BT04 (assembly GCF_030053135.1). Classification (NCBI taxonomy): domain Bacteria; kingdom Pseudomonadati; phylum Pseudomonadota; class Alphaproteobacteria; order Hyphomicrobiales; family Rhizobiaceae; genus Rhizobium; species Rhizobium sp. BT04. Next base: position 2,247,095 of record NZ_CP125652.1, on the reverse strand, counting down.
GTGAAGAAGTTGGCGGTCATCAGGAAGCCCGGGCCGCTGGGTCCAGCCGGCATCTTCAGCACGGCTTTGCTGGCGCTTTCGCGGAAGGCCTTGCCATTCGGGCGTGTCAGGCCGAGTGCCGCCCATTGGGCCAGGGTGTGCGTCTTGCCGACCAGCTTGGCGGCTGTGGCGGGAACGACGACCTCGTAGCCCCAGGTCTTGCCGGTGTCCCAGCCGTTCTTCATCAGCAGATTGGCCGAGGTCGCCAGCGCATCGGGCACCGAGTTCCAGATGTCGCGATGGCCGTTGCCGTCGGCATCGACAGCATAAAGCAGATAGCTTGTCGGGATGAACTGGGTGTGGCCCATGGCGCCGGCCCAGGAGCCGGTCATTTCGCGGGCCGGCACGTCGCCGTTCTGCAGGATCTTCAACGCGGCGACCAGCTGCTTCTTGGCGAATTTGGCGCGGCTCGGATCGGCATAGGCCAGCGTTGCCAGCGCGCGCGGCACGTAGTGCAGCCGGTCGTCCTTGTCGAGGATTGCGCCATAATTCGATTCCATCGACCAGATGGCGAGCAGAATGGTCTTGTCGACGCCGAATCGCCGCTCGATCGCATCGAGCGTTCTTGCGTGTTTGATGGCCATCTGGCGGCCGATCTTGACCGTATAGGGATTGACGCGGGAATCGACATAGTCCCAGATCTTCGAGGTGAATTCCGGCTGGTAGGCGGCCTTTTCGAGTACGGTCGGATCAGGCTCGCTCACCCCGGAAAAGGCCTTTTGATAGGTTGCCTTACTGATGCCACTCTGAGCGGCTGTTTGGTAAAAATCCGCGATCCATTTCTGGAACCGGGAATCAGCTCTAGCGTTGTCGGGGACCAGCCCCACCTGGGCGGCGACAATGAGGGCGAGAGCAAGACCACGAAGGGAGTTTTTGTGATTCTGGGTCATCGACAGTCGTATCCGTCATCTTCAGTTTCCGGGGACAGCGAGGCATCATGTCCGCGCCAGAACCAAGACTACAGGAACGGAGTCAACAAATTCTTTACCATAGCGAACCGCTGCGGTCACCATTGCAAAACAGTAGCAATTCTATACTAGTTAAGGCTAAAAAGCCCTATTTCCAAAGCGATATGATCGAAGCAGGAGGCCGGTGTGGCTCAACACAACAAAGTTCGTAAAGCAGTATTTCCGGTGGCCGGATTGGGGACGCGATTCCTGCCGGCGACAAAGGCTGTTCCGAAGGAAATGTTGACCGTCGTCGACAAGCCAATCATTCAGTATGTCGTCGATGAGGCGATCGAAGCCGGGATCGAACATCTGGTTTTCGTTACCGGGCGCAACAAGCACGTCATCGAAGATTATTTCGACATCCATTTTGAGCTGGAACAGACGCTGCGCGAGCGCGCCAAGAAGGCGGAGATAACCCTTCTCGCCCAGCAACTGCCGAAGGCAGGCACGGTGAGCTTCACCCGCCAGCAGGAGCCGCTCGGCCTCGGCCACGCCGTCTGGTGCGCCCGCGAGATCGTCGGTGACGAGCCCTTCGCGCTGCTGCTGCCCGATATGATCATGAAGGGCGACAAGGGCTGCATGAAGGGCATGATCGACCTTTATGCCCACAGCGGCGGCAACATCATCGCCGTGGAGGAATGCGCGCCCGACCAGGCGCATAAATACGGCATCGTCGGCGTCGGCGAGGCGATCGGTGAAGGCTTCCGCATCACCGGCATGGTGGAAAAGCCTGCCAAGGGGACGGCGCCGTCCAACTTCTTCATCAACGGTCGCTACATCCTGCAGCCGGAGATCTTCAAGATCCTCGAAACCCAGGAGCGCGGTGCCGGCAACGAGATCCAGCTCACCGACGGCATGCTGAAGCTGCTGAAGGAACAGGATTTCGCCGGTTACCACTTCCGGGGCACGACCTACGACTGTGGCGCCAAGGACGGCTTCATCCTGGCAAACGTCGCCTTCGCCCTCGAACGTGCCGATATCCGTCCAACCGTCGAAGACGGCTTCAAGGAATTGCTGGCCGGTCTGAGGTAAGCTTCCCGCACAGCATGTAAATGATAAAGCGCCGCGTATCCTGCCAGATGCGCGGCGTCTTGGTTCTTTGTTTTATGCCTATCGTTGCCCCAAACCGCTTCGCACTTTTGGGCGACATGCATCAGCGTTTCAGCTTGAGGCCGACGCCGGCCCGCCATTGCTGCGAATCGGTCCCTTCCTTCCGCGTCGTCAGCTCGTAGCCGAGCGTGCTGGTCAGATCGAGATAACGGTTGATATTCCAGGTCAGTCCGGTCGACGCGGTATAGACGAGTTCGTCGTTGATGGTGCTGTCGGTGGGATAATCGCGCCACGTCACCCCGCCGATCATCGTCCCGACCAGATTGTCGCGCAGCTGATGGGTGACCGTCGTCGTCAGCGCGTGCGAGACGTAGCCGCTTTCGCCTGCTGTGGTCGAGGGCTGGATGCTCGTCTGCAGGTCGAGATTGACGTCGGTGCCCCGGATCGGCGACCAGAGCAGGCTCGCATCGAGCGTGGCCGTGTCGATCGACGACAGGCGGCTGTCTTCGAAATTTGCCATCTCGTAGCCGACACCGACTTCACCCTTCAGTTTTTCGCCGAGATCGACCTCGACGCCCGCCTTGGCGCCATAGCTATGGCCGGAACGTTCATAACCGGCGGAGTCGCGCGTTTCGTCATAGACGGTACGGCCGATCGAGGCTTCGATGAAGGGGATGAGCGCGGGTGACAGCTCATAGCCGACGCGGCCGCGCAGCGTGCCCGTCGTCTGGTCTCGGTCGCTGAGGGCAACGGTCGTGCCGTTCGAAAGCGTGGCATCGGAATAGATCGAGCGGCTCAGCGCCAGGGCCGTCGTGCCGCGCAGGATGCCGAAATCGCGTTGGACGGAGGCGCCGGCGGTGAACTCCTGCACGTCGGATTGCTGCGAGGCATCGGCAATGGCGTCGGGGTCGTCTGTATCTTCCCGGTAGAAATTATAACCGGCGGTAAGATGGGCAACCGTATCGTCGGGAAGGTCCAACCTGAGGTCGCCATTGACCTTGAAGGACGGCTGCTCTTCGCCTTCGCCGCTGATATTCCGCTGCCAGGCGCCTTCCGAGGTTACGGTCAGCTGGTGCCGGCCCCAGTCGGAGGTCAGGGTCGCGGCCGCATCGGTTTCGAGGAAGGCGCGCCGCTGCCTGGTATTTCCGTCCTTGGTGGTCTCGGTGTTGATGCTCTCGGTGACGCTCGGGCGGAGCACGAACGTGCCGATCGGAATGCCCGGCGTCTCGGCTGCCGAGGCGCTTTCGGCAGCCCTGCGGCGCGGCAGCGTCTCGTCGATCGGCGCTTCGCGGGTGTTCAGCCGGCGGATGTCCTCGTCGAGGATGGAGCCGGTAATGTCGTCGCCGGATTGCGCGTCGGGTATGGCGGGCCTCTGGGCATCGTCCGCATTCGCGGTCGTGCCGTTTGCCGTGGGAATGGCGGTATCGCCGGTCTCGTCATCGAAACCGGCGGCGGATGCGGCGTTGTTCGTGGCGCGATCGTTCTCGGAGGCGGCGGCGCGGCTGTTTGCCGTGCCTGCCGAGGCGGACTGCGCTAGGGCTGCCGTCTGGCTGAGAAGCAAGCAGCCGAACGCAGCAAAAGAGACGGCACGGCTCATGGCGCGGAGCGGCGTCACACTGCTCGTCTGTTTTGGCTGGCCCATGCAATTCGCGCCTGACATGCTTTCGGTTCTTACCCAAAGGTAAAGCCTCGTGGTTAATCATTCGTTGCCGGCGGCGGGCACTGTTCACAATTCGGAAAGAGTGCGGGGTGGACTTGGAAAGTGAAAAGGTCTAACGCAACTTCATGAACAGAAGAGCGATCAACCTCGTCGAAAACAGCGTGCTTGAATCGGCAAAACGCACGATAGAGACCGAAAGACGCGGTCTTGAAGCGCTCGAACAGGCTTTTGACAATGGATTGGCCGGTCCTTTCACGCGGGCCGTCGAAGTCGTCGGCGACATCTCCGGACGGGTTATCGTCACCGGCGTCGGCAAGAGCGGGCATATCGGCGCCAAGCTCGCAGCGACATTCGCTTCAACAGGAACTCCCGCCTTTTTCGTGCATGCGGCTGAAGCCAATCACGGTGATCTCGGCATGATCGCGCAGGACGACGTCGTCCTGGCGATTTCCAAGGGCGGCGAGAGCGCCGAGCTCAAGAGCATCATCTCCTATACCAGGCGCTTCTCCATTCCGCTGATCGCGATCACCTGCAGCGAACGTTCTTCGCTTGCGACCGCCGCCGATATCATCCTGCTCGTGCCGAACGAGCAGGAGGCCTGTCCCAACGGCTTGGCGCCGACGACATCGACGCTGATGCAGCTTGCGATCGGCGACGCGCTGGCGGTGGCGCTGCTCGAAGCACGCGGCTTTACCGCCACGGATTTCTACGTCTTCCATCCCGGCGGCAAACTCGGCGCCAGCCTGATGCATGTCGCCGATGTCATGCATACCGGCGAGCGGCTGCCGCTCGTCGCCAAGGGCACGCCGATGCCGGAGGCGATCACGGTGCTGTCGCGCAAGCATTTCGGCTGCGTCGCCGTGCTGGATGAAGATGGGCGGCTCTGCGGCATCGTCACCGAGGGCGACATGGCGCGCAACCTGACACGCAATCTGGCCGAGCTTGCCGTCGACGATATCATGACGAAGACGCCGAAGACGGTGAAGCCGACGGTGCTGGCGACGGCGGCGCTGGCGCTGCTCAACCAGCATCATATCGGCGCGCTGATCGTCGTCGACGAAGAGCGCCGGCCGGTCGGGCTGGTGCATTTCCACGACCTGCTGCGGATCGGCGTCGCCTGATCGGGCTTGTCCGATCAGATCGGCTCGACCCTCAAGTCGCGGCCGTGACACGAAACCACCTTCACCTGCGTTCCCACAGGAAGATCGGGTCCCATCACCTGCCATAACGTATCGTCGAGGCGAATGCGGCCGCGGCCCTCGCGGATCGGCTCGTGCAGCGTTGCCGTGCGGCCGACGAGGCTCTCGCCGCGCTGATTGAGGAAAGGCTCGTCGGTTTCGGCATTGCGCAGCGTCAGGCGGCGGCCGGCGAAGGTCGTGGCGACGGCAAGCAGCGCAAAGAGGATGGCCTGCAACTCCCAGACCCAGAAGGCACTGTCCCAGAAGAGCAGCGACAGTGCGCCGACGATCAGGGCGGCAAGACCGATCCAGACCAGGAAGAAGCCGGGAACGATCATTTCCGCGGCGAGCAGCACGAGGCCGGCGACCCACCAGCTCCACGGTCCGAGTTCGGCGATGATCTTCGCCAGCATGGCCTATCGCTCCGGATCGGGGTTGAAAGGGTTGGGGTTCGGCGGATTGATCGGCGGCGTCGAACGGACGGGTGCGGGGCGCGGACGCGGCGGCAGGGGCGGCGGCGCTGCCTGGTTGTTGCCAGCATCGCCGAAGACTTCGCGGGCAATGGCGCCGATGCCGCCGAGCGAACTCAGGATGGAAGAGGCTTCCATCGGCATCATCACGATCTTCGAATTCGGCGCCGAACCGATCGAGGTCAGCGCCTCGGTGTATTTCTGGGCGACGAAATAGTTGATCGCCTGGATGTCGCCGGCGGCGATCGCCTCGGAAACCATCTTCGTTGCCTTGGCTTCGGCCTCGGCCAAGCGTTCGCGGGCTTCGGCGTTGCGGAAGGCGGCTTCGCGCTGGCCTTCGGCCTGCAGGATGGCGGATTGCTTGGCGCCTTCGGCTCTCAAGATCTGCGCGTTGCGCGAGCCTTCAGCCTCCAGCACCTGGGCGCGCTTCTCGCGCTCGGCCTTCATCTGGCGGGCCATCGCATCGACGAGGTCGCGCGGCGGCTGGATGTCCTTGATCTCGACGCGGGTGACCTTGATGCCCCAGGGATGCACGGCCTCGTCGACGACGCGCAGTAGCCGGTCGTTGATTGCATCACGGTTGGAGAGCAGTTCGTCGAGATCCATCGAGCCCATGACTGAGCGGATGTTGGTCATGGTGAGATTGAGGATGGCGTTTTCGAGGTTGGAGACCTGATAGGCAGCCTGGGCGGCGTTCAGCACCTGATAGAAGGAGACGGCATCAGCCGAAACCGAGGCATTGTCCTTGGTGATCACCTCCTGGGTCGGCACGTTCAGCACCTGCTCCATGACGTTCAACTTGGCGCCGACGCGTTCGATGAAGGGGGTGATCAGGTTGAGGCCTGGCTCCAGCGTGCGGGTGTAACGCCCGAAGCGCTCGATCGTATAGCGGTAGCCCTGCGGCACTGTCTTGATCCCGGCAAAGAGCACCAGGATGACGAAGATGACAAGCACGATCACGACGATGTCGAAGCCGCCGAACAGCATGAAGAATTCCTCCTATCGGCGCATGCGCCCATACACTGATGTGGTGGGGTAGCATGTTCTTTGCGAGGAAGAAATGCCACACGGATGCCACACATCCGTGTGAGGCGGAGGTTTCGTCTCGGTTGGGTTATTCGGGGCTTCGCCAGCTATCCGTGCGGCGCTGCTTTCTGAAAAAAATTTCTCAGACCCAGCCCTGCAATTCGCGGCGAACGACCGTTTCCAGCACTTTCATGCCGTCCTCGCCGTCGTTGAGGCAGGGAATATGCGCGAACTTCTCGCCGCCGTTCTCATGGAAGGAATGGGCAGCCTGTTCGGCGATCTCCTCCAGCGTCTCCAGACAGTCGGAGACGAAACCGGGATTGATGACGGCGATGCGCTTGACGCCGTCCTTGGCGAGCTTCTCCACCGTCTTGTCGGTATAGGGCTGCAGCCATTCCTCCGGCCCGAAGCGCGACTGGAAGGTGACCATGAAGTTATCCTTGCTGAGCCCGAGCCGTTCGCGCAGCAGCCGGCCGGTCTTCTGGCATTGACAGTAGTAGGGGTCGCCCTGCTTGAAATAGGACATCGGAATGCCGTGGAAGGAAGCAAGCAGCATCTCCGGCTTCCAGTCGAGCGTCGACAGATGCCGTTCCACCGACTTGGCCAGCGCTTCGATATAGGCCTCATCGTCATGATAGTCAGGCACGGTGCGCAGCGCCGGCTGCCAGCGCATCGAGAGCAGCTTCTGGAACGCCTTGTCGTTGACGGTGGCGGTGGTCGCCGCCGCATATTGCGGATAGAGCGGGAAGAGCACGATACGGTCGCAGCCCTCTTGCTTCAGTGTCTCAATGCGCGCGGCGATCGACGGCGTGCCATAGCGCATCGCCCAGTCGACCTTGACGTTGTCAATATCCTTCAGGCGCTCGGCCATCAGTTCCGACTGGTTGCGGGTGTAGGTGCGGAGATAACTTTCGTTCTTCTCCTTGTTCCAGATCAGCTCATAGGCCTTGCCGACCTTCTGCGGGCGGGTGTTGAGCACAATGCCGAACAGGATCGGATACCATTTCCACGGCGACCATTCGATGACGCGTCGATCGGTCAGGAATTCCCGGAGATAGCGGCGCATCGACGTGTAATCGGTGCCGTCGGGCGTGCCGAGATTGACCAGCAGGACACCGATCTTGCCTGACTTGACGGCCGGATGGTCCGCCGGGCGGAGTGAAATATCTGCTGTCATTCTGGTCCAACGCTCTTTTTGTCCCGCCGGCTCATACGCAGCCTCGAGATCGTGGTTCACCCTATAGAAAGAAAAGCCGGCCCGGGAAACCCCGGACCGGCCAGCGGCATCGGGACAAATCGTCTTACTTGGCGGGGACCTCGATCTCCTTGCCGACCGTCAGGTGATGCGGGTTCGGCTTGCCGTTGGCATCCGAAAGCTTTCGCCACAGCGTGCCGTCGCCGTAGAAGGTCACGGCGAGATCCCAGAAGGTGTCGCCGGCGGCGATGACATGGGTGGACGGTGTTGTCGCGGCAGGGGCGGAGGCTGCCGGTGCCGGTTCCGCAGCGGGTGCGGGAGCTGCTGGTGCCGGTGCAGCGGGTGCGGGAGCCGGTGCTGGTGCAGCGGGTGCCGCGGGGGCAGGAGCGGGCTCGGTTGTCGGCGCAGGTGCTGCGGGTTCGGCAGCGGGCGCCTGTGCTACAGTCGCGCCCATTTCTGTGACGCGGCCATCGGTATAGGGCTTATAGGGTGAATGGGCGGCCAGATATTCCGCGGTCACATCGGCAAGATCCGGGCCGAAGTCATAGGCGTTCAGGCCCTCTTTAAAGATCGAATAGCCGTCGCCGCCGGCCCGCATGAAGTTGTTGGTGGCGACCTTGTAGGTCTTGGCCGGATCGATCGGCGCGAAATTGGCGCCGTCCTTGACCTGTACCTCGCTGACGCGGCTGCCGACGGGCTTCGACTGGTCGAAGGAGAATTTCAGGCCGGCGACCTGCGGGAAGCGGCCGGCGCCCTGGTCTATCTGGCTGACGCCGTTTTCGAGCGCCTTGACGACATCGGCGCCGGTCAACTCGAACGTCGCGAGCGTGTTCTGGAACGGCAGGACGGTAATGACCTCGCCCTGGGTGACCTCGCCGCCGTCGATCGAAGCGCGCAGGCCGCCGCCATTCTGGACGGCGATGGTAACGCCCTGGTTCTTAGTGCGGTCGAGCATGGCGTCGGCCACCAGATTGCCCATCGAGCATTCCTTGACGCGGCAGACCTTGCGGTCGCCTTCGATCGGGCTGTCGGAGGAGCCAATCACCTTCTTGCGCAATTCCTCGATCGGTTTGGCCAGTTCGGCGATGCGGGCAACGACGGCCGGATCGGGCGTAAAGGTGGAATCGATCAGGATCGGATCGCCCTTGGCATCCTTGACGACGCCGTTGTCGTCGAAATTGACGACGAAATCGCCGAGATACTTGCTGTAGGAGGCGGCCTGAACGACCGGCACCTTGTAGCCGCCGGGATTATCGACCATCGTCGGGTAGGGGCCTTCAGCCTTCGGGTCGGTATTGGAGAGCAGGCTATGGGAGTGGCCGCCGACGACGACATCGACATCCGGTATCTTGGCGATCAAAGCGAGATCGCGGGGATAACCGACGTGGGTGAGCGCGATGATCTTGTTGACGCCCTGGCCCTTCAGATCCTGGATGGCTGACGTGATGCTCTGGACGTCATCGGCGATGGTGACGTTCGGACCGGGGGAGGACAGCTCGGGGGTATCATTGGTGACGGCGCCGACGATGCCGATCTTCTGGCCGCCGACATCGAGCACCAGCGAGGGTTTGATGCGGTCGCCGAGCTTGGAGGCGGCCGTCGCCTTGACGTTCGCCGTCACGACGGGGAATTGCACCTTGTCGAGGAAAGTCGCAAGCCCGTCTTCACTGTCGTCGAATTCGTGGTTGCCAACGGTCATGGCGTCGAACTTCATCAGGTTCAGGAATTCGGCTTCGGCGGCGCCCTTATAGGTCGTGTAGAACAGCGAGCCCTGGAAATTGTCGCCGGCATTCAGCAGGAGAACGTTCTTGCCGGATAGCGCCTGACGGCGCTGGTCGATCGCGGTCTTCAGGCGGGCAGCGCCGCCGAAGCATTCCTTCTTGCCTTCCTCCTCGGCCGAGCAGGTGGAGTCGAACTTGTTGATCGATTCGATGCGCGAATGGAAATCGTTGATATGAAGAATATTGAGTTCGTAATCGGCAAAGGCGGCGCCCGCGCTCAGCGCCAGCATGGACGCGGTCAAAAGACCGAAGCTGAAAGACTTCGTCATCCCTGTTCTCCTGATTGAGGCGAGAGATCCCCCGATCCTCGCCGATCCCTTCCACAATCCGCCGGGGCAGTTTCCCGGCGTGCGGATGTTCCATCAGACGATGGGCGACCGCAAGAGAAAGCTGGGCCAGACCGGGCGCTTTCCAAGGGGGCAGGGCAAAAAAGCCAGAGGGTTAACCCTGGCATTCGCCATCGGCGGCGTTTCGGTAGAGTTCGTGCACGGCCTCTGCAATATTCGGACCGTGGCGAGCGCGACGATCAGGCAGAGAAGGGAAACGACGCGGTGAAAGCGCCGGCCGGCCCGATGGGCAAGGAATGCGCCTGCGCCATAAATCAGGATGGCGGGTACGGCGAAGATCAGCACCTGCAGCGGCCCGTCGCAATCGGGAGCGGCAATACCCTGGGCACGATAGACGTTGGCCGGCGAGATGAGGGCAAGTGCCGCGGGCGGCATTGCAAGCAGCAGGAGGAGGTAAAAGGCGAAGGCCCGCATGGTATTTATCCGCGCAAACCCAACCCCATTCGCTCGTCTTAGCCGCGGCGTGAAAGCGTGAACTGCGAACCGGTTGCTGTCGTACAATTCAGCTGGCTTGATCCGATCAAAGCGCAATTAACAAGCGAGCTTGTTCTTTTGATATTCGAGTACAGATTTATCTGAATAATCCCATCTGGGCTGGTCGTATATGTCCCCGATGCCATCTGTGTATTTGTTCCATCGTTCGTGCGGGTTACGAACTGTCCGCTTGTGAAGGTAGACGTTAAGCCGTTGGCGTCTGACCACGCACCTTCAACTGAATTTGTAGTGGCCGGTGCGGTTGCAACCGGCAGACGACGCGGCTCGGATGAAACGCAGGCGGCAAGAGCGGCGGCTGCGCCGACAAGAACGAGACCAGTTCTGATTTTCATAAGGCTTCTCCCGGCGAATCGGCGCGGCGGACAGCCGCCAAGTTCGGGCAAAACATGGCGCGCGCCCGCTGTGAAGGCAAGCCTTGGAGGGGCGGCGGGCGGCATTTAGACAGCAGGCGTTACAAAAATGCCCGCCTTGCGGCGGGCATCTTCGAGGTTGTGCGGGCGATCTTAGCGAACCAGGATGTTCCTGAACTGCCAGGGATCCTTGGTGTCGATATCCTCCGGGAAGAGGCCTGGACGGCCGTCAAGCGGGGTCCAGTCGGTGTAGTGGCCTTCGACCGGGCCGAGATAGGGCATCTGCACTTCGAGGCAGCGCTTGTAGTCGATTTCGTCGGCTTCGACGATGCCGGCAGTCGGGTTCTCAAGCGCCCAGACCATGCCGGCAAGAACGGCTGATGTGACCTGCAGGCCGGTGGCGTTCTGGTAGGGGGCGATGCGGCGGGTTTCTTCCAGCGACAGGCGCGAGCCATACCAGTAAGCGTTCTTCTCATGGCCGTAGAGCAGGACGCCGAGTTCGTCGATGCCGTCCTCCAACTCGTCCTCGTCGAGAACGTGATGGACCGGCTGCGACGTACCGCCATTGCCGAACATCTCGTGCAGCGAGAGCACGGCGTCATTGGCCGGATGGTAGGCATAGTGGCAGGTCGGGCGGAAGGTCACTTCGCCGTCCTTGTCGCGAACCGTGAAGTAATCGGCAATCGAGATCGACTCGTTGTGGGTGACGAGGAAACCATATTGCGGGCCGGGCGTCGGGCACCAGGTCCGCACGCGGGTGTTGGCGCCCGGCTGCTCCAGGTAGATCGCCGCCTTGTTGCCCTTCTTGTGCTTCTTGGCGTTTTTCGGCATCCACTCTTCATGCGTGCCCCAGCCGAGTTCGGCCGGCTGCAGGCCTTCGGAGATGAAGCCTTCGACGGACCAGGTGTTCCAGAAGACGTTCAGCGGTTTCGGATGCTTGGTGCGCTGGGTGTCGCGCTCGGCAATGTGGACGCCCTTGACGCCGAGCTTCTTCATCAGCTTTGCCCAGCCTTCGCGATCGTGCTGGTCCGGCTCGTCGAACTTCAGGCCGGTGTCGTTTGCGAGGTTGACAAGCGCCTGCTTGACGAACCAGGAGACCATGCCCGGATTGGCGCCGCAGGTGGAGACGGCGGTGGCGCCGCCCGGGTTCTTCGCCTTTTCCTTGCGCATGGTTTCGCGCAGCGCATAGTTGGTGCGATCGGCATTGCTCATGCCCTTGTCGAAATAGAAGCCGAGCCAGGGTTCGACGACGGTGTCGATGTAGAGCACGTCATGCTTGCGGCAGAGCTTGATAATATCGAGCGAGGAGGTGTCGACCGAGAGGTTGACGCAGAAACCCTGGCCTTCGCCTTCGGTCAGCAGCGGCTTCAGCAGCTCCTTGTAATTGTCCTTGGTGACATATTCCTTGATGTGGCGAACGCCGTGCTTCTTCAGGATCTCCATGTCGGAGGGCTCTTCGCGCGGGTCGATGACGACCATCCGGCTCTTGTCGAATTTGAAATGGCGCTCGATCAGGGGCAGGGTGCCGCGGCCGATGGAGCCAAAGCCGATCATCACGATCGGGCCGGTGATTTCGGCATATACCGGATAGTTTTGTTCCGTCATTCTTTTCTCCTGTGGAAGGGGACGAAGGTGCTCGGCCTGAAGATTTCTTTTGAAATTGCCGCAGAGATGCGAAGTGACCGGCTCTAACCATAAAACCGCGTCACAATAAAGAGCGTTGACGGGGAAAGGGCAAATATCGGGCGGACGGATGTCCGACCGGCTCCCGCAAAAATCAGCGTTTCAGGATTTCCAGTCCTTCGGCCGTCGTCGTCACCGCAAGTTCGGTGATGTCGTATTCGGCGACGCCGTGGATGGTGAAGGGATCGGCGGCGACATAGGCCTCGATTGCGGCGCGGTCGCCGATCGCCAGGATCGCACCGCCGGTGCGCGGCACCTTGCGGCCGGACGCCAGGAACCAGCCCTTGGCATAACCCTCTCTGACCCAGGCCATGTGGGGCTCCATGTGCCTGTCGGCTTCATCGTTGGATTTGAGATAGGTGAGGGAGAGAATGAACATGGTCAGTTCCTCAGAAGGTTTGCGCGGATCAGGCCGCGAAGCGAGTTGCCGACATAAAGTGCGCCGGCATCGAGATCGGCAAGCGTGAGGCGGCCGACGCGCGCCTTGCGCGCGCAGATGAGTTCGGTGCGCAACACGCCAGCGAGCAGGCCGCAGGAAATCGGCGGGGTGCGCAGCATACCGGTCCCGTCATCCAGGAAGATCGAGGTGATGGTGCCCTCGCAGACGTCGCCGCGCTCGTTCAACAGGATGACTTCGTCGGCCTCGGCAGACGTATATTCGGCGCGCGCGGCCTCGTAGACGGCGCGGCGGGTAGTCTTGACGCGCAGCAGCTTATCGGCGGAATCGAGACGGGTCCCGGCGAGGCGCACGGTCCAGGTGGTATCGGGCGCGAGCGGCGCGAAAGCGGCGCTCGTCACCGCGATGCGGCCTTGCGGGTCGAAGGTCAGGCGGATGCGTAACGGACGGACAGCGCCTGCAACGGCGTCGTCGAGCTTGGCCGCCGCGTCGATCGGTAGCGGGAAGCCAAGACGGCGGGCGGAGCGGGAAAGTCGGGCGAGATGCAGCTTCAAGCGGATGAAGCCTTCCCCGGGCTGCCAGCGCAGCGTCTCGATCAGTGAAAAATCGATCATCGTGCGATCCATTGGTCGCCGACGGCGAAGCGGGCCTTGAGCAGGCATTCCTCATATTCGGCCTCGGCGGTGGAATCGAAGACGATGCCGCCGCCGACATTGAAGACGGCCCTGCCGCCGTCAAAAAGCGTGATGGTGCGGATGGCGACGGAAAACCGCATGGCGCCGGTCGGCGAGATCATGCCGATCGCGCCGCAATAGGCGTCGCGCGGGACATCCTCGAGCGCATGGAGAATCTCCATTGCCCTGATCTTCGGCGCACCGGTGATCGAGCCGCAGGGAAAGAGTGCGGAAAAGATGTCTCGGATCGAAAGGCCGGGGCGCAACCTTGCCTGCACATGGCTCACCATCTGGTGGACCGTCGGATAGGTCTCGATGTCGAAGAGTTTCGGGACGTCGAGTGTGCCGACCTCGGTGATGCGGGAGATGTCGTTGCGTAGGAGATCGACGATCATGCGGTTTTCCGCTTGCGTCTTGATATCGCGGCGCATGGCCTCGATGATTTCGACATCCTCGGCGGCGGTGGCGCCGCGTTTTGCCGTGCCCTTCATCGGATGCGTCTCGATCCAGCCCTGTTCGTCGGTACGGAAGAAGAGTTCGGGCGAACGCGACAGAATGACCGGACCGGCGAGATCGACCAGCGCGCCGTATTTGACCGGCTGGCGTTCGATCAGCGACCAGAAGGCGGCGCGGGGATCGCCGCTCCAACGGGCCTCGACCGGCATGGTGAGGTTCGCCTGATAGGCGTCGCCGAGCCGCAGGTGATTGTGGAGGCGGTCGAAGCGCTCTTTATATATAGGGAAATCCCAGGCGGCTTTCGGGGCGGTGAGGAATTCCTCGTTCTCGAAGCGCTGTTTTGGCTGGGCGAGCGGATGCGCATCCGGCTGCGGAGCGTCGAAGACGCCGAAACAGAGCAGCGGGGTTTCGCGGTGTTCCCCGGCGAAGGGGGCGAGTTTGTCTTCGAAGAAGTATCCGGCCTCGTAGGCCATGTAGCCGGCAAGCCATTTGCTCTCGGCCTTGGCCTGCTCCATGCGGGAAAGGCCCGCAAAGAATTCGGCGCGCGTTCGCGCGACGATGATCTCGGCCGGTTCGGCGAAAAGCATCACCTGTCCTGATGTGTCGTCGCGGAAGAGAATGTAGGGTTGGTCAGCCACGCAACGCTTTCAGTTTGTTCTGCTCCTCATTGCTCAAGGTGCGATGGGGAAAGTGAGATATCTTCCGCCTCTCCCCTCGGGGGAGAAGAGGCCCGAAGGGCAGATGAGGGAGTGGAGCGAAGCGACCTGGGCATATGCGAAGGATATTCCTGCCGTGTGGCCCCCTCATCCGCCTGCCGGCACCTTCTCCCCGAGAGGAGAAGGGACGCGCGCTCTCAGCCCCTGTCCAAAGCCTCCAACTCGTCGATCAGCCCCTCGATCATCGACAGGCCCTGGCTCCAGAACGACGGATCGGTGGCGTCGAGGCCGAAAGGTTTCAAGAGTTCCGAGTGATGCTTGGTGCCGCCGGCCCTCAGCAGTTCGAAATACTTCTCCTGGAAGCCCTGCTCGGCCTTCTGGTAGACGGCATAGAGCGAATTCACCAGGCAGTCGCCGAAAGCGTAGGCGTAGACATAGAAGGGCGAGTGGATGAAGTGGGGGATATAGGCCCAATAAGTCTCGTAACCTTCAGAAATGTTGATCGCCGGCCCGAGGCTTTCCGACTGGACCGAGAGCCAGAGTTCGCCGATGTCGTCGGCGGTGAGTTCACCTGATTTGCGGGCGGTGTGGAGCTGGCGCTCGAATTCGTAGAAGGCGATCTGGCGCACGACGGTATTGATCATGTCCTCGACCTTCTGGGCGAGCATCGCCTTGCGCTCGCGTTTGTCGCTGGTCTTTTCCAGAAGCGCGCGGAAGGTCAGCATCTCGCCGAAGACGGACGCGGTTTCGGCGAGCGTCAGCGGCGTCTGGCACATCAGCGCGCCTTGCGCGCCGGCGAGAACCTGATGCACGCCATGGCCAAGCTCGTGAGCAAGCGTCATCACGTCGCGCGGCTTGCCCATGTAATTGACGAGCACGTAAGGGTGGGCCGAGGGAACCGTCGGATGGGCGAAGGCGCCAGGCGCCTTGCCGGGGCGGACCGGGGCGTCGATCCACTGCTCGTCGAAGAAGCGCCTGGCAATATCCGCCATCTCGGGGGCGAAATTGCCGTAGGCCGAAAGCACCGTATCCTTCGCTTCGGGCCAGGAAATGATGGCGTTGGAAGTCTCCGGAAGCGGCGCGTTGCGGTCCCAGAAATTCATCTGCTCCATGCCGAGCCATTTCGCCTTCATCTTGTAATAGCGATGCGAAAGGCGGGGATAGGCTTCGCGGACGGCGGCTGCCAGCGCATCGACGACCTCGCGCTCGACGCGGTTTGCCAGGTGCCTGGAGTCGGCGATGTCCTCGAAGCCGCGCCAGCGGTCGGCGATCTCCTTGTCCTTGGCAAGCGTGTTGGTGATCAGCGTGAAGGTGCGGATATTTGCCTTGAAGGTTTCGGCGAGCGCCACGGCTGCCTTGCGGCGGACTTCCGGATCCTTTTCCTGCAGCCGGTTCAGCGCCACTTCGAGCGGCACTTTCTCGCCATCGATGTCGAAGCGAAGCTCCGCCATGGTTTCATCGAAGAGGCGGTTGAAGGCAGCGGCGGATGTCATTGACTTCTCGAGGAAGAGCTGTTCCAGCCGGTCGTCGAGCTGATAGGGCTTGTCTTTCCTGAGGTCGATGAGCCAGGGGCGGTAATGTCCTGCGGCCGGATCATTGGCCATGCAGGCGTCGATCACTGCGTCGTCGATGCGGTTGAGTTCGAGCGCGAAGAACAGCAGGTGGCCGGAAAATTCGGTGATCTTGGCCTGCACGTCGCCGTAGAGCTTGCCGTTCGCCGGGTTGGTGGTGTCGGAGAAATAGGTGAGGCCGGCAAAGGAGCCGAGGCGGCCGATGATATCATCAAGCGCCTCATATTCCTTCAGCGCCGCGCCGATGCCCTCAGCGCCGGTCTTCGTCGCGGCGTCGGCGAGTTTGCCCTTCCACTTCCCTTCAAAGGCAATCGCGGCCTTGCCGGCCTTTTCCATGTCGGCGACGAAAGCGGTTGAGGTGGCGGAGGGATAAAGATCCTGCAGCCTCCAGACCGGCAGATCACCGAGCGCCGGATCGGCGGCTCCAGCCGGCGCTGCTGGCGACAAAAGAAAGCCGGCGTGCGGGAGCTTGATTTTCATGGGCGCAATTCCTCTCCACTTTCATAACAGTCTGCTTGAATAAGCGTGAGAAGGTCCCGTATCAAGGGCCATTCAGCGCATGAAAGGCGTCGCTTCGGCACGAAAACGACCCGTTGCAATCGTTAAAATGCAATTATTTCTCAAAACTGGATGTTCAAGCCTTTCTGTCAGAGTGCGCTTCATGGTTTCGCATGAAGTGGAGCGACAATGACCGGTTACAATGAGCTCAAGGGAGCAGGGCAAATCCTCGTGGTCGAGGACGACCCGGTGCAGCGCCGTCTGCTCAAGAACGCAATCGAGCGCCACGGCCATGTCGTGCACCAGGCGGAAAACGGCCGCATCGGCCTGGAAATGGTCAAACGCGACAGCGGCCTTTTCAACGTCATCGTGCTCGACCTGATGATGCCGGAGATGACTGGCCTCGAATTTCTCGACGCGCTGCACGAATTCGGCACGCAGATCCCGGTCATCGTCCAGACGGGGCAGGGCGGCATTGAAACGGTGGTGCAGGCGATGCGCGCCGGCGCCTTCGATTTCGTCGTCAAGCCGGTCTCGCCCGAACGCATCGCCACCTCGATCTCGAACGCGATGAAGCTCGACCAGCGCGAGGTCAAGGCGCGGGCCGGACGCCGATCTCGCTCAGGCGCGGTCGGTTTCGACGACATCGTCTCGGCAAGCCCGGCGATGATCCGCGTCATCGATCTGGCGCAGCGGGCGGCCCAGTCCAACATTCCCGTCGTGCTCGAAGGCGAATCCGGCGTCGGCAAGGAGCTGGTGGCGCGTGCCATCCAGTCCGGCGGCGACCGCTCGAACAAGCCGTTCGTCACCGTCAATTGCGGGGCGATCCCGCATAATCTTGTCGAGAGCATCCTCTTCGGTCACGAGAAGGGCGCGTTTACCGGCGCGACCGAGCGCCATATCGGCAAATTCATGGAAGCCGACGGCGGCACAATCTTCCTCGACGAGATCGGCGACCTGCCGCTCGAGGTGCAGGTGAAGCTGTTGCGCGCCGTGCAGCAAGGCGAGATCGAGACCGTCGGTGCGCGCACCGCACACAAGGTCAATGTCCGGCTGATCTCGGCGACCAACAAGGATCTGATCGAGGAGGTCAAGAACGGCCATTTCCGCGAGGATCTCTACTATCGCCTCAACGTCTTCCCGATCACCATTCCAGCACTTCGCAAGCGCAAGGAGGACATTCCGCATCTGGTGCGCGTCTTTGCAGACCGCTTCTCCAGCGAGCAGAAGAACGGTCGGCGCATGACGGTGAACGCAGGCGCGCTGGCGTTGCTGACCGCCTATGACTGGCCGGGCAATATCCGCCAGCTCGAAAACGCGATCTTCCGTGCGGTCGTTCTGGCCGAGGGGGCGGAGCTGACCGAGGGGGACTTCCCGCAGATCGCCGCCCAGCTTCCGGAATACGAAGTCGTGGATCACCTGGCGCTGGTTGCCGACAATACCGGCCTCGATCCCGACGACAATTATGGTGAGGACTTCAGGGCATCGATCGCAGGAGAAGTACACCACCGCCTGTCGGAAGCCTCCGAAAACGCGATCGCTAGCGTCAATCCTGCCGGCGACGTGCGCAAGCTTGCCGATGTCGAGGAGGAACTCATCCGATTCGCGCTCAAATTCTATCGCGGACAGATGAGTCAAGTAGCCCGCAAGCTTGGCATCGGTCGGTCCACACTTTATCGCAAGCTCAAGGACTACGGTATCGACCCCGACAATCCCCAGAAAGATGCGGCTTAAGCGCTTTTTGTTAAGACTAAGGCAACCACGATTTGTTACTGATCATAAACCACTTGTTAGTGGCTCGTTCACTATGTAAAGAAAAGGTTGATCATGTGTGGCATTTTTGCCATCGTGTGACCGCATTTGACAGTCATCTGAGACAGTACGGGACATTGTCTGTCTGACGGGGATCGAGTTGCCGAATCTGAATGGGAATTCCAAGCCTTCGCGCTTGAGCTGGCGTGCTTTGTGCGCCGACATCTGCGGAAAGGCAGTAAGGACGGCAGCGGCCGCCCTTCTGGCGCTCGCGGTTTCCTCACCGGTATTCGTCAGTACACCTTCGCAGGCAGCGGGCGACACCCGCAGCCTCAAGCTCTATTTCATCCATACCGGCGAAAAAGCCGTCATCACCTACAAGCGCAACGGCAAGTTCGACCCCAAGGGTCTGGAGCAGCTGAACCGCTTCCTGCGTGACTGGCGCAAGAACCAGCCGACGAAGATGGACCCGCGCCTGTTCGACCTGATCTGGGAAGTCTATCGCCAGAGCGGTTCGAGGGACTATATCAACGTCGTCTGCGGTTTCCGTTCGCCGGGTACCAACGAGATGCTGCGCGGCCGCTCGCGCAACTCGGGCGTCGCCGAAAAGAGCCAGCATATGCTCGGCAAGGCGATGGACTTCTTCATTCCGGACGTCAAGCTGGCGACCCTGCGCGGTATCGGCATGAAGATGCAGGTCGGCGGCGTCGGCTTCTATCCGAAGTCGGGTTCGCCCTTCGTGCACATGGATGTCGGCGGCGTTCGCGCCTGGCCGCGCATGAGCCGCGACGAGCTGGTCCGGCTTTTCCCGAACGGCAACACCATCCATATTCCGGCCGACGGCAAACCGCTGCCGGGTTATCAGCAGGCGATGGCCGACTACAAGCGCCGCGTCAGCGGCACGCAGATCGAGATCGCCAGCGCTTCCGAATCGGCGCCGAAGCATAAGACGCTGTTCGAAGCACTCTTCGGCGGCGGAGCGGACCAGCAGGAAGACGAGAACGACGATTCGGCGCCTGTCGCCGTCGCCAAGGCGACGCCGCCGAAGGCCGAACCCGCGCCTGCCGAGCCGCAGCAGACCGAAGTTGCCGATCTCAATGCGCCGGTGCCGCAGGTTCGCCCGGCCTTCAGCAACCAGCCGGCCGGCAGCGAAGTGGCAAGTGCGCTGGTGGCGCCGTCTTCGGGTAATGCCGCGCAGCAGGCTCTTGCCGCAGCGCTTCCGGCCGATCAGGCCCAGCCGCAGCAGTTTGCCGATCTCAGCGCCTACAGCATCCCGGTTCCCTCGCTCCTTGGCCAGCGCCGCGCACCCGGCGACGCCGAACTTGCTTCGGCCGATCCCAACATGCTGACGGGCGCGAACGGACTGCCGGTTCCGACGCCGATCGAACGCCCCGCCGTTGCCGAGAACCTTCTTGCCGCGGCCGATGCGGATCCGGAAGCAGAGGCCGACGAAGCCGATCAGGACGCGCTGTCTCCCGCGGTTGCCGATGCGCTCGATCAGCAGAATAAGGGCCAGCAGAACAAGGGTGTAGAAAACCAGGTCGCCTCGCACGCGCCTGAGATGACGGTAGAGCAGGCGATCAACGCCGCGATGCCGCAAAAGGCGCCCGCCGCAAAGCCGCCGCTCGAGCTCGCAGCTCTAGCGCCGATGACCAAATCGGCAAGCTTTGGCGACGGCTTCGACGAACCGGCTGCCGAAAGCGCCGTGGCCCAGGGCCTTCCTGCCAAGGGCGGCCGCCCGACGCAGAAGGAAGCCGCCGCGGCCGATGCCAGCCGCACGACGGTCCGTACCGAGCCGAAGCTGACGCAGAAGATGATTTCGCAGTGGGCGCTGACCAATGCCCGCCTCGAAATGGCCTCCAAGCAGGTCAAGGCGCCGCGTTTCGTCAGCCAGACGATGCGCGCCCAGCCGACCGCGGTCTATGCCGAGGGCTTCAACATCAAGACCGCTTCGGTCGATCCCGCCCGCTTCAGCGGCACGGCAGTGAACTTCATGGAAGTGCGCAAGTTCAACACGAACTGAGCCAGCCAATCATGGAATATCAAAAACCGCCGGAGCGATCCGGCGGTTTTTCTTTTTAGATATTGTGCAATCCATGGCGCGCAAAAGAAAAGCCGCCGGAAGGCCCGACGGCTTGTCGACATCGGCAATGTCGGCCGATCAGCCTTCCGGCGGCGACTCGATCATGCCGAGCGCGTGCAGGTAGGTGTCGAGGATGGCTTCCTCTTCCATGCGCTCCTGCTCGTCCTTCTTGCGCAGCGCCACGACCTTCTTCAGGATCTTGGTGTCGAAGCCCATTCCCTTGGCTTCGCCATAGACGTCCTTAATGTCGTCGGCGATGGTCTTCTTTTCTTCTTCCAGCCGTTCAATGCGCTCGATGAAAGCGCGAAGCTGGTCGCGGGCGACGCCATGAGCATCAGACATCGTGTTCTCCTGATTTTTCGGTGATCAATTTGGGATGCACGTGACTGCCGCGAAGCGGCGTCACGGTCAAGCCTGTTGTCGGCCAGCCGGGCTATTTGTGTGGGTTGTTCAGGTCAAAAGCAGCCTTTTGCACAGGCGAGGCCTCGTTCTGGTGAAGATTCTTCCAGTCTTCATACGGCATGCCATAGACCATCTCGCGCGATTCGTCCCTGCTGACCGTGACACCTTCGGCCTCGGCGGCTTCACGATACCAGTTCGACAGGCAGTTGCGGCAGAAGCCGGCGAGATTCATCAGATCGATGTTCTGAACGTCGCTGCGTTCCCTGAGATGGGCGAGGAGGCGGCGGAAGGCGGCGGCCTCGGCTTCGGTCTGCTGTTCCTTGCTGAGCGCGGTCATCTCGCTTTCCTTCCGTTCAATGGGGCTTTCGTTCAATAGGGGCCGGTGCGCGACAGGTGCACGTCATATGTGTGCAAGGCGGGGTCGGCATTCATCGCCGCAAAGATCGGCGCCAGGCGCTCGGCCCATGCGGATATGCCGGTCTCGTCGGCGATCAGGTCTTGGCGCACCTCGAGCAGCGCATGCGGAATGCCTGTGATCATGCAGTGGCGGTACATGGTATCGCCCTTCAGTGCGCCGTCATAGGGTTCGTTGTCGCCGACGATGAGATCGGGATCGGCGCGCAGCATGTCAAGCAACGGGCCGACGGCGCGACGGTCGCTATCCCAAAGTACGGCGGCGTGCCAGGGGCGGGGAATACCTTTCCAGGCCGGGGTGAAGGAATGCAGCGACAGCACCAGCGGCGCCCGGCCGGTGGCGTTCGCCACGCTATCGATCGTTGCGGCGACGGCATTGTGATAGGGGCGGTGGAAGGTTTTGATGCGGTCGTCCCATTCCTGCGGCGTGATCGGATGATTGCCCGATATGACGGCGCCATCTGATATTTTCATGATCAGCGTCGGATCGTCTTCGCCGCGGTTCGGGTCGATCAGCAGGCGGGAAAAGCCGCCGAGCACCGCGGGCACGCCGAGCCTCGCCGAAAGCTGGCGCGTCAGCCCCTCGATGCCGATGTCATAGGCAATGTGGCGGGCAAAGGCCGCGTCGGGCAGTCCGAGCCGTCCATATCGGGCGGGAAGACGGTTCATCGCGTGATCTGCGAGGATCACCATGCCTTTGTCATGTTTGCCGGATAGGATTTCGAAGGATTGGAAGTCGTCCATCAGGAATTGCCGTTCGTCATTGTGCAGTCGGGCGCAGTGATCGCATGCGTCCGCGGCAGGTTCAAGCGCCGCAGGCGGTCAGAGGTTGGACCGGTCCTCGACGGATGGTTTGTGAAAGGAAATATAATCGATTAGCATTGCGTTGACTTTCGCTTGACGGCGGCGCAAGAAGACACGGATACGAATAACCGTGGAGCTATTTGGGAGCCGTGTTGATCCAAGCCGCGCCAAGTTTCCTCACGCGGTCCGGACCGCTGGTCCGTCTCGCTCTGTTCGCTCTTGCAGCCATCATGCCGTTTTTCATCGCAGATGCCGC
This sequence comes from Rhizobium sp. BT04, assembly GCF_030053135.1. NCBI lineage: Bacteria > Pseudomonadati > Pseudomonadota > Alphaproteobacteria > Hyphomicrobiales > Rhizobiaceae > Rhizobium > Rhizobium sp. BT04. Next base: position 2,224,908 of record NZ_CP125652.1, on the reverse strand, counting down.
ACGCGCCGATTTTCGCGTCTGCAACGGAACGCAAAACCTCGTCGGCGTCGCGATCGGCTATCGGGCCAAGGATGGCTGGATGACGGAGGGCTGGTGGCAGGTGCCGGCAACGACCTGCGCGACGTTGATCGAGGGAGAATTGCAGTCGCGTTATTATTACCTCTACGCAGAGGACGCTGCCCGCGGAGGACGATGGACGGGTGACGTGCAGATGTGCGTGGCGGAAAACGAGTTCAAGATCACGGGTGTGCAGGATTGTTATGCCCGCGGTTATCAGAAGATGGGATTCAAGGAATATGATACGGGCCGCCAGGGTAGCTGGATGGTTCAGCTCTCCGACACCCCAGGGACGCAAGAAAGCCAGAATTGATGAAGCGTAATCGCAAAATTAAAATCCTCGCCACCCTCGGGCCCGCCTCCTCCGAGGAATCGATGATCGAGAAGCTGCATCAGGCCGGTGCGGATGTCTTCCGCATCAATATGAGCCATGCGAGCCACGACCTGATGCGTACGCTTATTGAGCGCATCCGCTCGGTCGAAGCGCGCTCCGGCCGGCCGATCGGCATTCTGGCCGACCTGCAGGGACCGAAACTGCGTGTCGGCAAATTCGCAGACAGCAAAGTCGACCTGAAACCCGGCCAGACCTTCACGCTCGACAACAACGAAGCGCTCGGCGACCAGAACCGCGTCTATCTGCCGCATCCCGAGATTCTGGAATCGGTGCAGCCCGGCCACCGCCTGCTGATCGACGACGGCAAGCTCGCGCTCCGCGCAGAAAAATGTGATGGCAAGAGCATCGTCACCACCGTTATTTCGGGTACGCGCATCTCCGACCGCAAGGGCGTCAGCCTTCCCGACACGTTGCTCGGCGTCGGCGCACTGACGGATAAGGACCGCGCCGATCTCGACGCCGTGCTCGCTACCGACGATGTCGACTGGGTGGCGCTGTCCTTCGTCCAGCGTCCCGACGACCTTGCCGAAGTGCGCAAGATCGCCCGGGGCCGCGTCGGCCTGATGTCGAAGATCGAAAAGCCTCAAGCGCTTGAGCGCATTGAGGAAATCATCGAGCTTTCCGACGCCTTGATGGTCGCCCGCGGCGATCTCGGCGTCGAAATGCCGCTTGAATCGGTTCCCGGCATCCAGAAGCAGTTGATCCGCGCCTGCCGCCGTTCGGGCAAACCGGTGGTCGTCGCCACGCAGATGCTGGAATCGATGATCTCAGCACCCGTGCCGACACGCGCCGAAGTTTCCGACGTCGCGACCGCCGTCTTCGAAGGTGCCGATGCCGTCATGCTCTCCGCCGAATCGGCCTCGGGCGACTATCCGGTCGAAGCCGTCTCGACCATGGCGTCGATTGCCACTGCCATTGAGCGCGAGCCTCATTATCCCGGCATCATCTATGCCCAGCGCGCCCAGCCGGAAGCGACCGGCGCCGATGCGATCTCGCTTGCTGCCCGCCAGATCGCCGAGACGCTGAAGCTGTCGGCGATCGTCTGTTACACCTCGTCGGGCACCACAGGCCTTCGCGCCTCGCGCGAGCGTCCGCAGGTGCCGATCCTGGCACTGTCGCCGATCATCAAGACGGCGCGCCGCCTTGCCATCGTCTGGGGTCTGCATTGCGTCGTCACCCATGACGCGACCGATCTCGACGACATGGTCAACCGCGCCTGCCGCATCGTTGCCGACGAAGGCTTCGGCAAGCCGGGCGACCGTATCATCATCTCGGCCGGCGTGCCGCTCGGTACGCCTGGCGCCACCAACATGATCCGCATCGCCTATATCGGCTCCGACGGCCAGAGCGGCATCTGATCCGATCGCATCCTTTCAAAAGCCCGCTGCCTCAAAAAGAGGTGGCGGGTTTTTCGTTGGCGGGCCGGCATTGCAAAGGCTAGCGACGCATGCAAGTTTCGATTTCCATCAAAAAATTGAGCATAATGTCGCCCGCAAACCGCTGACACTTTTCGGCATCATGCACTGGTTCTGGGAGGGGCATCATGGATCTCGTCACGCTTCTGGCTTTTGCAGCCGTTTCCTTCGTCGGCATCGCGACGCCGGGGCCGACGGTGCTGCTGGCGCTGACCAACGGTTCGCGACACGGTCTGCGCCGGGCGATTGCCGGCATGATCGGCGCGGTGCTTTCCGATTTCCTGCTGATCGGCGCCGTCGCGATCGGGCTCGGCGCGCTGCTGGCCGCGTCGGAATTCTGGTTCTCGGTGTTGAAATGGGCAGGTGCCGCCTATCTCGCCTTTCTCGGCATCATGCTGCTGCGCTCGAAGGGCACGATCGATGCGGCGCTGAAGTCCGGGGCGCCTGCCAGTGCGACATCGCCGTTCTCGATCGGACTGAAGAGCTTCATGGTCGCGGCGACCAACCCGAAGGGCTATTTGTTCTTCTCGGCCTTCCTGCCGCAGTTCATCGACCCGACCCTGCCGCAGGCAACGCAATATGCGCTGCTGGCGCTGGTTTTTGCCGTGCTCGATTTCCTCATCATGTTCGGCTACGCCTTCTTCGGTTCGCAGGCAGTGCGTTTCCTGAAAACCTCAGGCGCCATGTGGCTGGAGCGGGCCTGCGGCGGCGCGCTGCTGGCGCTTGCCGGCTCGCTCGCCTTCTATCGCCGGGCAACCGTCTGAGTTCAGGGTTGAGGCAGGGATAGGTGACCGACGCGATAGGCCTGCGTGTGTCCGCCGATCTCGGGAATTTCTCCCCACAGTCTGAAGCGCACCCGCGTCCAGGTCGTCGGTTCGAAGCCGGAGACGGAGGCGAGTGCGTCGCCTGTCGCGACGTCGGCGCCAGCCTCTGCGCTTTCGGCACGACGGATGTCGGCGAGCGGCGCATAAGGCTCTGTCTGCAGGACATCGCGTGTGGCGAACCTGGCTGAGGCGATATCAGGCGAGATTTCTGCCTGCCAGACAATCCAGGTCCTTACCTGTGGCAAGCCGAAGGCGCTGGTGAGAGCCTCGAAACCTGGGCCGCAGAGGAAGTCGCTTGCTCCTTCCGGCCTCTGCCAGAGATAGAAGGGCGCATAGAGATTGTCGTGGCTGCCGAACTCTCCCTTGCGGGCGCTGAGATAGGCTTTGAAACCGAGATTGGGAAAGCCGTCGAGCAACGGACCCTTGTCGCGGATGCGGCGGTCGACGATCGACATGTCATAATCGGCGGGCAGGGTGAAGCTGTACTGCATGGTGATCATGACTGTGCCACCGGTTCCAGCCATTTGACGATGCTGCCGTTTTCCACCGGCTGGATGCTGATATAGCTGAAGGGGCTGTCATCGGCTGCGCCATGCCAGTGGCACTCACCCGGCGCAAACCAGACGGCGTCGCCGGCCCGCAATGCTTCGATCGGGCCGCCCTCGTTCTGCGCCAACCCATGGCCCGAAAGCACATAGAGCAACTGGCCTCTGGGATGCGTGTGCCAGCGCGTAATGGTGCCGGGATCGAGCGCGGCGCGCATTGCGGTGTTCTCGCCATCGGCGCTGCCTTCGAGCAGCATCTCGACCCAGAAGGGCGCAGTCGCGACGCTCTCCGGCGAACGGATTGCCTTGCCGGGGCGCCTGATGGTCATGGTCTTCGGGTTCGAAGCGCTCATTGCCGGCCTCCAGCCACACGTAGCCGCCAGTCTGGGTCGATCATCTGGGCCATGCCGTCGCCGAAGGACCAGTCTTCCGGTGCGCTGGTGCTGATGACGATCATCACATCCTCAGGCCGGAGGCCCGGCGATTGCGCCAGGAGATCGGCGATCCGCCGATAGAGCGCCGCCTTCATCTCGCCGGTGCGAGGCCTGCCTGTTGTGATCGAGATATAGACGAAATTGTCGGAGCGCGGGCCGGCGAGATAGTTGCGGTCGAAGATCAACTCATTCTCGTCATGTTGATGGATGGCCTGGAAACGGTCGTTTTCGGGCACGTCGAAGGTGTCCATCAGGGCGCGCTGGATGTTGTCGGCGATTGCGCCAAGATAGTCCGGCGACTTGCCTTTGCGAAGGGAAATTCGAACGAAGGGCATCGGGGTCTCCATGGTTCAGGCCGTCTGTCGGCCTTGACAGCAGAACCATCGCACGGCACGATGATGCTGAAAATCAGAATTTTATGGATTAATTATCCTGAAAAATGGGATTATATGATGCGGCGGACGATCTTCGATCTCGATGTGCTTCGCACCTTTTCGACCGGCATGGAGCTCGGCAATTTTGCCAAGGCGGCCGAGCGGCTCGGGCGTTCGACCTCGGCGGTCAGCGCACAGCTGAAGAAGCTGGAGGAGCAGGCGGGTACGCCGATCTTCCGCAAGGCGGGGCGCGGGTTGGCGCTGACCGACGCCGGCGAGACGATGCTCGGCTATGCCAGGCGGCTGCTGGAACTCAACGACGAGGCGGCTGCGGCCGTCAACAGCGTCGAGCTGGAGGGCTGGGTAAGACTCGGCCTGCAGGAGGATTTCGGTGAGACCCTGCTGCCCGAAGTGCTCGGCCGCTTCGCGCGTGCCCATCCGAAGGTCCGGATCGAGGCGCGGGTGGTCCGCAATGCCGAACTGCTCGAGCGCGTCACATCGGGCAAGCTCGATCTGGCGCTTGCCTGGAGCGACGGCACGCTGACCACCCATTGCGAGCGGATCGGCGAAGTGCCGATGCGCTGGATCGGGCCTGCCGAGGGGCCGCCCGCATGGCAAGCGGCTAGCGGCGAGCCGATGCCGCTCGCCTCGCTGGAGGCGCCGTGCCTGTTGCGCAGTGCGGCGACCCGGGCGCTTGACGAGGCCGGTATTTCCTGGCGGCTCGCCTTCGTCAGCCCCAGTCTCGGCGGTCTCTGGGCGGCGACGGCGGCAGGCCTCGGCCTCACCATCCGCACGCCGATCGGGCTGCCGGCGAAGGTGCGGCCGCTGGTGCCCGGGACTGTCGGCCTGCCCGATTTGCCGAAGCTCGGTCTGGTCCTGCATCGGGCGGAAGCCGAACCGCAGCCGGCTGCGGCGCGCCTTGGCGAACTGGTGCTGCAATCGGTGCATGGTGCGTTGCGCGAGGTGCCGGCCTGACATCTCCGCGTTGACCCCTCGAGCGCGTGCCTGTAGCTTCGGACCGCTATGAAGATGATCACCCTCAATATCGCGACAGTCTTCTTCTTGAGCCTCTAGAGGCTCTGCCTTCGGGCATCAGAAGACGCGGCCGCTGACCAGCCTTCGCGGTTGGCGCGTTGCCGCGAACTGCAACCACCTGCATCTGGCCAAGGAAAGAGCCGGCAGGTTTGGCGATAGAGAGATATTTAATGACACCAACTGTTTACCCGCCGGCGCTGAACGCCGCGCAGATCGAACAATTTATCGAGCATGGCTTCATCAGGATCGACGATGCTTTTCCTCAGGAGCTGGCCGAGGAGGCGCGCGTCATCATGTGGCGCGACATTCCCTTCGCTGCGGATGATCCAAACACGTGGACGCAGCCGGTCGTGCGGCTTGCCGGCTATGGCGGTGGGCCGTTCGAAAAGGCCGTCAACACGCCTGTCTTGCATTCAGCCTTCGACCAGCTCGTCGGCAAAGGGCGCTGGGAGCCGCGTAATGGGCTCGGCAGCTTTCCGGTGCGCTTTCCTCATCCCGACGATCCCGGCGATGCCGGTTGGCATGTCGACCTCAGCTTTCCCGGCGAGGATTGCGATCCGAACGAACAACGGGACTTTTCGGCCTGGCGGGTGAACATCACCTCGCGCGGGCGGGCGCTGCTGATGCTGTTCCTGTTCTCGGATGTCGGGGAGCAGGACGCGCCGACCCGCATCCGCGTCGGGTCGCATAAGGATATCGCCCGCCTTCTGGCGCCCGCGGGCGAAGCGGGGATGGCGCATCTCTGGCTGGAGCATGTCGGGGAAGACCGGCTGCTGGCGTTAGCGACGGGCCTGGCGGGCACGGTCTATCTGTGCCATCCGTTCCTCATCCACGCAGCGCAGATGCATCGCGGCAGGGAGCCGCGCTTTATGGCGCAGCCCGGCCTTGCCCCTTCCGAACCGCTTCGGCTCGAACGGCAGGACGGCGCCTATTCACCGGTCGAGATCGCAATCCGCCGGGCGCTTCAGGACCGGTAGCGAGGACAGAAAGCACCCGGCCGTTGCAGGCCGGGTGCTACATCTGCTGGGCGTTGCGGCGGATTGCCTGCGGCGGCTGGCCGAAAGCGCGTAGGAAAGCGCGGCGCATGCGCTCGCGGTCGGCAAAGCCGGTCTCGTCGGCGACGACGTCGATCGGATGGCGGCTCTGCTCCATCATCAGCCGGGCGGCTTCGAGTCTCAGATTTTCCACCGCTTTGGCAGGCGACTGTCCGGTTTCGGCGCGGAAGGCTCGGCTGAACTGGCGTGGGCTGAGATGGGCGGCTTCCGCCAGTTCTTCGACCGAAAGCTGCGATTTCAGATTGCCGCGGGCAAAGTCGAGCGCCTTCTGAATGCGGTCGGATTTCGGTTCCAGCTCCAGCAGCGCGGAAAATTGCGACTGGCCGCCGGACCGGCGGTGATAGACGACAAGCATTCGGGCCACTGCGCGGGCGACCTCTATGCCGTGGTCCTTCTCGACCATGGCGAGTGCCAGATCGATCCCGGCCGTCATGCCGGCCGATGTCCAGACCGAGCCGTCGATAATGAAGATGCGGTCCTCTTCCACCTTGATCGCTGGATACCGCGTCCTCATTTCGCGGGCGAGACACCAGTGCGTCGTCGCGCGTCGGCCGTCGAGAATACCGGCTTCGGCGAGAAAGAATGTGCCGGTGCAAATCGAAGCGACGCGGCGAGAGGCGCCAAGAGCCGCGCGAACGAAGTCGCTTTCGCCGGGGCTTGGCAATGCAATGCCGGGCGCGCCGGTGACGATCAGCGTATCGAATCCGGGATCGCCGAAGGGCTCGGTCTCGATCGCCATCCCGAGCGAGGTGCGCAGCGAACCGCCGGCTTCCGAGAGGTAGCGGATGTCGTAGACCTTCTCGTGGAAATGCAGATTGGTGAATTCGAAGGCCGACACAGCCGCCAGGCCCATAATCTGGAAGCCGGGGTAGAGCAGGAAAGCGATGGTCTGCATGACTAAGCTCCGATGTCCTGAAAGGTGGTATATATGACATTCAGGACGCTGACAATCCGGGGTATGGTTCTCCTCAGGCGCAGGGCAGAGGCCGGCGCAATTGAAGGAGATGGATCATGACACAGGAATACAAGGGTACTGCGCTTGTCACCGGCGCATCCTCGGGCATCGGCGCAGTCTATGCGCACAGGCTGGCCAAGCAGGGTTACGACCTTATCATCGTCGCCCGCAACGGCGAGCGGCTGAAGGCCTTGGCAACCGGGCTGACCGAGGAGACGGGCAGAACAGTCGAGACCGTCGTGGCCGACCTCGGCAACACGGCCGACCTCGCCCGTGTTGAAGGCGTGCTGAAGCAGGACCGGAGCATCACGCTTCTGGTCAACAATGCCGGCGTCGGCGGAACGGCGCCGCTGCTTGCCGCCGATGTCGACAAGATGCAGAAGATGATCGACCTCAACGTCACGGCGCTGATGCGGCTGACCTATGCCGCCGTTCCCGGTTTCGTTGCCCGCGGCGGCGGCACGATCATCAACATTGCTTCGATCGTCGCGATCGCGCCCGAGCGCCTGAATGGCGTCTATGGCGCCACGAAAGCCTTCGTGCTCGCCTTCAGCCAGTCGCTGAAACATGAACTGACGGAGAAGAATATCCGTATCCAGGCCGTGCTACCGGGCGCCACGGCGACGGAATTCTGGGGCATTGCCGGCACGCCGATCGAGCATCTGCCGAACGAGATCGTAATGTCGGCCGATGACATGGTCGATGCATCGCTGGCCGGACTTGAGCAGGGTGAGTTCGCAACGATTCCGGCGCTGGAGGATGCCGGCTTGCTTTCGGCCTACGAGCAGGCGCGCCAGGCATTGATGCCGAACCTGTCTCGCAGCACGCCGGCCAAGCGTTACGAGCTGGCATGATGGTTTACCGACGAAAACCATCCGCGGCATATGCTGCGGATGGTTGGGGCACTTACCTCAACCGAAGCGTTCCAGGGCGGTGGAGAAAATATCGGAATCGACGTTGCCGCCCGATGTGACGACAACGATTGTGTCGCTTTCCAGATCCTTATCATGGAAGAGGGCGGCGGCAAGCGCCACTGCAGCACCGGGCTCGACGACGATCTTCAGCCTGACGAAAGCGAGCGCCATGGCGCGCAGCGCCTCCTCGTCGGTGACAACGATGCCAGGGCCGGCGAGGCGCTTCAGGATCGGAAAGGTGATATTACCAGGCTGCGGCGTGAGGATCGCATCGCAGATCGAGCCCGACATCGAGGCATTGCGCTCGATCCTGCCCGAGACGAGCGAGCGGGTGGTATCGTCGAAGTCACTGGGTTCGCAGGGACGGACGCGAAAACCGGGGGCGCTGGCTTCGAGGGCAAGGGCGATGCCGGAGGTCAGTCCGCCGCCGCCGCAGGGAACCAGGACCTCCGCAGACGTAACACCTTCCTCTTCCGCCTGCTCGGAGATTTCGAGGCCGGTCGTGCCTTGGCCGGCAATGACGAGCGGCTCGTCGAAAGGCTTGATCAGCGTCAGGCCGCGTTCTGCAGAAAGCCTCGCGCCGATCTCGTCGCGATCCTCGTTGGCGCGGTCGTATAGCACAACTTCGGCGCCGAAGGCGCGGGTGTTGGCGATCTTCAGCTTTGGCGCGTCGCTCGGCATGATGATGACGGCGGGCACGCCATGCAGCTTGGCGGCAAGGGCAACGCCCTGGGCGTGGTTGCCGGAGGAGAAGGCGATGACGCCTCTCGCACGCACGGCCGGATCGAGGCCGGAGACCGCGGACCAACCGCCGCGGAACTTGAACGAACCGGAATGCTGCAGACATTCCGCCTTCACGAACAGGCGCCGGCCGGCGATCTCGTTCAGGAAGGGAGAGGAGAGAAGCGGTGTGCGCCTGATATGACCGCGCAGGCGGGCGCGGGCGGCGACGATCATTTCAATGCTGGCCATTCGGGAATCGTCCTGCTTGGAATTTAATCATGCATAGGGTCGGGCAAGCTCTTTGTGAACGGCGACTTTGTCACCGTGACATGAATGGTGTTGCGCTCGTTGCCGAGGTTAATAGCCGTTGGCCGAACCTTCCGCCGCACGGCTGTCCATGGCGCCATTGTAGCGGGCGCCGCTGCCCTTGGCGATGGCGGCGAGGCTTTTGCCGCCGACGAGGATGCCGGCGGCCTGGCCCCATTGCGGCGCGTCATTGCCGCCATCGAAGCTGTAGCCCATGGCGGCGAGGGTCTTTTCCGTATCCGGCGAAATGGCATAGGGTTCGAGAAAGACCTTGTCGGGCTGCCATTGGTGGTGGAGACGCGGCGCGTTCACCGCCTGGCTGATATCCATGCCGAAATCGACGACGTTGAGGATCGTCTCCAGCGTGATGGTGATGATGCGCGAGCCGCCGGGGCTGCCGATCACCATGAAGGGTTTGCCGTCCCGGGTGACGATCGTCGGGCTCATCGAGGAGAGCGGCGTCTTCTTCGGCGCGATGGCATTGGCTTCGCCCTGCACCAATCCGTAGAGGTTCGGCACGCCTGTTTTGGAGGTGAAATCGTCCATCTCGTTGTTGAGCAGGATGCCGGTGCCGGGTGCCACGACCGCGGCGCCGAAGGAGCCGTTCAGCGTATAGGTGACGGCGACGGCATTGCCCGCGTCGTCGATGATCGAATAATGCGTCGTCTCGGTGCTTTCCTTGCCGCCGAGCGGTTTCAGGTTCGCCGAGGTGCCGGCCTTGTAAGGGTCGATCTTGGCGGCGATCTCCGAGGCATATTTCTTGTCGAGCAGTTTCTCGACCGGGTTCTCGACGAAATCGGGATCGCCGAGTGCGGCATTGCGGTCGACATAGGCATAGCGCATCGCCTCGACCATGATGTGCACGGTTTCAGCCGAGTTGTAGCCGAGATAGGAGAGCGGATAACCTTCGAGAACATTGAGGATCTCGCAGATGATGATGCCGCCGGAGGAGGGCGGCGGCGAGGAGATGATGTCGTAGCCGCGGTAATTGCACTCGATCGGCTTCAACTCGCGCACGGCATATTGCTCGAAATCTTGCCTGGCGAGGATGCCGCCTTTGGTCTGGCTCGCCTTGACGATCTCTTCGGCCGGCGCGCCTTTGTAGAAGGCGTCGGGACCTTTTTCGGAGATGCCGGCCAAAACCGCGGCGAGGTCAGGCTGCTGGAGTTTTTCGCCCGATGTATAGGGCTTTCCGTCCGGCTTCAGGAAAATTTTCGCCGCCGCCTCGTCCTTGGCGAGACGCTTGGCGTTGCCGGCGAGGCTTGCGGCGTCGCCCTGTTCCAACGTGAAGCCGTCTTTGGCGAAGCGGAGCGCCGGTGCGATCAGATCCTGGCGCGATTTCGTGCCGTATTTCTCGCGTGCGGTTTCGAAGCCCATGACGGAGCCGGGAACGCCGACGGCGAGATAGCCGTCGAGGCTGGCGCGCGGCACGATATCGCCCTTGGCATCGAGATACATGGTCTTCGTGGCGGCAAGCGGCGCGCGTTCGCGGAAATCGAGAAAGGTCTTGGTGCCGTCTTTCAGGCGGATGGTCATGAAACCGCCGCCGCCGAGATTGCCGGCCGAGGGATAGACGACCGCCAGCGCATAACCGACGGCGACCGCCGCATCGACGGCATTGCCGCCGCTTTTCAACACCTCGACGCCGACATCGGTCGCCAGATGCTGGGCGGTAACGACCATGCCGTGCTCGGCTTCGACTGGTGCGGGCGATGCGGCGAAAGCCGAGGTCAGGCTCAGCGACAGTGCCGATATGACGGAGATCGTCCCGATATGCAGGCGGCCCATGATTTCCCCTCCTATGGACAATGATGGAAACATATGGGGCCGCTGCGGCCCGAGACAATGCAGGCGACTGGCTTTAGGCAAGGAGCTCGGTTTTGCAGCCGGAGACGTCAGGCGCCGCGCAAAGCGTCCGGCGTCAGCGACGACAGGGTTGCGCGCGTCTGCTGGCGCGAAGCGGCGAGCCTCTCCTCGGCCCTCCGAGCCGCCGCCTGCAGGTCGCGCGGCTTGCCTGATATCTTTTCCATGGCTGCGATGGCGACATCGGTTGCCAGATAGTCCGGCTTATGGCCGACGCCTCGTATGGTGATAAGTTCGGAACCTGAAATATCGCGGGCAAGGCCGCGCGAATGCAGATGCTCCCAGACGACCTCGTCGCTGTCGCCTGTGATGATGACGGTCGGGGCGGTGATCTGCGAATAGAGCGGTGAGTGTGCCTTCACATAGGCGAGCAGCCTTTTGAAATCGGCGGCGTTGTTGTGGAAAGCGCTCGGCCGCAGCACCAGCGACGGACCGGTCTTTTCGATGTAGTCGGCCGGGCGTGGATTGGGACGAAAGACGTTCAGCGTGCCGCGCTCCAGCCGACGCAGCCCGAGCGGCACGACGACCGCATGGTTGAAGAGCCAGCCGATAACAGGCGCGGTGGCGACATGATAGTACCAGTCGATGCCGCCCGGCCAGGGATGGGTGGCGGGTGCGAGAAAAAGCAGGCCTGATGTCTTATCGGGATGGCGCAGGCCGAAGGCGGCAGTGATCGCGCCGCCGAAGGAATGGCCGACGATAACAGCCTTTTCGATACCGCGCTTTTCCATCAGCCTGGCGATGGCATCGGCCTGGCCGGAGGGAAAAGCGTTCTCAGGGCCGCCGCGCTCGGAATAACCGTGACCGGGTCGATCGACGAAGAGCATTTCCGCTCGGCCTTCGAGTGCGGCGCGAAAGGCGACGACCTGATCGAGGAGATTGCCGCTGGCGCCGTGAATGAAGACGAGGGCGGGCAGGTCGGCATTTTCGGGACGCGCGATATGGACGGCATTCATGCGGTAGCCGCCGACATCCGTCAGTTCGCCGATATTCGGATAGGTGTGTTCGAATTGCCGCGCCTTGTAGGAAGAGTAACCGATGGCGGCGGCGAGCGGGATGAGAAGGGCGGAAACTTCTGCAAGCATGATCTTAACGAGCGATAATTGCGGGATGACCTGCGGGCGGACAAACCGCTACATCGTTTCCCTCTGTATTCCAAAATTGCGCGGCGTGATCCGACGTCAAGATGTCAGCCCGGGAATCAGGTGCGGTTGCCGGCGAGTTTTTCGGCAAGCGTGTTGACCTGTTCCTGCGCGGTGCGTTCGGCGGGATAGACATCGAGGAAACGCTCCCAAGCCTTCAAGGTCAGCTGGTCGTTGCCGGAATTGCTGAGGATCGCCGCCATGCCGGACAGCGCGCCGAAATGGCGCGGCTCGAGATCGAGCACACGCTCGATGTCGGACATCGACTTGCGATAATTGCCCATGACGAAATTCAGCGTGGCGCGACGGTTCCAGCTTTCGGCATAATCGGGCTTCAGCGCGATCGCTTCATCGAGGAAGTCTAGGGCGGCGGGATTGCGCTTTTCCTCGATCGCCTTGTCGGCCCATTGCATCAAGAGATTGATGGTGGCGCTGCCGGAATCGTTCCATTCCATGCGGATCTCATTGGCGATGCTGCTGGCCTTGTCGGGGTCGCGCTCACGCTTCAGCTGGCTGAACAGCTGGTCGAGGTGCTGCTTTGGTGAAGAGTTGACATCCGTCTGCTCGACGATGACGTCTTTTTCCGCGGCGGTGGCCGGAAAAGTGGCGGAGAGGAGGATGAGGGCGAGCGGCAGCGCCGCTGATGTCAAAGCAAAAAAGCGCATGGCGGACATATTAGCCCGCCAACGCCGAAGATCAAACAAATTTGACGTGATCACCGTAGCGACCCACCGGATATATCTGCCGGCGCAAACTGCGCGGCAAGGCGATCCGGACGCGCGAAATCAGCCCTGGCGAGCCTTGTAGCGCGGGTTCAGCTTGTTGATGATGTAGATGCGGCCCTTGCGGCGAACCAGACGGTTGTCACGGTGACGAGCCTTGAGCGACTTGAGCGAATTCTTGATCTTCATTTTTCTGATCCGCGATCTCTATGGGGGAATTCACATTCGCCCGTATCTTTAACAATCAAAAGCGCGCCATCGGGCGCGCTCTTAGGTGGGGGAGCAGATACCTCTTCACCTTTTCCATGTCAACCGCATGAAGGTGTTTTTCCCAAGGCGCTGCGGTGTTTTCTCAGGTTAAAACCGGCGATTTCCGCGTCAAGGTGGTGATATGGCCCATCTTGCGGCCGGGGCGCCATTCGGTCTTGCCGTAGAGATGAACCAGCGTATCAGGACGCCGCAGCCAGTCGGGAACGGCAAGGATATCGTCACCGATCAGGTTCTGCATGACACAGTCGGAATGGCGCTCGGCATTGCCGAGCGGCAGATTGGCAACGGCGCGAATGTGCTGCTCGAACTGGCTGACGACGCAGGCGGCCTCGGTCCAGTGACCGGAGTTGTGGACACGCGGCGCCATCTCGTTGGCAATCAGACCGCCATCGGGAAGCACGAAGAATTCGATGCCGATGACGCCGACATAGTTCAACGCGGCAAGAATTTTCTCGGCCGATCGGCGCGCGGCGTCCGACGTCGTTGGCGAGATCGTAGCGGGAACCGTCGAGGTGTGGAGGATGCCGTTGCGATGGACGTTCTCGGCGGGATCGAAGCAGACGACCGTACCGTCGGTGGCGCGGGCGGCGATGATCGAGACCTCGCGCTCGAAGGCGACGAAACTTTCGAGGATGAGCGGCACGCTGCCCAACGCGGCATAGGCGCCATCAGCGCTGTCGGCCGTCGAGCGGAAAACCTTCTGGCCCTTGCCGTCATAACCGAGACGGCGGGTTTTCAGCACGCCCTGGCCGCCGAAATCCTTCAGTGCCGTATCGAGATCGGCCTGGCTGTCGACCGTGTGGAAGCGGGCGGTCGAGATGCCGCAGTCGTTGAGAAAGCGCTTTTCGACGAGGCGATCCTGTGCTGCTTCCAGCGCCTTCGGCGGCGGATAGACTGGCACGCTTGCCGAGAGCGTCTCGGCGGCTATGACGGGCACGTTTTCGAATTCGTAGGTGACGAGATCGCAGATATCAGCCAGTTCGGCCAGTGCCGCCGGATCGTCATAGGCAGCGGTAATCTGCCGGTTGGCGAGTTGGGCGGCCGGGCAGTCCGTCTGCGGCTCGAGAATGACCGTGCGAAAATTCAATCTGGCGGCGGCAATGGCCAGCATGCGGCCGAGTTGGCCGCCGCCGATGATGCCGATCGTTGTTGCCGTCATAGGTCGTCCATCGGGTATTCGGCGACGGCAGCACTTTGGCGCTCGCGCCACTCGTCGAGCCGATCGGCGATTTCTTCGTCGGAAAGGGCGAGGACGGCGGCGGCGAGCAGGGCGGCGTTGACCGCGCCGGCCTTGCCGATGGCAAGCGTTCCCACAGGAATGCCGGCCGGCATCTGTACGATGGAAAGAAGGCTGTCCTGGCCGGAGAGGGCTTTGGACTGAACCGGCACGCCGAAAACCGGCAGCGGCGTCATCGATGCGGTCATGCCCGGCAGGTGGGCGGCGCCGCCGGCGCCGGCGATGATGACCTTGAAGCCCTCTGCTCGCGCGCCCTTGGCAAAATTGACCAGCCGGTCGACTGTGCGGTGCGCCGAAATGATGCGCGCATCATAAGGGATCTCCAGCGCCTCCAGCGTGTCGGCGGCGTTCTTCATAGTCTCCCAGTCGGACTGGCTGCCCATGATGATGGCGACGAGCGGTCTGTCTGTCATCGTTGCTGCTATTCCTCTCAGGCGATGATGTCAGGGATGATCTGATCTTCCAGCTTGGAGAGCCTGTCCTTGATGACGAGCTTCTTCTTCTTCATGCGCTGGATCCGCAGAGCATCGCATCCGATCTGGATCATGGCATTGATCGCGGCGTCGAAATCCTCGTGCTCCTGGCGCAGCCGCGCCACCGTGAGCCTGATTTCCGCCTGTTCCTGATCGGCCATATGCATTCCCCGTTATCGTCTTCGGATCTTGTCCGATCTGCCGATGATTTCCGCAAGCTCCTATCACCAAATACAGGTAACGGCTAGTTAGTCTTGATCATGAAATTGCCATCTAGTCTTCATCTTTTGGCCTTCGACAAGCCTTCAAAAATATGTCACAGTCCGGCCGTTGACACCTTGATCCCCGACGATGATGGCCGGGGAGGGTAAGAGGAAGGAAGGGTCAAATGACAGTTCAAGCTCATCTTGAATCACTCCAGAAAAAGCATGTCGCTCTCGAGGAAGAGTTGCATACGCTCAGAACAGCTCCCTCTATCTCCGATACGGAAATTGCCGAATGCAAGCGCCGCAAGTTGCGCATCAAGGACGAGATTCAGCGTCTCAAGTCATCCGTCCACTGATCTTCCCAAGGGTCGCCGGTCGATCATCTTGCGAAAGAAAAGGTAAATCCATCCATTCCGCCTAGAATCAGCAAGACCCGGTGATTTCACACCAGATTTGCGCCAGCCCGATGCCTGCCAGCATCGCGGCTGGCGCTTTTGGGTCGCAGGCGTCGGGCGGCGCTGCATCATATGCATCGTGTCCCACTAGGCTTTGGCGAACACGCCTTAAGCCCAGAACTGATCCAGCCATAAATTGAGCTTGTCGAAACCGCGGTTGTTGACCGTGTAGATGCGTTTCGTGCCTTCAGATGTCACCGAGACGAGGTTGCTGTCGAGCAGCGCCTTCAGGTGTTGCGACACAGCAGGACGGCTGATCGGCAGGCCTTCGGCAAGTTCGTTGACCGTCCGCGGAGCGCGGCGCAACTCCTCCAGCAGAAACCGCCGGTTCGGATCGGCAATCGCAGAGAAGGGGTCCGTGTTCGACATACCGGGAACGCTACGTCAAACCGGCCGCCGCAGCAAGGAAATTGTGCAATGCAGCGTGGGGGAATCCTTACCAGCCAAGGCCCTCGCGCACGATCAGCAAGGCGGCGATCAGGGCCATCGCATACATGAACGGATAGAAGATCGCCGGCTTCATGCGGCGCACGCACCAGGCGCCGGCAAGGGTGGCGAGCGGGGCGAAGGGCAGAAGCGTCGCGGAGGTCGCAAGGTTCTGGGTGTCGAGCTGGCCGAGCGCGAAATAGGGGATCAGCTTGATGGCGTTGAGGATGGCAAAGAAGCGCACACTGGTGCCGGTATATTCGCGCGGCTGTAGCTTCAGCGGCAGGGCATAGATCTGAAAGGGCGCGCCGCCCGCATGGGCGACGAAGCTGCCGTAACCGGAAAACGTGCCCCAGAGGCCGGCGGCCACCGGCCGCTGGCCGCGCGGCGGAATGATCTTGCCGGCACCCGGGCCGTAATTGTTCCAGAAATAGCGCAGGCAGAAGAGGATAGTCACCGCGCCGATGACGATGCGCAGCATATTGCCCGGAACGAGCGCCGAGGTCGCCCAGCCGAGCGCAATGCCGAAGACCGCGCCGGGCAGCATGATCTTCAGCGTCGCCCAGTCGCCGTGTTTGCGCCAGATGACGAGCGAGATCATGTCCATGAAGACCAGGATCGGCAACAGGATCGCCGCCGCCTCGACCGGCGAGACGACGAGGGCGAGGAACGGCAGGCCGATCAGCGACAAAGCGTCGCCCATGCCGCCCTTTGCGAGGCCCACGAGCAGAACGGCGGGCACGGCGGCGTAGTAGAATGACAAATCCTGCGGCATGCTTTCGGCGTCCTCCTCTTGCAAGCCTCGTCTAACGGAACTACTCACACAAAACGAGTGCGGATCCCCGATTTCGAGGGGGAATTCGCAGGAAACGGAAAGACCTCATGACCGAACCGGAAAACCGCTGCCGCCTGGTGCTCATCGCACCCGATATTGCCGATGCCGATGAACAGGCGAGGATCGTCGCCGACGCGCTGAAGGGCGGCGATGTCGCTTCGGTGATCGTGCCGCAATATGGGCTCGACGACGGCACCTTCCAGAAACATGCGGAGAAGCTGGTGCCGCTGATCCAGGATGCCGGAGCGGCTGCGCTGATATCAGGCGACAGCCGTGTTGCAGGCCGGGCGAAGGCCGATGGCCTGCATCTTTCCGGCAATGCGGAGGCGCTTTCGGAAGCGATCGACAAACATGCGCCGAAGCTGATCGTCGGCGGCGGTAACGCGGCCGACCGGCACAAAGCGCTTGAGATCGGCGAAGTCAGGCCGGACTATATCTTCTTCGGCAAGCTCGACGGCGACATCAAGCCGGAGGCGCATCCGAAGAACCTTGCGCTCGGCGAATGGTGGGCCTCGATGATCGAAATCCCCTGCATCGTCATGGGCGGCACCGATCCGGCTTCGGCGCTTGCCGTCGCCGAGACCGGAGCGGAGTTCGTGGCCCTGCGGCTGGCAGTCTTCGGCGAGCCCACCCGGGCGCCATCCATCGTCGCCGAAGTCAACGCGTTGCTTGACGAAAAAGCGCCACGGTTTGAGGATTGAAATCGCGCTCATGCCGATCCAGACCGCCCGCCTGTTGAAATTTATCCTTGCCAGCATGGCCGCCGTCGTTGCGGCCGGGCCGGATGTCGCCTTGGCGCAAGCAACGGATAGTGTCGTAAACCAGCCAGGCTCCGGGCCGACTTCGACTTTCCGCACCGACCGGCCCACCGGCCCGGTCGTGCGGCCCTCCGATGGTGTCGGCGTGTTCGATCGCATGGGTGCGAAGCTGCCGGACCTGCCGCCGGAAAAGGATTATAAGGGACCTGTCGACGAGGCTTACGGCGCCTTCCAGCGCGGTTACTACCTGACGGCAATGGACAAGGCGCTGCCGCGCGCCCAACTCGGTGATGCGGCGGCGCAGACGCTGATCGGCGAAATCCTGTCGCAGGGTCTCGGCGTCAAGAAGGACGTCAAGAATGCGGCCTTCTGGTACGGCAAGGCGGCCGAAGGCGGCGATGCGGCGGCCATGTTCAAATATGCGCTGATGCTGATGGAAGGCGAGGGCGTGCCGCGTGACAAGGTCAAGGCCGACGACTATATGCACAAGGCGGCCGAGGCCGGCAATCCTTCGGCGGAATTCAACTGGGCGCAGATCGTCGTCGCCGATAATCCCGGCGAGAAGGGACTGAAGTTGGCGCTGCCGTTCTACGAGAAATCGGCCGAGCAGGGCATTGCCGATTCGCAATATGCCGTGGCGCAGATCTACGCGACGCTGAAGGACTTGCCTGAGGAAAAGAAGCAGCTCGCCCGCGAGTGGATGGCGCGTGCTGCGCGCGCCGGCTTCGATACGGCCCAGCTCGATCTCGGCATCTGGCTCGTCAACGGCGTCGGCGGGCCGAAGGATTACGTCAAGGGCTTCGAATGGCTGAAACTTGCCGCCAATGGCGGCAACGTTGCGGCCCAGAACAAGCTCGCCCATCTCTACATCAACGCCATCGGCACGCCGCCCGACCCGGTCGAGGCGGCGAAATGGTATGTGCTGTCGCGCCGGGCCGGGCTTGCCGATCCGTCACTCGAGGATTTCTATCTCGGCATCGAGGACGATCAGCAGAAGGCGGCGATCGAGGCCGCCAACAAGTTCCGGCGGCGATAATTGGCTGCCGGGCCTCCCGACCGGGAGAGGCTTTAAAAAAGCGCGTCGGCGAAAAGATCCTCGTCGGTTTCGGCTTTGGGGGTCTCGGCGGGAGCGGGGGCGCTGTCTTCGCAGGTCGGGAATATGTCGCGATGGATGTTGCGCTCCTGGACCATCGTGTAGGCCTTGAAGATCTTGTGGTCGAGCGGGGCGATCGCCTCGGCGAGATCGGAGATATCGGCGACCTCAGTGCCGGCGGCGCTTTCGAGCAGATCGGCGCAGCGGGCAAAGACTTCGCCGAGATCCCGCTGGAAATCGAGCTTGCCGATCAGCAGGCTGATCTTGGTGGCCACCTCGCGGCCGGCCTCGGCGAGCACCTTCAGCTCGCTTTCCATCACATTGGCTGCGGAGCGGATGTTGCCGACTGCCGACGTCAGGCTTTCTCCCAGACCGCCGGCCCCGACATCGGTGGCGGGGGCAACACGCCCAGCCGCGGCTTCGAGCGCCGGCAGGCCGGTGACGATGGCATCGGCGGATTCGTCGAGCTTGCCGGCGAAGATGCGCAGCTCGGCGGTGACGACGTTGATCGACCTGCCTTCCTCGCCCAGGCGGCTGCAGCGCAGGTTGGTGTTCAAAGCCATGTAATGGATGTCGGTCTTGACGGCGCGGATGTTGGCGATCGATTCAGACAGCTTGGCGGCTGTGCCGATCGTCGACTGGCTCACCTGGTCGGCCTGCCGGCTTGCCGTGTCGACCTGCCGGACAATTTCGTGGGCCGCCGAAACACTGGATTCCAGCGCGCGCATGAAATTGCCGCCGTCCTCGCCGCTCTCACCGCTCATCTGGTCGCGCAGCTTTAGGATTTCCCGCATGTCGTGGTCGAAACTGGCGATCGTCGTGACGACGTTCTCCGAATCCCGCTGGAAATTGGCGCACATGTCGCTCATCTGCGCTGCGGTCAAATGGTGGATGACGTTCTGCAAGCGCTTGCGCGCGTCGGCGTCGAGCTTTGCGCCCTCCACGCCGGCAAAGAATTCCTCAAGCAGTGAAAGGGTGGCCTGCACATGCTCGATGCGCTGACGGGTGATGTCGCCGATCTGCAGGGCAGAGAGCGTCGACGCGACCTTGCTCTGGACGCCGCGGGCAATCGCGCCGACCTCACGGGCGACGACGCCGAGATGCTTGCGGTGTTGGGCGATCTTGGCGGCGTCGTCGCGCAGGGCTGCCGCGACGGCCGGAACGGTATCGGCGTAACCCTTAGAGACACTGGCGCCAAAGGAGGCGGCGAGTTTGACCTCCTTGTCGAGGCTGTCGAGATGCGTGGCGAAACGGTTGACCTCATCGGTGCCGGAATAGATTCGCTCCAGGATCTCCTGTGCGAAGCCGGCGAATTCGGCAAGGCCGGCGCCGGTGATCTTCACGGTCACGGCGAAGGTTCTGAGATAGCGCATCGTCTCCTGCATGTCGGAGACGTATTTGCGCAGCTCCCTGCCGGTCTGCGCCAGCGAGACGAGTGCCTGTTGACGATTTTCTTCGGTGACCGGCAGCGCCGTCAGGCTCTCCACCGTGGCACGGAGATCGGCGCCGGTATCGCTCGACTCGCCATTGTCGAGCGCCGCGGTGACGCTCTCAAGAGAATTCAACAGGCGGTTGAGAACATCCATCACCGAGAGCAGCACGGTACCGCCTTCGAGGAAACGTTCTTCGACCCGGCTGCGGGCGGATTCCAGGGTCCGGCCGATATCCCGCCCGGATATGTAGGCTGCAGCGGTCGGCGATACCAGAGCGTGTGCCAACATTTATACCTTTTCTTAAAACACAGGCTAATCTGACTCTATTTCTACGGGCAGGATGGAAACGTCCGGTAAACGCGCCAGACTCGTCTGCGTTGTGATTAACGAAAGATGGATGGAGGCGCCGCTCGAATCGTATGGTTGGTTAATGTTGCTTAACCTGCTGCTTTTATTTTATTTGTTTCTAAATTTTGAGAGGAAAATACAACTTATTCCGGATGAGAATTGGGGAGTCTCAGGACTCGTTATACGGTAGTTTCATACAACCGCTGTTTACCCTGCATTAACGCTGTCGTGAGAGTCCTCTTAAGGGCATCAAGTATTTCTCTGGCCGAGGGGGCTGCGTTGGATACTCCAAAACAATATTACGAATCTATAAAGTTATCGGATTTGCTGAGTATCCGCTGCGTCTCCGAATTATATTCAAAGATTACAGATGAATTTCACGGCCGTGATGTAATCATCATCGAGATTCCCGAAAGTGCTGAAGCGGATCTGAGTTTCATTCAGCTCATCGAATCCGCTCGTCGCCAAGCAAAAGCCAAGGGAAAGACGTTCAAACTTTCTTCGCCGGCCAGCGGCGCGGTTCTGAAGGTACTTGAGCGCGCAGGTTTCATCGAATCCTTCGACAAAGAAGACGAAAATTTCTGGTTGCATAAAAAGGTGACATTATGACTGCAAATATCCTGACCGTTGACGATTCCGCCAGCATTCGCCTGACCACCAATGTCACGCTGACCAATGCCGGTTACACCGTCACCGAGGCCGCCGACGGGGCAGAAGGCCTTGCGAAGGCCAAGAGCAGCAGCTTCGATCTGATCGTGACCGATCTCAACATGCCCGTCATGGACGGGCTGACGATGATCGAGGAGTTGCGCAAGCTGCCGGCCCAGGCCGGTGTTCCGATTATCTTTCTGACGACGGAATCGGACGCCGATCTCAAGGCTCGTGCCAAGGCGGCGGGCGCAACGGGCTGGCTGACCAAGCCGTTCGACCCGGAAAATCTCGTGAAGATCGTCAAAAAGGTCCTCGGAAGATGAGTATGCTCGATCCGGTCGCCGTATTCCGCATGGAAGCAGCCGAATGCCTCGAAGCGATCGAGGCCGGTCTTCTCGATCTGACCCACGAGCTCGACAATAAGGATCTCGTCGACGCCGTGTTCCGCGGGCTGCACACGCTCAAGGGCTCCGGCGCGATGTTCGGTTTCGAGGCGCTCGCTGCCTTCACCCATCATTGCGAAACGGCCTTCGACCGCGTTCGAAAGGGCGAGGTTGCGGCGACCAGCGAACTGGTCGCCGCCGTTCTCGCCGCCCAGGACCATATGCGCGCCCTCGTCGATCAGCCGGACGCCGATCACGGCGATACCGGCCAGAAACTTCTGGCGCAGCTGCAGGCTGCCGTCGGCGGCAAGGCGCCCGCTCAAGCAGCGGCTGCTGTTTCCGCACCCGCAGCGGTGTGCGAAGCTCCGGCAAAGAAGAGGAACAGCTGGCGCATCCGCTTCAGCCTGCCGGCCAATTCGATGGCCAACGGCACCAATCCACTCGGCCTGCTGGACGAGCTGCGCGATCTCGGCGAATGTACCGTACGCGCCAACAGATCGGCCATTCCGCCTCTCGACGAGCTCACTCCGACGGAACTCCATATTTCCTGGGACGTGACGCTGACCAGTGAGCAGGATCGCTCGGCGATCGACGACGTCTTCATCTTCGTGCTCGATGATATGGAACTCAGCGTCGAGGAGATTCACGGCGCGGCAGCTGCAACCGCCGCTCCGATCGAAGCAAAGCCGACACCTGCCCCTATTGCCGCGGTATCGGCGGCGCCGGTTCCGCCGGCTGCCGTCCCGGAATTCCGTCCCGTCGAGGCGGTTCCGGCCAGGCGCGAGGCGCCCGTCGCCGTCAGCCAGGCGAAGGCAGCCGAGAATGTCCGCGTTCCGGCCGAACGTCTCGACGAGCTGATGGACCGCGTCGGCGAGCTCGTCATCGCGCAGTCGCGCCTCAGCCAGCTCGCCAGCGCCAGCGCCGATATCGCGCTACGCTCCGTCTCGGAAGAAATCGAACGCCTCTCCGGCGAGTTGCGCGACACGATGATGGTGCTGCGCATGGTACCGGTCGCCACTCTCTTCTCCCGCTTCCGCCGCCTCGTCCACGATCTCGCCCGCGAGACCGGCAAGGTGATCGAGCTGGTAACGGAGGGCGAGACGACCGAAGTCGACAAAACAGTCATCGAGCGCCTAGCCGATCCGCTGGTGCATCTGGTGCGCAACTCGATCGACCACGGCCTCGAGACGCCCGCCGACCGCCTTGCCGCCGGCAAGACCGAAGCCGGCACGGTGACGCTTTCGGCCCGCCAGGCCGGCGGCGAAGTGATCATCTCGATCAAGGACGACGGCCGCGGCATCAATCGTGAAAGGGTCCGTGCCAAGGCGGAATCCTCCGGCCTCATCCATCCAGGCCAGGCGCTTTCCGACTCCGAGCTGCTGCAGCTGATCTTCGCTCCCGGCTTTTCGACGGCAGCAGCGATCACCAATCTTTCCGGCCGCGGCGTCGGCATGGACGTGGTCAAGAAGACGGTCGAAGCGCTTCGCGGCGCGATCGACATCGTCAGCGTACCGGGACAGGGTTCGGAAGTGTCGCTGCGCATCCCGCTGACGCTTGCGATTATCGACGGCCTGCTGGTGCGCGTCGGCTCCGGCCGCTACGTCATCCCGCTCTCGGCGGTCGAAGAATGTCTCGAATTGTCGCTTGAGGAAGATCTCCGCTCGCGCGGCCGCAGCTTCATCTCGCTGCGCGACAGCCTGGTGCCGTTTCTGCGCCTGCGCGACCTCTTCCGCACCGGCACCAAGCCGGATGTGCACCAGAAGGTCGTCGTCATCTCCACAGGGACGGAGCGCGTCGGTCTCGTCGTCGACCAGATCATCGGCGACCACCAGACGGTCATCAAGTCGATGTCGAAATTGCACAACGACGTGGCGACCTTTTCGGGCGCCACCATTCTCGGCGACGGCAGCGTCGCCCTCATTCTCGACGTCGGGCATCTGGTTGCCGCGGGTCAGCAACAGGAGGCGCAATTGCGGGTAGCAGGATGAGTGCAACAGCAGCAGTCGAACGCTTCGACAATCATTGGAGCTATGCCGAGGAAGTCGAGGTCCTGACCTTCGATCTCAACGGCGAGACCTTCGCGCTGGAAGCGGTCATCGTCCAGGAAATCCTGGACCTGCTTCCGGAAACCGCGGTGCCGGGTAGCCAGCCCTTCGTTGCCAGCGTCATCAATTT
Organism: Rhizobium sp. BT04; assembly: GCF_030053135.1. NCBI lineage: Bacteria > Pseudomonadati > Pseudomonadota > Alphaproteobacteria > Hyphomicrobiales > Rhizobiaceae > Rhizobium > Rhizobium sp. BT04. The sequence continues at coordinate 2,201,407 of NZ_CP125652.1, read as the reverse complement.
CCGCGGCAAGGTCATTCCGCTCGCAGACCTGCGTCTGGCCTTCGGCATGGAGGCGGCAGAGGCGACGATCGACAGCCGCTTCATCGTCATCGAGATCGATCTGCAGGGCGAGCAGACCCTGGTCGGCCTCAGAACCGACAAGGTGAACGAGGTGACGACGCTTGCAAAATCCGCGAGCGAGGCGCCGCCGAGCGTCGGCATGCGCTGGCGCGCCGACTACATCAACTGCCTGGTGAAGAGGGGCGGAGAGTTCATCATTCTCCCCAACCTGCAGGCGATTTTTTCATCGAGGCACAATACGGCGCGCGCCGTCACTTGACGCTGGATGAATTCAACATGGGGGTTTGACGATGCGACTGACAATCAAGACCAAACTGGTGACTGCGTTCACCTTCATCATTCTGATGCTCATGGGCACCGCCGCTTACGGTGTCTTCAGCCTTGGATCGCTAAACGACACGATCGACAGGCTTCTCGCCGGCCCGGCAGCCCGCCTCGATCTCGCACAGCAGATCAATATTGCCCAGCTCGAGGCGATCCGCCAACAGAAGAACCTGCTCACGGCGCGCAGCGCTGACGAGACGACCGGTGCAATCGCGAAGGGCGATCAGGCTCGCAAGGACTTCGCCAGTGCGTTCAGCCAGGTTCTGGCGTTGGCAACGGAAGAAGGCAAGGCGCGCTGGGCGCGCATTGCCGAACTTTCCAAGACCTTCGATGCGGCCGATGATCAGATCCGTGATCTGGTGAAGGCCGGTAATGCGGAAGGTGCAAACACCATCTCCGTCACGACGGCGCGGGCGGCTGCCAACGGTATCGACTCGACGCTCAGCGAAATCCTGACGCTTGAAAAGCAGCGCATGAAGGCTGCCGACGATGGCGCCCAGAACCAGTATGAGACGACGCGCATGACGATGGTTGTGGTCGCCGCCGTCGCTCTGCTGATCGCTGCCCTCACCGCTTTATGGATCGCCAACACGATCAGCAAGGGCCTTGGCCGCGCCAACACCGTGGTTCGCGAAGTGTCGGAAGGCGATCTGACGAAGATGGCCGAGATCACCGGCCACGACGAAATCGGCGAGCTTCTGGGCAACGTCAACATCATGATCGAGCGTCTGCGCGGCGTCGTCGCCGACGCACTGTCGGCTGCCGAAAACGTTTCGTCGGGCAGCCAGCAGCTTTCGGCAAGCTCCGAGCAGGTGTCGCAGGGCGCCACGGAGCAGGCAGCTTCGGCTGAAGAGGCTTCCGCTTCGATGGAGGAGATGGCCGCCAATATCAAGCAGAACGCCGACAATGCGGCACAGACCGAAAAGATCGCCCGTCAGTCGGCCAAGGACGCGGAGATGAGCGGTGAAGCGGTGACGCGTGCCGTCGACGCCATGCGCACGATCGCCCAGAAGATCGGCATCGTCCAGGAAATCGCCCGTCAGACCGATCTCTTGGCGCTCAACGCCGCGGTCGAAGCGGCGCGTGCCGGCGAGCACGGCAAGGGGTTTGCGGTGGTCGCCTCGGAGGTCCGCAAGCTTGCCGAGCGCAGCCAGTCGGCCGCTGCCGAAATCAGCTCGATGTCGAGCGATACGGTCAAGGCTGCCGCCGATGCCGGCGACATGCTCGGCCGCCTGGTGCCCGACATTCGCAAGACCGCCGAGCTGGTCTCCGAGATCAGCGCGGCCTGCCGCGAACAGGATATCGGCGCTTCGCAGATCAACGAGGCGATCCAGCAGCTCGACAAGGTGACGCAGCAGAATGCCGGCGCCTCCGAACAGATGTCGGCGACTTCCGAGGAGCTCGCTTCCCAGGCCGAAGAACTGCAGACGTCGATCGCCTTCTTCAAGGTCGATGCAGCCGGCAGCACGCGGCCCGGCGCCCACAAGGCGCAGCCGAAAACTGCGGCCAAGGTGCTCAAAACCCCGGCCGCAGCCCGTAAACCGGCGCCGCAGGGCCGCGGCCAGACGGTTTCGGCGCAGCAGCAGCGTCTCAAGGGCTTTGCTCTCGACATGTCGATGGGCGGTCCTGATGCCGGCGACGACGATTTTCGGGAGAGTGCATAGCGCTCCCCTGGGGAAGCTCATGAGCGCTATCCCCGTTTGCAACCGTCGCGGGCCGGCCAGCCTGGCTCGCGACACATAGTTCCGGCCCGGGGAGCCGGCGCTGAAAGTATATTTACTTCCTTCCGTGGCATGTTTTCGCCCACCGGAATTTCTTTGCTGCATGATGCAGCGCCGCCTGGACCATATTTATCGCCTCGCTCTCAGAGAGGAATATTGAGATGCGTATTACGATCAAACTTAAACTCGCAGCCGCTTTCGGCTTTGTTATCCTGTTACTGGTGGGCAGCGCGGTCTATGGAATCATCAGCCTCAGTTCACTGAACGACGCTGTCGGCGACCTTGTTTCCGGGCCTGCAAAAAGGCTGGAAATGGCTCTGGAGGCGCAAACTGCCGAGCTTGATGCGGTCCGCTGGCAGAAGAACGCGCTTCTGGAAGCGGATTCCGAAATCGTCAAAAAGGACTATCAGAATTCGGCGAAAAGCGTGGATGAAATGCTCGGCTTCGCGACAAGCGGCCTGCAGCTCGCAACGGCAGAAGGCAAGCCCCTCTGGGACAGGCTGATCGATTTGGCCAAGCGTTTTGATGAAGGCTCTAACAAAGTAGCTTCCATTCAGCAAAGCGGCGACAGAGCAGGGGCCGTGGCGCTTTCCTCAGGGGAGGTTCGCGCCCTCGTCACGGAAATGGAAGAGGTTTTCGGAAGACTCGTTGCTCTTCAGCAGAAGTCGATGGCGCAAGCCGATAGCGATACCGATGCTCTTTATAGCTCAACCAGGAACATGCTGGTCGGTCTCGCAATCGGGGCTTCCCTCATCGCTTTCGCCGCTGCGCTGTGGATCGCGCTCGGCGTCAATAGCGGCCTGCGCAAGATCATGAACGTTGCCAGCGCGGTCGCCATCGGTGACTTGAACCAGAAGGTCGAGATCAGGAGCAATGACGAGATCAAGGATCTGGTCAACATGATCAACACCATGACGGGCAACCTTCGCACTACCGCGGAGATCGCCACGCAGATTGCCGACGGCGACCTGACGGTGTCCCCGAAGCCGCTTTCGCAGAAGGACACGCTCGGCATCGCGCTCGAGCAAATGGTCGAGCGCCTGCGCGGTGTGGTCGCCGATGCGGTCGCGGCTGCGGAAAATGTTTCGGCCGGCAGCCAGGAACTGTCCTCGAGTTCCGAACAAGTGTCGCAGGGCGCCAGCGAACAGGCGGCTTCCGCCGAGGAGGCTTCCGCTTCGATGGAGGAGATGGCCGCCAACATCAAGCAGAATGCCGACAATGCGGCACAGACCGAAAAGATCGCCCGCCAGTCGGCCAAGGATGCGGAGATGAGCGGTGAAGCGGTGTCGCGTGCCGTACAGGCGATGCGGACCATTGCCGAGAAAATCAGCGTCGTCCAGGAAATCGCCCGCCAGACCGATCTCCTGGCGCTCAACGCCGCTGTCGAAGCGGCGCGTGCCGGCGAACATGGTAAGGGTTTTGCGGTCGTCGCCTCTGAGGTCCGCAAGCTTGCCGAGCGCAGCCAGTCGGCCGCCTCCGAGATCAGCTCGATGTCGAGCGATACGGTCAAGGCCGCTCAGGACGCCGGCGACATGCTCGGCCGTCTGGTGCCCGACATCCGCAAGACCGCCGAGCTGGTCTCCGAAATCAGCGCGGCCTGCCGCGAACAGGATATCGGCGCTTCACAGATCAATGAAGCGATCCAGCAGCTCGACCGGGTGACGCAGCAGAATGCCGGCGCTTCCGAAGAGATGTCGGCGACCTCCGAGGAGCTTGCCTCCCAGGCCGAAGAACTGCAGGCTTCGATCGCCTTCTTCAAGGTCGATACGACAGGCGACCGCCAATCCCGCACGCCGGCTGCAAGAGTGACTGTCCGCAGCTCGGCTCCCATCGCCGGCCGCAAGCTCGGTGTCCGGAAACCGGCGGCCAACAGCGTCGCCGGCCAGCAGGCACGGGCAAAGGGTTTTGCTCTCGATCTCTCCATGGGCGGTCCCGATGATGGGGACGCCGAATTCAAGGAAAGCGCCTGATCATGGCTCCGACATCTCTGGAAGCGCAATTCGTGACCTTCAGCCTCGGCGAGGAAATCTTCGCCGTCCCGGTTGAGGTCGTCCGGGAAATTCTCGACTATGCGGAAGCTTTCAAGATTCCGAACGGTCCCGACTATCTGCTCGGCCTGCGCGACGTGCGCGGGCAGGGCGTGCCGACGATCGACCTTCGATTGAAGCTCGGCATGACGAAGACCTTGCCGACGCCGCATACGCGGGTGCTCGTCCTCGACGTGCCGCTGGAAAGCCGGCTGCTCACCCTCGGTCTCGTCGCCGATCGCGTCTTCGAGGTCACGCCGTTCCGGCGTGACCAGATCGAGACGGCGCCCGATATCGGCGTGCGCTGGCGCTCGGACTATATTGCCGGGGTCGTTCGCCGTGAAAATGGTTTCGTCGTCATCATCGATCTCGCGCGACTCTTGTCGCGCGAGGACGCCTCGGCACTGCAATCGGCGGCCTGACCGCGCGTCAATTTGGAGTACTGCGTTCTATGAGTATGGCAGCAGCGGTGGAAAGCCAATCGCCGGGCGACCGGATCAGCAAGCGCAATTTTGAAAAGCTTGCCCGGTTCATCTACGACTACAGCGGCATCAAGATGCCGCCAACCAAGCTGACGATGCTCGAAGGGCGGCTGAGGCGGCGCCTGCGCGCAACCAGCCATTCGACCTTCGACGATTACTGCGACTTCCTGTTCAACCACGATGGCCTCGCCCAGGAAACCGTCTACCTGATCGACGTAGTGACGACGAACAAGACCGACTTCTTCCGGGAAGCCAAGCATTTCGACTACTTGCAGAGCGTGGCGTTGCCTGTGATCGTCAGCAGCGGCGCGCGGACCATCCGCACCTGGAGTTCGGCCTGTTCGACGGGGGCGGAACCCTACACGATGGCGATGGTGCTGGCAGAATTCGCCGAGGGCCGCAAGGACGTCTCCTACAGCGTGCTGGCGACCGATCTTTCCACCGACGTGCTGCAGACGGCGCGCCGGGGCATCTATCCGGAAGATCTCATTGCGCCGGTGCCGCGCGACCTGCAGCGCAAATATGTGCTGACGGCCAAGCAGCCGGAGCGGCGGGAGGTGCGCATCACGCCGAAACTGCGCAGCAAGGTGGGTTTTGCCCGCATGAACCTGATGGATGAGAAATATCCGATCGGCGAGCCGATGCACGTCATCTTCTGCCGCAACGTGCTCATCTACTTCGACAAGCAGACCCAGGCCGGTGTGCTCAACCGCCTCTGCGATTGCCTGGCGAAGGGGGGGTACATATTCATCGGCCATTCCGAATCCATCACCGGCTTCGATCTGCCTTTGAAGCAGGTCTCGAACACGGTGTTTCAGCGTATCTAGAGCATTTTCGTTTTTCTTCGAATCACGAAAATGCTCTATCTCTTTGTTTTAACGCAATTCCGGACGCAAAACCGCTGCACACTTTTGCTGGAATTGCTCTAGCTAGAGCATGTCCGCTTTTCTTCGAATTGCCGGCATGCTCTATCTTTCGGCACCATGCTCCAGGAGCATTCATGCGTAAGAAAATCCGTGTTCTCATCATCGACGATTCCGCCAGTGTCCGCCAGACGCTGACCCATGTGCTGGAGCAGGATCCCGATATCGAGATCATGGCGGTCGCATCCGACCCCTTCGTGGCGGCGCGGAAGCTGCTGGAGGAGACCCCCGACGTCATTACGCTCGATGTGGAAATGCCGCGCATGGACGGCATCACCTTTCTTCGCAAGCTGATGTCGCAGCGGCCGATCCCCGTCGTGATGTGTTCGTCGCTGACGGAAGCGGGTTCCGAGACGCTGCTCCAGGCGCTGGAGGCCGGTGCCGTGGACGTCATCCTGAAATCGAAGATCGGCGCCGCCGACAGCCTCGCCGATGATGCCATGCGTATTCGCGAAGTCGTCAAGAGTGCCTCGCATGCGCGGCTTTCCACTGTGCGCCGCGCTGCCGGAACCATCCGCACGGCTTCGCCGGAAGGGCCGGCCAAGAAGCTGTCGGCGGATGTCATGCTGCCGCCGCCGACGGGGCGGGCCATGGCGAAGACGACGGAGATGGTCGTCTGCGTCGGCGCCTCCACTGGCGGCACCGAAGCGTTGCGCGAATTCCTGGAGGCATTGCCGGCCAATGCGCCTGGTATGGTGATCGTCCAGCATATGCCGGAGAAATTCACCGCCGCCTTCGCCAAGCGGCTGAACGGTCTCTGCGAGGTCGAGGTCAAGGAAGCCGTCGATGGCGATCCGGTGCTGCGCGGCCATGTGCTGATCGCGCCAGGCGACAAGCACATGCTGCTCGAGCGCCAGGGGGCGCGCTACCATGTGAGCGTGAAGACCGGACCGCTGGTGTCCCGCCATCGGCCTTCGGTCGACGTGCTGTTCCGCTCGGCAGCGCGCTCGGCCGGCTCGAATGCCATGGGAATCATCATGACCGGCATGGGCGACGACGGTGCGCTGGGCATGCTGGAAATGCATCAGGCCGGCGCCTATACGGTGGCGCAGGACGAGGCGAGCTCGATCGTGTTCGGCATGCCGAAGGAGGCGATCGCCAAGGGCGGCGTCGACCGTATCCTGCCGCTCGATCAGATCGCCCGCGAAGTGCTGATGACGCAGCAGAAGTTCTGAGATCGATGTCGAGGGAATCCAAGCCGGGCGGGTGGTCTCGGGCGATTGCGCCGGATTTGATCCATTCAGCATAATCGGCGGTTTCCGGCGCCGCAGGGCAGCCATGCATGCCTCCCCTTGAAATTTCCCCGATTTTGTGGTCTTGAGGCCGCCAATCTTTGCAGCGCTGTCTGTCATGCATGTTCAGGGACACTTCCCGCCCCTGGCAGCGCGCACCTCGTATCAGTCCCAAGGAAAATGCGCCGATGGCCCGTTCAGCTCTTCTCAATGTCATGGTTCAGGCTGCCCTCAAGGCAGGAAAATCGCTGGGACGTGATTTCGGCGAAGTGCAGAATCTGCAGGTTTCCGTGAAGGGGCCGGGCGACTTCGTTTCCACCGCCGATCGTAAGGCCGAGAAGATCGTCAGGGAAGAGCTCCTGAAGGCGCGGCCGACCTATGGCTTCCTCGGCGAGGAAAGCGAAGAGATCAAGGGCACGGACGGCGCGCATCGCTGGATCGTCGACCCGCTCGACGGCACGACGAACTTCCTGCACGGCATCCCGGCCTTCGCCGTCTCGATCGCGCTCGAACGCAACGGCGAAATCGTGGCCGCCGTCGTCTTCAATCCGGCAACCGACGAACTCTATACCGCCGAGCGCGGCGGCGGCGCCTTCCTCAACGACCGGCGCCTGCGGGTCGCCGCGCGCCGGACGCTGTCGGATTGCGTCATCGGCTGTGGCGTGCCGGCGCTCGGCAAGCGAAATCACGGCAAGTTCCTGGTCGAGCTTCGCCACGTGATGGGCGAAGTGGCGGGCATCCGCCGCCTGGGTTCGCCGACGCTCGATCTCGCCTATGTCGCGGCCGGGCGCTTCGACGGTTTCTGGGAAGCGGAACTTGCGCCCTGGGACATGGCAGCCGGCATCCTGCTCATCCGCGAAGCCGGCGGTTTCGCCACCGATTGGGACGGCGGCACGGCCATTCTGGACAGCGGCGCGATCGTCGCCGGCAACGAGATCATCCACAAGGCGCTGATAGAAGTCGTCAAGCGGCCGATTCCCGCCAAGTAAGCCAACGAAAATCCGGCTGTTGTAAAGTCACGCTTTTCGCCCCGGCATACTTCAATTCGGCACAATGTTGCTCTAGTCTCCGCCAGCAATGACTCCGGAGGCAGCGGACCCTATGGAAAATGTGAATGTGGCGGAGATCGGCTCCACCGAAAAGACGGCCAGCGGTTATGCCTACAGGCTTTCCAGCCCCATGCCCTTCCTCTGGACGATGCTGCTTTTCCTCGTCATCGTCGGCTTTATCGCCGCCATCCTCTTCCGGCAGACGCAGACCGCCTTCATGCACAATCCGGGCCTCAACGGCCTGATCGTCGGCGTTCTCGCAGTCGGAATCATTCTTGTTTTCAACCATGTACTGGCGCTTCGCCCCGAAGTGCGCTGGTTCAACTCGTTCCGCGCCGCCGGCAGTGCCGACAAGGTCAACCGCAATCCGCGGCTGCTTGCGCCGATGCGGGCGCTGATCGGCAGCCGCAAGACCTCCGTGGCGCTGTCGACGACGGCGCTGCGCTCGATCCTCGATTCGATTGCTACCCGCCTCGACGAATCACGCGACGTCTCGCGCTACCTGATCGGCCTGCTTGTCTTCCTCGGCCTGCTCGGCACCTTCTGGGGTCTCATCGGCACGATCGGCTCGATCAGCATCGTCATCCAGTCGCTCGATGCCAGTTCGAACGGCACGGGGGACGTGCTCTCGGCGCTGAAGGAAGGGCTCTCGATGCCGCTTTCGGGCATGGGCCAGGCCTTCTCCTCCTCGCTGCTCGGCCTTTCCGGTTCGCTCATTCTCGGCTTCCTCGACCTGCAGGCCGGCCGCGCGCAGAACCGCTTCTACATGGAGCTGGAAAACTGGCTCTCCTCGGTCACAGATGTCGGCTCCGACCTTGCCCCGGCCCTCGACGCCGTCGCCGGGGCTTCCTCGGACGACATGCGCGCGCTTTCCGATTATCTGCGCAAGGTCTCCGAAGAGGGCGGCACCGGCAACCAGCGCTCCGTCGCCGCCATGGCGAGCCTTGCCGAAGGCATTCAAGGCCTCGTCAAGAACATGCGCAACGAGCAGCAGATGTTGCGCGACTGGATCGAGGTGCAGCAGGACGAGGCGAAGGCAATGCGCCGGACGCTCGACCGGCTTGCCGAACGTATCGGCGTGCAGGAGCGGGCAGGCGATCGCGGCGACCGTGGCGAGCGTTTGCGCGACCGCGCCAGCCAGACAGAAACGAGCGAGGGCAAGTAAGCCATGGCTCTTGCCCGCAATCGGCGCCGCGAACGCACGGTGGATTACTGGCCGGGCTTCGTCGATGCGCTGTCGACGCTGCTCATCTCGATCATGTTCCTGCTGACGGTCTTTGTCGTCGGGCAGTTCATCCTCAGTCGCGAGATCACTGGGCGTGATGAGGTGCTCAGTCGCCTCAACAGCCAGATCAACGAACTGACGCAGCTTCTGGCACTCGAAAAGGGCAGCAACCAGGATCTCCAGGATTCGGTCGCCAACCTGCAGGCCTCGCTTGCCAGTGCCGAAGGCGATCGCTCGCGGCTGCAGGCGCTGCTGAGCGCCGGTTCCGGCGGTCAGGATGCGGCGCAGAAGAAGATCGGCACCATGACGCAGGAGCTCGACGAGCAGAAGCAGGTGAGCGAGCGGGCGCTCAGCCAGGTCGAACTCTTGAACCAGCAGATCGCCGCACTTCGCAGCCAGATCGCCGCCGTCGAAGCCGCCCTTCAGGCGTCGGAGGAGAAAGACCGGGTCTCGCAGACGAAGATCGCCGATCTCGGCAGCCGCCTCAACGTGGCGCTCGCCGCGCGCGTGCAGGAGCTGAACCGTTATCGCTCCGACTTCTTCGGCCGCCTGCGCGAGATCCTGTCCGATCGCGAGAATATTCGCATCGTCGGCGACCGTTTTGTCTTTCAGTCGGAAGTGCTGTTTCCCTCGGGCGGCGCCGACCTCAACCCGGAAGGTCAGACGGAGATGGCAAAGCTTGCCGCCGCTCTTCTCGATCTCGCCAAGGAAATTCCGCCGGAGATCAACTGGGTGCTGCGTGTCGACGGCCACACCGACAATGTGCCGCTTGCCGGAACGGGCCGTTATCGCGACAACTGGGAGCTTTCCTCGGCGCGTGCGATTTCCGTCGTCAAGTTCCTGATCGCGCAGGGCGTGCCGGCGGACCGGCTCGTTGCCGCCGGTTTCGGTGAATTCCAGCCGATCGCACCGGGCGATACGGCGGATGCGCGCTCCACCAACCGCCGCATCGAGCTAAAGTTGACCGAGAAATGATAAATCTGACATCGCCTGCCGCGCCTTCTTCTGCCGGCCTGTCAGGAAGTCACGCACGGCGGGACTCTCGCTGAGGCCGATTGCTGCGATGTAGGCGTCGGTCGCCGCGGTATCGTCGCCGGCCTCAGACAGAAGAAAGGCACGCACCGCCCAGTAGGGTTGGTAGCTTGCGACCGCGCGCTGATCGAGCTGGTCGAGCCGCTCCAGGCCGGCGGCGGCATTCAGCGCCCTGCCGATCACAGCAGCCTGGCTGACGCGGGCACCCAGCGTCGGCTTCATCGTCACCAGCGCCGCATAGAGTATCGTCAACGCCTGCCAGTCGGTCTTTCCCGACAGCCGGCGGGCGGCATGCACGGACTGGATTGCCGCCTGGCACTGGAAGGGGCCGAAACGCTCGAAACCTCCGGCCTTACGCAGCAATGCATCCGCCTCGTCGATCATGATCGCGTTCCACGCAGCCATATCCTGCTCGTCCAGCGGCACATATCGGCCGTCGCTGTCGCGCCGGGCGCTGCGGCGGGCTTCGCAGTGAAGCATCAACGAGAGGAGGCCGATTGCCTCCGGTTCGTCCGGCAGTACTGCCAGAAGCGCTCGGCCGAGCCAGATCGCCTCGCCGGAAAGCGAATGACGCTCTTCCTCGCCGTCGAGACCGTCCCAGCCGAGGCCGTAGGCGGCGTAGATCGCCGAGAGCACCGCGGCGAGCCGCCCGGGCAAGGTGGGACGCGGCGGAACGGCGAAGGGAATGCCGGCATCGCGAATCTTCACCTTGGCCCGCACCAGCCGCTGGCTCATCGTTTCCGGTGAAACGACAAAGGTCCGCGCGATGGTTCGCGCCTCAATGCCGAGAACGGTCTGCAGCATCAGCGCCGTATGCACGGAGCTGTCGATGGCGGGATGGGTACAGGCAAAGAGCAGTTTCAGCCGTTCATCGGGAAAGACCGCGTTGCCGGCCTCGTTCATACGTTCCTCCGCTTCTTCGAAGGCGATCGATATCGTCGGTTGCGCATTGGCCGCGACCGTGCGGTGGCGGGTGGCCTGCATGAGGTTGCGGCGTGCCGCCACCAGCAGCCAGGCTTCCGGATTGTCGGGAACGCCGCGCTCCGGCCAGACGCGTAGGGCCGAAGCCAGCGCTTCCGACAATGCGTCTTCCGCCGCCGGCACATCGCGCGAGCGGGCGGCAAGGAACGCGATCAGCTTGCCGTAGGATTGACGCGCCACCCTTTCGGCAACGCGTCCGGCATCGGGCGGCATCGTCACCTCACATCTGCAGGCGCGGGCGCACCTCGACCGAACCCTTGTCGGAGATCGGCACGCGGGTCGCCCATTCGAGTGCGGTGTCGATGTCGGGAACGTCGATCAGATAAAAGCCGCCGAGCTGTTCCTTGCCTTCCGGATAGGGTCCGTCCTGAACATCGTGTTCCCAGCCTTTGCGGCGCACGATTGTGCCGGTCTCCGGGCCCGTCAGTCCGGCGCCGCCGGTCATGATCCCTGCCTGGGCAAGCGCCTTGCTGTAGGCGACCCAGCCGTCGCGATAGGCGGGATCGTCACGGCGGGCGAAATCCTCAGGGGCTTCGCGAATGATGAGAGCATATTGCATAAAAAACTCCTGATCTCGTTGTTGGCGTTGATCCAGGCATCCCGATGGAGAGAACCGATATCCTATAGTGACGCCCGGTGGAGCGGTTCGGCCGTTCCGAGACAATGAGGCGCGGCCAGCGATCATTTCGACATGGCCTTAAAAAAATATGCGAAAAAGGAGAAATGGCGCCAAGGTCACAGGCAAACGCGCCGGGCTCAAGGGCCAGTGGCGCTCGGAGGCGCGGGCAGGGCGGCGTTTCACGCCGCCACTGCTTCTGCTCAGGCTTCGGCCTTCGTCTGGTCGACGACGTCGGCACTGGGCGTGTTTTTCTTGATCGATTCGATGGCGCTCATGGCGGACGCCTTCGCCTTGTAGCCTTCGGAAAGGAACATGGTTTCCCCGTTCGATGCCTTGAAGCGGAAGCGGAACTCGCCGGCCTTATCCTTATAAACTTCGAATTTATACATGGATGTCTCCCGAAACGCTGGATTGCAATCATCAGCATCGGGAGGCTAGATCAAAATGGCGAGCTTTTCCACTGCCTTAATTAGAATTGGGTTGCTTAGCGTCCAATTGTCACCACTCTGATTGGACGCAAGCAAAGAGATGGCAAGCGATTGCCTGCTCGTCTCACTCCATCTGGATATTCGCGCCCTTGACGACCGGTCCCCATTTGGCGAGCTCGGCCTTCACATGGGCGGCGAGTTGCTCCGGCGTCGAGCCGACGATGGTGGCGCTGAATTCCTTCATCCGTTCCGCGACGGCAGGGTCGGCGAGCGCTTTCTTGGCCGAGGCGTTCAGGCGCATCACCACGTCGTTCGGCGTCTTGGCCGGAGCGAAAAGCGCGTTCCAGGTATAGGTTTCGTAGCCTGGAATGCCTGACTCGGCGATCGTGGGCACATCGGGAAAGGAAGGCGCGCGTTCGGCCGTCGTCACCGCCAGCGCCCGCAGGGTGCCGGCTTTGATGTGGCTGGACGAGGACGGCAGATTGTCGAACATGATCGGCACCTGATTGCCGATGACGTCGTTCAATGCCGGGCCGGCGCCCTTATAGGGGATGTGCTGCATGCTGACGCCGGCCATCGACTTGAAGAGTTCGCCGGAAAGATGCAGCGGCGTGCCGTTGCCGGACGAGGCGTAGCTGTATTTGTCGGGCTCGGCCTTCAGCAGCGCGACCAGTTCCTGCACGGTCTTTACCGGCAATTCCGGATTGACGACCAGCACGTTCGGCACGACGACAAGCAGCGAGACCGGGGCGAAATCCTTCTCGGGGTCATAGGGAGTCGATTTGAGGATCAGCGGGTTAAGGGCGTGAGTTGCGACGGTGCCCATCAGAATGGTGTAGCCGTCAGGTTCGGCCCGGGCGACGTTGCCGGCGCCGAGATTGCCGCCGGCGCCGGCGACGTTCTGGACGATCACCTGCTGGCCGAGATCCTCCGACATTTTCTGCGCGACGATGCGGGCAACGACGTCGGTCGAGCCGCCGGCCGCGAAGGGCACGACCATGGTGATCGCGCGATCGGGAAAATCCGCAGCAGTGGCAGACGCGCCGGCAGCAAAGGCCGCAAGCACACCAAAGCCAAGCGCAAGGCCCGTGCGTCGCGTCATATCGGAAAGCGCCATTCCTATCTCCTCCCAAGAATTTCAACGGCAATATCCCCACCCCGGGGAATGAAAAGGTTAGGGCGGAGGGCGCGAAAAACAACCGCAGGGAAGCGCGGCGGAGGTCAGACTTTAGTCGCTGCTTGCAGAGATACGCATGCCGGCTATTTCGCGGTGGCGAGCACATCCTCGTTGGCGGCGTCGAATTGCAGCCGCGCCAGCCGTGCGTAGATGCCGCCATGGCGGATCAGGCTCTGATGCGTGCCCTCTTCGACGACACGGCCCTGATCCATGACGAGGATGCGGTCGGCCTTCAACACGGTTGCCAGGCGATGGGCGATGACGAGCGTCGTGCGGCCGTCGACCAGGCCGTCGAGCGCCTTCTGCACCAGCGTCTCGCTTTCGGCATCGAGGGCGGAGGTTGCCTCGTCGAGCAGCAGCACGGGCGCGTTTTTCAGGATGGCACGAGCGATGGCGATGCGCTGGCGTTGGCCGCCCGAGAGTGTAACGCCACGCTCGCCGACCTCGGTCTCGTACCCCTGATCCAGCCGCGTGATGAACTCGTCGGCCTGGGCGGCAAGGGCTGCGGCGCGAACCTCGTCACGCGAGGCGCCGGGACGACCAAAAGCGATATTGTCGTGGATCGAGGCGGCAAAGATGGTGACGTCCTGCGGCACGATGGCGATGCGCTGGCGCAACTCGTCGGGCGTCGTCAGTTGCGCGTCGACATCGTCGATCTTCACGCTGCCCTGCTGTGGATCGTAGAAGCGCAAAAGCAGCGAGAAGACGGTGCTCTTGCCGGCACCGGAAGGACCGACGATGGCAACGGTCTCGCCCGGCGTGATGGCGAAGCTTAAGCCATGCAGCGCCGATCTGCCGGGGCGCGAGGGATAGGCGAAATGCACACCGGAAAATTCGACGCGGCCACGGCCGGGCGAAGGGAGAGCCTGCGGGCTGGCGGGGGCGGCGATCGGCGAGACCTCGTCGAGGAGTTCGGTCAGCCGGTCGGCGGCACCGGCAGCCTGCGAAAGTTCGCCCCAGACCTCCGACAGCGCACCCAGCGAACCGGCTGATATGACGGCATAGAGCAGGAACTGGCCGAGCGTGCCGGCTGAAAGCGTGCCAGCAAGCACGCTATGGGCGCCGAACCAGAGCACGGCGACGACGCTGCCGAAGATCAGCGTGATGGCGATCCCCGTCAGCAGGGCGCGGGAGCGGATGGCGGCGCGGGCCGCTTCATAGGCGGATTCGACGGCGGCGCCGTAACGTGTCGCTGCGGCATCCTCGCCGTTGAAGGCTTGGACGGTGCGCGTCGCGGCGATCGTCTCGTTGGCGAAGGCGGAAGCCTCGGCGAGCGTATCCTGGGCGGCGCGCGAGCGCTTGCGCACCGAGCGGCCGAAGGCGACGAGCGGGAAGACGATCAGCGGGATGGCGCCGATGACGAGGCTCGAAAGCTTCGGCGAGGTGACGATCATCATGCCCATCGCGCCGATACAGAGGATGAGGTTCCTGAGGGCCACCGAGGCGGTGGCGCCGACCGCTGATTTGATCTGCGTCGTATCGGCAGTCAGGCGCGAGACGATCTCGCCGGACTGGTTGACGTCGAAGAAGGAGGGCGACAGCCTCGTCACATGGGCAAAGACATCGCGGCGAAGATCGGCGACGATGCGCTCGCCGATGGTGATGACGAAATAATAGCGTAGCGCGCTCGCGACCGCGAGCACGACAGCCATGACCAACAGCATGGCGAAGTAGCTGTTGATGAAGCGGCCGTCGGACTGGGTGAAGCCGTGATCGATCATCCGGCGCACGGCAAGCGGCAGTGTCAGCGAGGTGACGGCGGCAAGCGCCAGCGATATCAGCGCCCCGGCCACCATGCCGCGATAGCGCATGACATAAGGTGTCAGCCTGCCGAGCGGCCGCAGCGACCGCCTCTTGTTTTCCTCAGCTTGTGCCTGCTCTGCCAAATCGTCTCCGATCGCCCGCAGGACCCGCGCAATGCGGCCTGTTGGCTCTTGTTATCCCGGCGTCCTTCATGTATAGGCACCGCATCCTAATGGGAAGCCGTAGCCACCACGACTGCGGCTTCATTTATTCAATCGGTTCGTTGGCCGCAACTGCATGCGTCAATTGACCTCTGGTATCGCAGGAAGATTGTTATGAAGGCAGGCATCCATCCCGACTATCACATGATCAAGGTGGTCATGACCGATGGCACTGAGTACGAAACCCGCTCGACTTGGGGTTCGGAAGGCGCCGTCATGAACCTCGAAATCGATTCCAAGTCGCATCCGGCCTGGACCGGCGGCAACCAGCAGCTCATGGACCGCGGTGGCCGCGTCTCCAAGTTCAACAAGCGTTTCGGCGGCCTCGGCCTCTAATCGCTTCTGCTCGACGGAATTTGAAGAAGCCCGGTTTCGCCGGGCTTTTTTTGCGTCTATGCTGGCTGAGGCGTGTTTGGCTACAACAAAAAACCGGCCGCGCGGGGCGCAGCCGGTCTGTATCGAATTCTCGCGATGCGTCAGTTGTTGCCGAAGGCGGTCTGCAGCAGAGAAAGCTGGGCTTGGACGCTGTTCTGATTATCATGAACGATCACGGCTTCGGACGGGCGGTAGATCTCGCGGTCGAGCAAAGCAATGCGGTTCTGCAGACGGAGCGAGCGCTCGACGAGGTCGCGGAAGGATTCCGGCAGGTCGCCCCAGCCGGGTGCGGCGCGATCGACGTTGAAGCCGTCGAGGCGGACCTTGTTTTTCTCGGCCAGTACCTGGTCGCGGGACATTTCACCATTGTTGACGGCGCGCTGCAACAGCAGCCAGGAGGCCATCTGCATCAGGCGGGTGGTGAGGCGCATCGATTCTGCGGCGTAGAGAACCGAGGCCATCCGCGGCAGAACCTTTGAGGCGGCGCGGCCCTGGCCATCGAGATAGGCGGCGGTCTCTTCGACCAGCGACATGCCTTCCGCATAAAGTGCCTTGAACTGCGAGGATGCAGCGGCGCGGCCTGCAAAACTGATCGTGTTCAATCCAACTTCCGACATCGCAATAGTCCCTGTTGCACGCAGCTACTTTATATTCAGGTAACGCCGGCACAGACGGAAAAGTTTCCTGTGCCGGTCTCTATGACTTTAAGATGGTATCATTAGCCCAAATGCGCAAGCCGTTTCTTAAGAAAGGGTTAATCTCCACAGTTTCGTGGAAATGCGCCGGCCATGGGAAAAAGAAGAGCCGCAAAAGCGGCTCTCAAGGTAAAACAGGGAGAAAAATCAGACCAATTCACCGCTTGGAAAACTGTCTGAAATCCAGAGAAAATCTGGATGAGTACAGTAATATCTTATAAAGCTTAATATTCTATTAACATTGTGCCGGATTAAGACTTGAGGCGGGCTCATTTTGTAAGCCTACAGCCTTGTTTTCAGAAGTTTTTAGCAGATTACGAGCGGAAGAAGTTTTCCGCCGCCTGCCGCCCGGAGGCCTTGCGAGCGGCCTCGGCTTCGAGACGGTCGATCTCCGTCTTCAGCAATTCGACCCGCGCCTTCAGCTCGTCCACCGAAAGCATGGAGAGATCGGCGCCGATCTCGTGGGCGACCTTTTTCTGCGGCCGGTCGTCGTCGATGAAGCTCATGGTTCGTCCTCCGTTTGCTGTTCTATCGCTTTAACGCAATTCCGGACGCAAACCGCTGCGCATTTTTCGCGAAATTGCTCAGCCGAACTTTACCGCAGGATCGCCGCTTTCGGGAGACTTCCCGGTTTCAGGAGTTTTGCCGGTGCCGCGATCGGCAAGCGACATGCTTTGCGGTGTCAGCATCGGCGAGGTGCCGGTCGGGATCGTCGTGTAGGCATCGCGGTCGCTGGCCGGGACGGCGGCGCGGATGCGGCTCCTGATGATGGCGTAAACGGTGATCAGCACATGGGCGACGGCGGTGACCAGGAAAAGCGCGTGCGGGGTGATCACCGACATGACGGGGCCGCCGATCGTCGGGCCGATCACCGTGCCGATGCCGTAGAGCAGCAGCAGGCCACCGGAGACCTTGACGAAATCCTCCGATGCCGCGAAGTCGTTCGCGTGGGCGACGGCGATCGGATAGAGCGTATTGGCCACAGCACCGTAAAGGACAACGAGCCCGATCAGCAAGGCGGGCGACGTCGGGTGCAGCAAAAAGATCAGCAGGCCGGCAAGGGCGGCGACCCCGGACATGGCGGCAAGCACATAGCGCCGGTCGATACGATCGGAAAGCCGGCCGGCCGGCAGCTGCATCATGGCGCCGGCGAAAATGGTGGCGCTCATCATGACGGCGATGCTGGTGTCGGAGAGGCCGGCGCCGGCGCCGAACACGGCGCCGAGCGTGCCATAGGCGCCGTTGGCGATGCCGACGAGCAGGATGCCGAGGCAGGAGACCGGCGAGTTGCGATAGAGCGCCGGCAGGTCGAGGCGCACCGCCTTCAGCGGCTGCGGCGAAGCGGCGGTCGACAGCGTCGTCGGCAGCATGGCGATGCAATAGAAGATGCCGCAAATCATGAACAGCACCGGCGTGCGCACGTCCTCGAGCGGGATCATCATCTGGCCGCCGACGACGCCGATGAGTGTGATGCCGATATAGAGTGAGAAGATCATGCCGCGGCTCTCGTTGCTGGCGCGCTCATTCAGCCAGCTTTCGATGATCATCGAGGTGCCGGCGGTGGAGAAGCCGGTCACCGCGCGCAGGACCACCCACCAGATCGGATCGATGATGATGCCACTGACCAGCGCGATGATGGCGATGATCGAGATGAAGCCGGAGAAAGCTCTGACATGGCCGACGCGGCGCACCAGTTTCGGCGCCACCAGGCAGCCGATGACGAAGCCCCCGGCCCATGACGTGCCGAGCAGGCCGAGCGTCGTCGTGGCGTAACCTTCGAGATTGCCGCGCACGGGAAGCAGGATGCCCTGCAGACCATTGCCCATGAAAAGGAAGAGCGTGCCAAACAGCAGCGCGGCGACGGACAGCAGATTTCTCTTCATTTCCCCAGACTCGGTCTTCAGCGATTTGCAATGGACATAAGGCACGACCGGCGTCAGCCCAGCCTCAAGATGATTGATTGTGCCCCGGAATGTCTTTACGGCGTGTCGTGGTCCTCTTGTTCGCGCGGAAAAATGTCCGTCCTGTGACATTCCGAAAAACGGAAAAAATAAAGCATGACAAAGCTGATAGCCTTGCTGCTCATTCTTGCCATGGCGATACAGCTGATCAAGCCGCTCGGGCTTCCCGGCCTCAGGCGGCGGATGGATTTCTGGAGGATCGCGCTGATCGCTTTCGGTGTTTGGGCACTGGACCTGCTGTTGCGCGATTTCCTGATGTAAGCCCCGTATTCAAGCCTCGATGTGGCCGTCAGTCCCGCAGGATGATTTCGCCGCGCATGACGGAAATGCAGCTTCCCGAAATGACGACGTCGGTAACGATGCCGCCCGATTTCACGACATCGAGGGTGATAATGCTGCGGCGACCCATTTCGACGCCCTGTTCAATGGTGATGCGGACCTTCATATCGGCGTCCGGTACAAGCGAGACGAGATAGGCGCCGAGAGCGGCGGAAGCGCTGCCGGTTGCCGGATCCTCAGGTACATTGTCGAGCGGCGCGAACATGCGGGCGCGGATGGTCCATGGATTTTCAGCTGTTCTGGCGTAAACGAAGAGCGAGAAGTCGTGACCGCTCGTCGTCTGGCGACCGGCGGCTGCCTGGAACCCGGCAAGGTTCGCACGGGCGGCGGCCAGCGCTTCCAGCCCGTTTAGCTCTGCGATGGCGAAATTCAGGCCGACGGAAGCGAAGACCGGGGCATGGGTGGTCGCGACGATGGCGCCGGGTTCGAGCGTGATGCAGTGGGCGATGGTTTCCGCGGCAATGGTATCGCCGATCGTCAGCGGCTGCGGCGCGCGGATGGCAGTGGCTGCGATCTTTCCGCCGCTGCGTCTCAGCTCGACTTCGACGATGCCGGCTTCTTCCTCGAAGCGCAGCCTATCGCCGACCGGCTTACCGAAGATTTCCGCCTGCTGGCCAAGCACGTAAGCGGTGCCGACATTCGGATGGCCGGCGAAGGGGATTTCCATCGTCGGAGTGAAGATGCGCACGCGGGCGGAATTCTCCGGACGATCAGGCGGCAGGACGAAGGTGACTTCGGAATAGTTGAATTCGGTGGCGATCTTCTGCATCGCCGCAGCACTGAGACCCCGCGCATCGGAAATAACGGCAAGCGGGTTGCCCTCGAAGCGGGTGGAGGTGAAGACATCGACGCTGACGTAGGAAATGGTATTCATCGCGGCTCCTGTTGTGGCGGGCCGCTATGGATAATCACGGACTTTGACGGGACGAAGCGGTTTCTTGTCGCCGTGACAATGATGGGGGATGTGCGCTGGGCTGATTTCCCCAGAGGCTCGTTGGTGAAGGGGTTGGGAGGAGCGGCAACGTTATGGTTGCCGCTCCTCCCGGAATCCCAGCGCAGAAACTCAAGCGGCCTTTTCCAGGTCCTTCTTCCAGCTGCCCTTGGCGGCGAGGCTGTTCATCTCGGCGCGGTGGGTGAATTCGCGCTGGCCGGCGGCGACGTTTTCCGGTTTGCCGTTCCAGGCCTTGAGCGCGCTGTCCTGCAGGGCGCGGCCGTACGAGAAGGTAACGAACCAGGGCAGGTCGGCTGTGGCATTGATGGCCGAAAGGTGGGCTGTCGCCTCTTCGGTCGACTGGCCGCCGGAAAGGAAGGCGATGCCGGGAACCGCTGATGGAACCGTGCGCTTCAGCACCTGCACGGTGCGTTCGGCGACTTCGGCGACCGAGGCCTTGCGGGCGTTCTTGCCGTCGATGACCATGTTCGGCTTCAGGATCATGCCTTCGAGGCTGACGCGGGCATCGGCGAGTTCCTCAAAAACGATGCGCAGCGTGGATTCGGTGACTTCGGCGCAGCGGTCGATATTGTGGTCGCCCGGCTTGCCGTCCATCAGGCATTCCGGCTCGACGATCGGAACGATTTTGGCCTCCTGGCAGAGTGCGGCATAACGAGCGAGCGCCTGAGCGTTGGCGCGGACCGAACCGCGGGTCGGCAGCGACGAGGAGATGGCGATGACGCCGCGCCACTTGGCGAAGCGGGCGCCGGCTTCATAATAGCGGGCAAGGCGCTCGCCGAGACCATCGAGGCCTTCGGTGATGGTTTCGCCGGGATATTTGGCCATCGGCTTGGCGCCGGTATCGACCTTGATGCCGGGAATGGAGCCGGCGGCGCGGATGATATCGACGAAAGGCGTGCCGTCCGCGGCCTTTTGGAAGAGCGTCTCTTCATAGAGGATGACGCCGGAGATATATTTCTTCATCGCCTCATCGGAGCGGAAGAGCATCTCGCGGTAATCGCGACGGCTCGTTTCGGTCGATTCGAGATTGATCGTGTCGAAACGCTTCTTGATGGTGGAGGTCGATTCATCGGCTGCAAGCAGTCCCCGGCCGCCCGTAACCATCTGCACTGCAATGTCTTCCAGTCGTTCGCTCATCTCGTTCTCTCCACTGCATTAAACATCGGCGATTTAAGAATATAGAACGGCGATAACAGAAGTTTATAGAGAGGAAAATGGAAGCCTAAGTCATTGAAACGATTGAAATCAATTCAATCGTTTGAAAATGTGGGATTTTTTCCGCGGCCTGAGCAAAAGACCGCGAAAAGCGCTTGGCCTCCGCGGTCTATCCGCATGTAAAACCTGTCAAATCAGGCTTTGCAATTATCTGCTCGCATTGAGAACGGCGACGCCGGGAAGCTCCTTGCCTTCCATCCATTCGAGGAAGGCGCCGCCGGCCGTGGAGACATAGGTGAAATCGTCGGCGACGCCGGCATGGTTCAGGGCAGAGACGGTGTCACCGCCGCCGGCAACGGAGGTGAGCTTGCCGGCCGTGGTGCGTCCGGCGGCGTATTTCGCGGCAGCGACGGTTGCGGCATCGAAGGGCTCGATCTCGAAGGCGCCAAGCGGGCCGTTCCAGACTAGGGTCGCCGCGCGCTCGATCCAGCTGTTGATGGCTTCGACGGATTTGGTACCGACGTCGAGCACCATGGCATCGGCCGGAATGGCGTTGATATCGACCGTCTCGTTGGCGGCACCTGCCTTGAACTCGCGGGCAACGACGCCGTCTTCCGGCAGGATGATGGCGCAGCCGGCAGTCGCGGCCTCGATCATGATCTGCTTGGCGGTTTCGGCGAGATCATGCTCGCAGAGCGACTTGCCGACATTGGTGCCGCGGGCGGCGATGAAGGTATTGGCCATGCCGCCGCCGATGACGAGCGCATCGACCTTCTTCACCAGGTTCATCAGGAGGTCGATCTTGGTGGACACCTTGGCGCCGCCGACGATTGCGACGACGGGGCGGGCCGGATCGCCGAGGCCCTTTTCCAGCGCCTCCAGCTCGGCCTGCATGGTGCGGCCGGCATAGGCCGGCAGGTGGTGAGCAAGGCCCTCGGTCGAGGCATGGGCGCGGTGGGCGGCGGAGAAGGCGTCGTTGACATAGACATCGCCGTTGGCGGCAAGCGCCTTGGTGAAGTCAGGATCGTTCTTTTCCTCGCCCTTGTGGAAACGGGTGTTTTCCAGAAGCAGAATATCGCCGTCCTTCATCGCCGCGACGGCGGAAGCGGCGGCTTCGCCGATGCAATCGGCGGCCGTCAGCACTGCGTGATCAAGCACTTCCTCGACGGAAGGGGCGATCAGCGACAGCGACAGGTCGGGCGAGGGCCCGTCCTTCGGTCGGCCGAAATGGGCCAGCAGGATGACCTTGGCGCCCTTGTTGGACAGTTCGAGGATCGTCGGCGCCACACGCTCGATGCGCGTCGTATCGGTGACCTTGCCGTCCTTGACCGGAACATTGAGGTCGACGCGGACGAGAACGCGCTTGCCGCGGATGTCTGTGAGATCGTCGAGGGTCTTGAAAGAAGGCATGGGGAGATCCAGTCTTGGTTGGCGGAAGTCGCGCCGACCATAGCAAGGATCATTCGAGACGCAAGGCGTTCAACGGCCGTTTTCGTGTGTGCCTTCGTCGCGTCCGGCCGTGGCTTTCGATGCGCTTTCGGAGGTCTTGATTTCACGGTTCCGGCGCCCGTTCAGCCGGTCGCGGATGCGCTGAATGATCTCCTTGAGATTGATGAAGATCGGCAGCGTGATCGCCGGTTCAACGGCTTCGAGCGACATGCCGACGGAGGTGATGTGGTCGTGCTCGTCGAGATCGCGAACGATGAGAATGATCGAGCCGAGGCGGACGCGGTCGGCATAATCGGCCTTGCCGCCGAGGCGCTGCCGCATCAGCTCGGCGATCGTCAGGCCCTTTTCGGATTCGTTGAGTAGGCCGGGACCATAGGCGGCGTCGAGATCCGCGGCGGGGCGGGCCGGGGAGAGTGCGAAAGCCCCGAAGAATTCGGCATCGTCCTCATCGACCGGCGCACGGCTGGCGAACAGCCGGTCGAGCAGGCGGGAATAACTCGGTACGATGAAGAGATAGACGAGATCGTGCTCGCGCAGCCGCCCGGCATATTGGTAGCGCATCGATTTGCCGTCACGGATGACGAGCGAGGGTGTCGCCCAGCGCGGAATGCGCTCGCCGCGCAGCACCGGGCTATCCTTGATGACGCGGTATGAGAGCAGCTCGTGGTTGGCCGCGCCCGGCAGGTCGACCTCGACCTTGTCGACCGCGCCGATGCGCGGTGGAATGATCAGGCCGAGCTTCTTGGCGACGGGCTTGATCGTCCAGCCCTGGAGGAGGAGGGAGACCAGCACGATGATGAAGGCCGTGTTGAAATAGATCTGACCATTCGGGAGCCCGCCGAGGATCGGCATGATGGCCAGCAGGATGGAGACGGCGCCGCGCAGGCCGACCCAGGCAACGAAGCCGATCTCCTGCTGCGTATAATCGAAGGGAAGCAGCGACAGCCAGACTGCTAAGGGTCGGGCGACGAAGATCAGGAAGAGCGCAAGCAGAATGGCCGGGACAATGATCGCAGGGAATTGCGACGGCGTGGCGAGCAGGCCGAGCACAAGGAACATGATGATCTGCGCCAGCCAGGTCATGCCGTCCTGGAAGCGCTTGATGGTGCCGATCGCCTGCATCTTGCGGTTTCCGGCGTAGATGCCGGCGACATAGACGGCGAGGAAACCGCTGCCGCCGACAGCACCGGTGAAGGAGAAGACGAGAAGGGCGAGCGCCAGCACGAAGATCGGCGTCAGGCCGCGATCGGTATCGAGCTTGCTGACGATCAGCACGATCATCATGCCACCGAGCAGGCCGAGAATGACGCCGAGGCCCATCTGCTGCACGAACATGGCGAGCATGCCGATATTGATGCCGGCATACCGCTCGCCGCTCGCCAGCACCTCGACAAGGGCGATGGTGAGGAAGATCGCCATCGGATCGTTGGTGCCGGATTCGACCTCCAGCGTCGAGCGCACCTTGTCGCGGATATTGATGCCGCCGATGCGCAGCAGGAAGAAGACGGCGGCGGCATCCGTCGATGCGACGATCGAGCCGAGCAGCAGGCCTTCCAGCCAGGTGAAATTCAAAAGCCACATGGCGGCGAAGGCAAAGAGCGAGGCGGTGATCAGCACGCCGACCGAGGCGAGCGCCAGCGAGGGCACGGCCGCCAGCCGAAAGGCCTGCATCGGGGTGCCGAAGCCGGAATCAAACAGGATGACGGCCAGCGCGATGGAGCCGAGAATATAGGCGAGGTAATTGTTGCTGAACTCGATGCCGAGGCCGTCGACACCGGCGGCAAGGCCGATCATCAGGAAAAGCAGCAGCAGGGGGGCGCCGAAGCGAAAGGCGAGCAGGCTTGAAAAAGCGGCAAGAAGCACGAGCGCCGTCGAGACCAGCACCACGATGTAGAACGCTTCCATGCCCACCCCTTTCCAACGACTGCTTGGCGGCCACCCGGACCGAGCCGCCTGAATTCCAAACTCTCCCTCACGCGCGGCGGTCCATCAGTAAACGGCAAAACGCCAGAGAAGGGTAGGCCTTGCGGCTTAACCTCGTCGCGACGCTGCATCATGCTGCTGAACGGCTGCCGGACGGCCAACCGACTTGGAATGCTACGGGAGAAATTCTCTATAAAGAATGTATAGGAAAATCAGGCGAGAGCAGGGCAAAAGAGAAAGGCACGAATATTTCCTGCCGGCATCTGCAACGGCAACAGGATAAGACAGGCTCCTGCGTTCACGCGGCCCGTTTGACCAGTCCAATGACTAGGAGTGGATTGCAGGCGCGGATGTGGACTGCGGAGATTTTTCGCGGGTAGGAAATGCCGGCGGTCGCGCGCGCGCAACCGGCTGTGGATTTGTGCCAGAAGGGCCAGTCGTTGCTCTGCTATCCCAACACGGCCTGAAGTATGACGATGGCGAGAAACGAGAGGCCGATGAACGCGGCGAACCAGACGACCAGACGATTGGCCTTTGCCAGAACGGCAGGCCTGACGTCCCGCTTGGGGTGAAACCGCTGCCGCCGCTTGAGGGTGGTGTGGGACAAGCGTTTCTGTGCCTCTGCCATTTATCACCTCCGCTTGGATCATTTCAGCCATTATGCCGCGCTGTGGATGTCCTCAATCTATCACGCCTGGCCAGCGGATGGCCAATCCGTGACGCGACTGCACCGCCATCTTGTTCTGCAAGCGGCAACGCCACATCGAACCCGTCGCTTCGATGTGGCGGGAACCGGAAAAAGATGCGGATCGCCGGTCAGTCTTCCGTGTCGTCGCCCTCGTCGGTGAGATCCGCGACCGGAACCAGGAAAACGACGAATTCGTCCTCGATCGTCCGTTCGGGATCATCGTCGAATTCATAGGCGTGCTCGACTTCGCTTGCTTCCTCGGCGGTCGCCTTGCGCAAACTCAGGCTCGCCTTGCGGTCCCAAAGGGGCTTGCCTTCGGACTCCAGGATGGTCAGATCGTCTCGAAAATCCTCCGCCTCGAAGAAATGCGTCGCTTCCTCGTCATTTTCGGAGCGAAAGCTGGCAACGGCACGGCCGGCGATTTCAACGGTAAAGTAATCCATCCATCTCTCTTTATCTCCCCCAGACGGCGATGCGGCTGCAGGGGTTATCGATGACGCCGTGGCCGGCTTCGGAGCCGAGGCTACTGGCGGTCTGTGCATGTCGTATGCCCAAGGCCGCTTATCCTACCAGATCCGGTGCTGGAAATGGGAAATGATGCGACATGAGCGCGTATAACAAAACGGCCCGGTTTCCCGGGCCGCTTGCGATCGTCGATAGTCAGGCTCTTAGATGAGCTTGGCAAACGCGACGGCGGTGTCGGACATGCGGCTGGAGAAGCCCCACTCGTTGTCGTACCACGACAACACGCGCACGAAGTTGCCTTCCATGACCTTGGTCTGGTCGGTTGCGAAGATCGAGGAGTGGCTGTCGTGGTTGAAGTCACGGGAGACCAGCGGCTCGTCGGTGTAGCCGAGGATGCCCTTCAGCTTGCCGTCTGCCGCAGCCTTGATGGCTTCGTTGATTTCGCCGACGCTGGTCGCCTTCTTGGCGACGAACTTGAAGTCGACGACCGAGACGTTCGGGGTCGGAACGCGGATCGAGGTGCCGTCGAGCTTGCCCTTCAGATGCGGCAGAACGAGGCCGACGGCCTTGGCTGCACCCGTCGAGGTCGGGATCATCGAAAGGGCAGCGGCGCGGGCGCGATACAGGTCCTTGTGCATCGTATCGAGCGTCGGCTGGTCGCCGGTGTAGGAGTGGATGGTGGTCATGAAGCCGTGGTCGATGCCGACGGCGTCGTCGAGAACCTTCACGACCGGCACCAGGCAGTTGGTGGTGCAGGAGGCGTTGGAGACGACCAGGTGCTCCTTGGTGAGCTGGTCATGGTTGACGCCGAAGACGACGGTCAGGTCGGCGCCATCGGCGGGAGCCGAGACGATGACGCGCTTGGCGCCGGCCGTCAGATGAGCGGCGGCCTTGTCGCGGGCGGTGAAGATGCCGGTGCATTCCATGGCGATGTCGACGCCGAGCTCGCGGTGCGGCAGCGTTGCCGGATCCTTGATCGCCGTAACCTTGATCGGTTTGCCGTTGCCGACGATGATCGTGTCACCTTCGACCTTCACGGTTGCCGGGAAACGGCCGTGGATCGAGTCGTAGCGCAGCAGGTGAGCGTTGGTTTCGACCGGGCCGAGGTCGTTGATGGCGACGATTTCGATGTCGGTGCGGCCGGATTCGACGATGGCGCGAAGGACGTTACGGCCGATGCGGCCGAAACCGTTGATGGCAACCTTGACTGTCATGTTCATTCACTCCCGATAGAGGTGGGCCCGATAGAGAGGGCCTGGAATTGAGGAGATGGAGAGCGCCTCAAGGCGCCCTCATTAAAGCTTTGCTTCGGCGGCCGCAACGACGGCGTCGGCGGTGATGCCGAAATGCTTGTAGACGTCCTTGACCGGGCCGGACGCGCCGAAGCTCTTCATTCCGACGAACGTGCCTTCCGGTCCGATGAACGCATCCCAGCCTTCGCGGACGGCGGCTTCGACAGCGATCTTGACCGGCGAATTGCCGAGGACTTCCTTACGATAGGCGTCTGGCTGCTCGAAGAACAGTTCCGTGCAGGGAACCGATACGACGCGGACGGTGACGCCCTTGGCTTCGAGCGCCGTGCGAGCGGCAACGGCGATTTCGACTTCCGAGCCAGAGGCGAAGATCGTCACCTTGGCGTCGGCATTGCCGGCCAGCGTGTAGGCGCCCTGTTCGCAGAGGTTCTTTTCACTATAGTCGGTACGGGCGGCGAGCAGGTTCTGGCGGGTCAGTGCAAGGCCCGAAGGACGGTTGTGCGTCTTGATGGCGATCTGCCAGCATTCCGCCGTTTCCGTGGCGTCGGCAGGCCGGAAGACCATCAGATTCGGGATGGCGCGCAAACCAGCGAGCTGTTCAACCGGCTGGTGCGTCGGGCCGTCTTCTCCGACGCCGATCGAGTCATGCGTCAGGACATGGATGACGCGGATGCCCATCAGCGCCGCCAGGCGGATCGGCGGGCGGCAATAATCCGAGAAGATCAGGAAGCCGCCGCTATAGGGAATGAGGCCGCCATGCAGCGCAATGCCGTTCATGGCAGAGGCCATGCCGTGCTCGCGAATGCCCCAATGCACGTAACGGCCTGCGAAATCCGTCGGCGTGATCGAGTGCATCTGGCTGGTTTTGGTGTTGTTCGACGGCGTCAGGTCGGCGGAGCCGCCGAGCGTTTCCGGCAGGAAGCCGTTGATGACCTCGAGTGCATCTTCCGAAGCCTTGCGGGTCGCTACCGTCGGCTTGGTCTCGGCGAGCTTCTTCTTATATGCGCTGATCGCGGCGTCGAAGCCTTCCGGCAGCTCGCCTGCCATGCGGCGGGTGAATTCGGCCTTGGCGGCGGCTTTGGCGAGGGTTTCTTCCCATGCCTTGACGATATTGTCAGAGCGGGTGCCGGCTGCGCGCCATGCGTCGAGGACGTCGGAAGGGATGACGAAGGGCTCGTAATCCCAGTTCAGCGCCTTGCGGGTGGCGGCGATTTCTTCGGCGCCGAGCGGGCTGCCGTGCACCTTGTGGCTGCCGGCCTTGTTCGGAGCGCCGAAGCCGATGACGGTCTTGCAGGCGATGAAGGTCGGACGGTCGGACTTGTGGGCGGCTTCGATCGCCTCGGCGATGGCGGCCTGATCGTGACCGTCGATCTCGATGGTGTTCCAGTGAACGGCCTTGAAGCGGGCGATCTGGTCAGTCGAGTCCGACAGCGATACGGCGCCGTCGATGGTGATCGAATTATTGTCCCAGAAGAGGATCAGCTTGTTCAGCTTCAGGTGGCCGGCAAGCGCGATCGCCTCATGGCTGATGCCTTCCATCAGGCAGCCGTCGCCATTGATGACGTAGGTATAGTGGTCCTGCAGATCGGAGCCGAACTCCTCGCGCAGCTTGCGCTCGGCGATCGCCATGCCGACGGCATTGGCGATGCCCTGGCCGAGCGGGCCTGTCGTCGTTTCGATGCCGGTGGCATGACCATATTCCGGATGGCCGGCGGTCTTCGAGCCGACTTGACGGAACTGCTTCAGATCTTCGACCGTCATGTCGGGATAACCGGTCAGATACAGCAGCGAATAGAGCAGCATCGAGCCATGGCCGGCCGAGAGCACGAAGCGATCGCGGTTCGGCCAGTGCGGCTTCTTCGGATCAAACTTCAGATATTTGGTGAACAGGACCGTCGCCACATCGGCCATGCCCATCGGCATGCCCGGGTGACCGGAGTTCGCCTTTTCGACGGCATCCATGGCGAGAAAACGGATCGCATTCGCCATCCGGTCATGTTGTTCGGGAGAGGTCATGGCTTTTCCGCAAGTTCCGGGTGTCGGGGGGATGGCCTCGAGCCTCCAAGACCATCGAGTGAAAGCGGCAGACACATAGCAGTTGGGGCTGGCAAGTCAATAAATGGGACGCCAAATCCGGGCAGGCAGCGGCGATTTTTGACATTTGATCGGGCGATTGTACAAATGACGAATCTCGTATGGCGATCACGTGTAAAGTGCTCATCCACAGGATAGGTCGGTGGGCAAGTGACAGGATTTATTGACGCGCCGTTTACGAGCGGCATATCCTTTTGAAATCACAGGATCGGCGCGGCGTGCCGATTCGCGGATTCTGTGCGGGAATCGGAAAGACATGATGCCCACAGGCAAAACCATGGAAGCAGCGCTCAACGAATTGAGACAGGCGATTTCGAGCCTCGAAAACGCCGTCGACATGCGCGTCGAGCGGCAGCGCGAGCAGGGCGAGATCGAAGGCGAGGTGCGGCGCGTGCACGCCGACCGCTCCCGGCTGGCGCAGGAACTCGACCAGGCGGAATTCCGCGCCAACCGGCTGGAGGAGGTCAACCGCGAGGTATCGCGGCGGCTGGTGACGGCTATGGAAACGATCCGCGCGGTTCTGGATCGCTGATAGAAAGAGTTTGGCATGGCGCAGGTGACGGTAACGATCGACGGCAAGGCCTATCGCATGGCTTGCGAGGAGGGGCAGGAGGATCACCTGACCGATCTCGCCAACCGCTTCGACGGCTATGTCGGCCATCTCAAGGCCCAGTTCGGTGAAATCGGCGATCTCAGGATCACCGTCATGGCCGGCATCATGGTCATGGACGAGATTGCCGAGCTGACGCGCCGCGTCGCCGGGCTGGAATCCGAACTCGAGTCGCTGCGCGGCAACCGCGACACGGTGCTTGCGGCCACCGCGCGCACCGAAGAAAATCTTGCGGCAGCGCTCAGCGAGGTTTCAACCCGCATTCGCGGCATTACCGATAAACTGAACGGCCGGCCCGCCCCCGAACTCAATTGACTCAATTAAATAAGGACGACTTGCTGCCGCCACTGGCGCGCCCGCGCAAACGTCCTTATATATCGCGGTGCGGTCTGCGCCTCTCGACAGGAACCACAATCCCTGGGGCCATACTCGATCCAAAGGGAGCTGTCCCTGGCCAGGCCCGTGGGCCTGGACACACGGCGCCCACCTACGTTTGTAGGCACCCAGGATCGTAAACATCCATCGGTGGTCGTGGATCGCACCTTTCCTCTTCATCACGACGAAGACGGCGAACGCGGCTGCAGCGTCCGCCATTTTCAACGCATCCGCTATTTCTTCAAGCCCGGAAGGGTGACCTGGAAGACCTGGAACATGGTGTCGACATCGGCACCACCGTCCGCCTTGTAGGCGGCGCCCACCTGGAAACCATCCTGTGTGAGGAAGTCGTTGTCATTAGCGACGAACAGGAAATAATCGTCCGGCAGGTTCGGGTCGAGAACGCTTGCCAGACCCATGGCTTCCCATTTTTCCGACAGATTGTTCTTGTCGTTCGGCGCGCCGTTGTGCAGGCCGAAGCGGGCGAGATCGGCCTTGTCGTTGAGGTCGATGAGTGGTGTCCGCGTCGCCGGCGTCAGTGACGGATCGAGGACGCCCTTCGGCGCGATCGGCTTGCCTGCATCGAAATCGCTGCCGGCGATATCGGTCGCCTTGGAAAGGTCTGCGATGTCGATCTTGCGGTAGAGCGAGGTATCGCCCTTCAGACCCTGGCCGTTGCCGCTGTCGCGGGCGAGCATCAGGAAGGTCTTGTCGGAAAGGGCGACGATTTCGCTCTCTGCGGCGATCGTCGTCTTGTCCTTGGCGTCCTTGAACACCGGCAGCGGCACGACATATTCGTGCACCAGTTTCAGGTGATTTAGATCGGCGGCGTCATAGACCATGGCGCGGGTATTCTGGCGGGTCGAACTGGAATCGCCACCGTCCTGACGGGCGGCCGACTGCAGCACTGCTATGATGAACTTACCATCAGGCGTCATCGCCATGCCTTCGAGACCCTGATTGTTCTGGCGGCCGGTCTCCGGATCCTTCGGGTCCGGAGCGGAGGCGCGGGGGCCGGGATTGTTGGAGGCAAAGCTCAACGCGCCCTTGCGCATCGGCAAAAGCGCCTTCGGCGGCTGGGTGGCAGACAGCAGACGGCCGTCGGCCGAGAAGTGGTAGATATAAGGCCCGTATTCGTCGCTGACGAACATGGTGCCGTCGGCCAGGCGGATGATGGCTTCATTGTCGAGGGCGATCTTGCCGTTCACCGCCTGCGGCAGTGGCGGAAAATTGCCGGCAGCGGGGCGGACGCCGGATTCCGGGTCGAGACCGGTCATGTCGCCGCCTTTGTCGTCGACGAAGGGCGTGGAATCGACGAGCTTTGCGTCAACGCCCGACTGTTCCTTGCCGGCCTCGGGTGCCGCACCCGGAGCGGTCGGCGTCAGGCCGATCGAGATGGTGTTCAGGCGCGGACGATAGTCGACGGTGCCGACGGCGTTATAGCCACGGTCTGGCAGCAGGTAGAGCGTGCCCTTGTAGCTGGCGCCGTCGCGGCTCCAGGCGGCGGAATCGATCGCCATGCCGGAGCCGGAACCGAAGGTCTCACCGAATTTGTCACGCTGGTTGGCCGGGATGCGGCCGATGCCGACCAGGCCCTTGTTGACGAAGGCGAGGCCGTCGACAGTGGCGGAATTCTCGGCACTTGCGACGGCCGGAATGGCGGCGGATGCCGCAATAATGGCGGCAAACAGCCGCGCGTATGATCTGATGTTCTTCATGAAATACCCTCTCGGTCAAAGCGTTCCTGCAGCGGCCCGCCCGGGCTGGACACCGCTTCAAATGACACCCCGGCCCTGGATTCGATTTCCCGATGGCAGAACACGCCCTGGATTTCGCCGCCCCATATCCCCTCAGACGGTTTATGACAGCATCATGATATCTGGATGACGCTTTGCAGCGAAAAGGCCATGCCGGGAGAATGTCGGGCTTTCGCCTATCCGCAGTCCAGCTTGCTGCCCTATCCCACGGGATAAGGCCCTTCAGCAAAGACCACGTCGTGGTAACCTTTCGAGCCGACATCAAGCGCCAAAGGGCTGCGCCATTCCCTGTTGTCGCGCAGGCAATCGAGCACGAAACGGAAATCATATCGCGGCTGCCAGCCGAGTTCCCGCCTTGCCCGCGCGTTGACATAGACACGGTCGAGCGTTGGAAACATCTTCCAGCCGCGTGATGCATAGAGGGCGCCTGCACCTGGGAACAGCCGTTCGACGACAGCAGGCGCGTCGTGCCTGATTGCGGCAAGATCGCTTGCCGGAAACGGCGTCGTGGCGGAGACGATGTAGCGGCCGAAGCCGATTGCCGGCGCCTTTTCGAGCGCCAGCAGATGAGCGCCGGCCACATCGGCGATATCGACGCGGCGGTGAAGAAGCTCGTTGGCCTGGGCATTTTCCGCCGGATAGCCGCTGCGAATGTCAGGATCGTCGTCGTTTTCGGGAAAGAAACGCGATGTCCTGAGAATGATCACCGGCAGGCCGGACTTGCGGGCGAAGAGTTCGCACAGACCTTCGGCGGCGAGCTTCGTGACACCGTAGATGTTTTTTGCGACCGGCAGCACGTCCTCGGTCACCCATGCTGCCGGTGCGCCGGCGGCCGGCGTCAAAGCCGCACCGAAGGTGCTGGTGGTGCTGGTGAAGACGAAGCTTGCGACGTCTGCGGCGACGGCTGCTTCGAGCAGGTTCAGCGTGCCGGCGATATTGGTGTCGAGGAAATCGCGATTGTCATGGGTCGCCACATGCGGCTTGTGCAGCGTCGCGGCATGGATGACGCAGCTGATGCCTGACATCGCTTGCCGGATGAAGGCGCGATCACCGATCGAGCCGACCATATCGGTAAAAGCCGAGGGCTTGATATCGATGCCGCGCACCCATCGGCTTTCGGCCTTCAAAGTGCGCATCAGCGCCTCGCCAAGATGGCCGGCACTTCCCGTCACCAGTATCGTCATCACATCGCCTCCCGACCGTTCAGGAGGCGGACGCTATAAAGACCGGCATTCCGGGACAACGCATAAATTATGCACGGGAATGCAGGAAAGCTGCAGGCTCGCCGATGGTCGTGACAAGGCGGCCGGCGCTGCCATCGGAAAGCATGATCCTTTCCCAGATCACGCGGCCGGCGGCGATCGGCAGCAGCGCATTGCCGTTGGCGCCGGTATCGAGGGTCAGTGACGAAAGCCTGCCCTCATGCCAGCCGCGCTCTTCCAGCGACTGCTCGGCCGCGGTGATTTCAGCAGATGCGTAGGAGAAAAGCGAGCGGCCGAGAAAGGCAGCGAGCGGCGCCCGCCATTCCGCCTGCCGCGGGCGGGAGGCGGAGAGCAGCCGGTGGGTGCTGTCGCAGATCAGATGCACCGGTCGGACGGAATCCTCGACCAGTCGCTTCAGCGCCGCATCAGCCGCGGCATGTCGCGGTGAGGCGAAAATCCGTTCCAGCTGGACGGCCTGTTCGGGCGACAGCGCGAGTTGTCCGCACTCCCAGCGTGACACCGTCGTCTGGTTGACGCCGAGGAGTTCGGCGAGATGCTGCTGCTTCATGCCGCGCAGCAGCCGCATGCGGCGTATGCCAGCTCCCGATATCGTCATCCGTCTGATCCCATGCCATTTTTGCCAGCATAAGGCTTCGGCGGACCGGGCAGCAAGCTGGGTTGCGCGGATCACTCTTCCGGCTGGCCTTCGAGATCGCTTCTCAGCCGGTCGAGTATAGAGAGCGCATGGCCGGCATAGGCGCTGATCCAACGGTCGTAAATGTGCTTGATCGGCAGGCTGTTTAAGTGGTTCCAGCGCTCGCGGCCCTCCTTCCTGGCGATGACCAGATCGGCTTCCTCCAGCACTTTCAGATGCTGCATTACCGTACAGCGGTCCATCTGCGGAAACATCTCGCAAAGCGTCCCTGTGGTCCGGGGGCCATCCTTGAGCCGGTCGAGGATTTCGCGGCGGCGATGGTGGGCCAGCGCCTTGAAAACCGGATCGTCTTTTGATTCGCTTGACATGTTATGTTTTTATAACACAATGACGCTGGACGCCATGACAAACAGCAATGGAGAAGAGGAGAAGTGCCATGTCTCTCGGAATCCGTGTTTCCGGCCGCATCGGACGTCCCGTCGCAGAGGTATTCGACGCCGTCGTCAACCCGAAGAAGCTCAGCAGCTATTTCACCACGATCGGCGGGGCGAGCGCGCCGCTCGTCCAGGGCACGACGGTAACCTGGTGGAAGGATGCTGCGGTTGAGGTGGTCGAACTCGTGCCCGAAAGCCGCATCGTGCTCAGTTGGGACGGCGGCACCGCCGAAGATAAGGCGACCTATAAGACGATGGTGGAGATGAACTTCAAACCGCTGGAGGATGGCGGCACGCTGGTGACCATCGCCGAAACCGGCTGGCGCGAAGACGATGCCGGTCGGCGCGGCACCTATCTCAACTGCGAGGGCTGGACGCAGATGCTCTGCTGCATGAAGGCCTTCGTCGAATACGGCATCAATCTGCGGGAGGGCATGTTCCTCAGCGAAATGAAGGGAGAGCCGGCCAGCGCACCTGACGCTTGACGAGCGCATCGGTCTGCAGGAGATCGGCGGCGCAATCGTCGCATTCGCCAATCAGGTCGAGACTTCGCTTGCCTGTCACACTGCGGGTGCTAATTTCCGGATTCGAGACTTCATTTCGGTTTCCAGGAGATTCATTATGCAGCTTGGCATGGTTGGTTTGGGCCGCATGGGCAATTACATGGTCCAGCGCTTGATGCGAGGCGGTCACGAATGCGTCGTCTACGACGCCAGGCCGGAAAGCGTTGCCGAGCTCGCAGGCCTCGGTGCGATCGGCAGTGCTTCGCTCCAGGAATTCGTCTCGAAGCTCACCCATCCGCGCGCGATCTGGCTGATGCTGCCGGCGGCGATCGTCGACAAGGTGCTGGCGAGCCTGGTGCCGCTGCTTGAGAATGGCGATATCGTCATTGACGGCGGCAACTCTTATTACCATGACGACATTCGTCGCGGCGCCGACCTCATCACCAAGGGCATCCACTATGTCGATGTCGGCACAAGCGGCGGTGTCTTCGGCCTCGAGCGCGGTTATTGCCTGATGATCGGCGGCGAGAAGGGCATCGTCGAACACCTTTCCCCGATCTTCGCGACGCTGGCGCCCGGCGTCGGCAAGACGGAAGCCTCGCCGAACCGGAGCGCCGAAGCGGCTGCAGCCAGCACCGCGGAGCAGGGTTACCTGCATTGCGGCCCGCATGGCGCCGGTCATTTCGTCAAGATGGTGCATAACGGCATCGAATACGGTCTGATGGCCGCCTATGCCGAAGGTATCAATATTCTGAAACACGCCAATATCGGCGCCGCCTCGCATGAGGCCGATGCGGAAACCGCGCCGCTCGCCCATCCGGAACATTTCCAGTATGATTTCAACCTGCAGGATGTCGCCGAAGTCTGGCGCCGCGGCAGCGTCATCACCTCCTGGCTGCTCGATCTTACAGCCGATGCGCTGCATGCCGATCCGGCGCTGTCGAAATATGCCGGCCGCGTCTCCGATAGCGGCGAAGGCCGCTGGACGATCATGGCGGCAATCGACGAAAGCGTGCCGACGCCGGTGCTGAGTGCCGCGCTCTACGGCCGCTTCTCCTCGCGCGACAATGACGAATTCGCCAATAAGGTGCTGTCGGCGATGCGCGCAGGCTTCGGCGGCCATGTGGAAAAGCCTGCTCCGAAGTCCTGAAGGAAGACGACTTTCCGCACCATTCCGACAAAGCCGTCCTGCCGAAATGGCGAGCGCAGCGCTTCGTTTCGAGGGCGGCGACGTCGCCGTTCCTAGCCATCGGTATGGTTTTCCTACTGCTTGCTGGCGGCAACGGTCGCGAGTATCCATTGCACAATGTCGGGGCTGCTTCATCCAAGCGGCCGACATTTCATTGGAGGCGGTCATGGAGCGTGGCATGGCAGGGGGCTTGAAGGCCGCCATATCAGGCATGCTGGCATTGCTTGCGCTTTGCTCGGCGGTTTCGCCTGGCTTTTCCCAAACGCCGCCGGCGCAAGTGCCGGCCGCTGCGGCCCCGCCGGCCCAGGTGCGTGAGATGATGCAGCTCATGCAGACGCCTGAGGTCAAACAATGGATGTCGACGCAGATGGCTGCGGCGCCTGCGGCCAATGCAGCGTCTGAAAACCAGATGTCGATCCTGTCGGGTCTGCTGCAGCATGCCCGCCGGCATGTTTCGATGGTCTCCGATGCGGCGATGGCATTGCCCTCGCAGATCGGCAATGCGTCCTCGCTGTTCCTCGGTGAAATCACCGCCAGCGGCTGGCCGCGCATGGTGGCGCAGTTCCTGGCGATCTTCCTGCTCGGCGGGATCGTCGAAAGCATTGCCCGTTATGCCTTCCGCCGCCGCCGTCGCCGGTTGGTTGAGATGGCGGGTATGCATCTGGCGTCGCGTGTCATTCCGGCACTGATCTTCGCTGCGGCAACGGTGCTCACGCTTCTCAGCCTCAGCTGGCCGCCGCTCAGCCAGAGCATCGCGATCGTCTGCGTCGTTGCGCTCATCGTCCAGCGTTTTACGATCTGCCTTGGCGGCGTGCTGATCGATCTCATCGGGCTGGCGCGGGCCGAGGAAGAGCGGCAAGGCGTTGCCGCTCCGATCATGCCGGGGCGCGCCGTCGCGCTCTTCTGGTATCGCCGCTGCGCGATGTTCGTCATCTATTTCATTTTCGGCTGGGCGCTGATCCAATCGATGGAGCCGCTCGGCTACTCTCCGAGCGTCCGGCTCTTGATCGGCTATTTCCTCGGTATCGGCCTGCTGTTGATTGCGATCGAGGCGGTCTGGTCGCGACCTCACAAGGACGAGAAGCGCGGTCACGGGGTCTCCTGGTCGTTCACCGTCTATTTCCTGCTGCTGTGGAGCATCTGGGTGGCGGGCTTCAACTGGCTGCTTTGGCTCGGCATCTACCTGCTTTTGCTGCCGCGCGTGCTTGCCGTCTCGACGCTTGCGGTGAAATCGCTGCAGCAGACCGAAGCAAGCTTCCTTGCCACGCGCCGTATCGCGGCAGTGTTGCTCGACCGCGGCGTGCGGGCGCTGATCATTGCCCTTGCAGCCATCTGGCTCGGGCATATGCTCGGCGTCGGTGCCGATACGATGGCCGCCGGCGATACGATGGCCGACAAGATCGCGCGCGGTCTTATCGGCGGCATCGTCATCCTGCTTGCCGCCGACCTGCTTTGGCACGTCATCAAGGCCTATATCAACGGCAAGCTGCTCGATTCGTCCATGGACGGCGGAGCAACCGACGAGGAGAAGGCCAAACGCGCGCGGATACATACGCTGCTGCCGATCATCCGCAATATCCTTGCCGTCGTGATCGCCGTCATCGCCGTGCTGATGGTGCTCTCGGGTCTCGGCATCGAGATCGGGCCGCTGATCGCCGGCGCCGGCGTCGTCGGCGTCGCGGTCGGTTTCGGCGCACAAACGATCGTCAAGGACGTGATCAGCGGCATGTTCTATCTCTGGGACGATGCCTTCCGCATCGGCGAATATATCGAAAGCGGCAGCCACAAGGGTGTGGTCGAGGCCTTCAGCCTGCGCTCGGTGAAGCTCCGGCATCATCGTGGACCGCTGACGACGGTGCCGTTCGGCGAACTCGGTGCGGTGAAGAACCTCAATCGCGACTGGACGATCGACAAGATCAGCCTCAACGTCAAATACGACACCGATCTGGTCAAGGCGAAGAAGGTGATCAAGCAGATCGGCCAGACGCTGCTCGAGAATCCGGAATTCGGCCCGCATATCATCGAGACACTGAAGATGAAGGGTGTCGAGCAGTTCGGCGAATTCGCGATCGAAATCCGGCTGTCGATGATGACGAAGCCCGGTGAGCAATTCGTCATTCGCCGCAATGCGCTGGCGATGATCCGCAATGCCTTCAATGAAAACGGCATCGAATTCGCCGTGCCGACGGTGCAGGTGGCGGGCGATCGCGATGCAGAGGTCGATGCTGCCGTCGCGCGCTATGCCGCGCATGCACGGGCCGGCAGCGAGCCGGCGGCCTAAACCCTCAAATCACCCCGGCGGCTGCAATCAGCAGGCCGCCGATGATCGCCATATTGGTTTTCCAGCTATTGATCGCGCTTTCGCGGGCCGTTCCCTGCATATCCCAGAAATTCAGCAGCATGATCATGGCGGTAAGGGTGAAGACGATGAGACCGAATGCCGCTGCCGTGACGAAGAGACCCAGTATCAACAGAGTGCCGGCGACAATCTGGAAAATGCTGCCGAAGAGCAGCACCCATTTCGCAAAAGGGATGCCGCGGGCTTCGATCGCGTCGGTCAGCGGCACGATAACGAAAAAATGATGAATGCCGCCAGCGACATAGAGGCCGCCCAGCAACAGACGGCCGAGGACAAGCATCATGAAGGCTGGACCGTCCTGCATATCAAACCATTCTCCCTTGCCTCGAATCCCGTTGCCGGGCAAAGCTCGGCCCAAGCTTACGAAAATGCAATGGAGCGTTATGTCGACCTGCGCAAATTCGCCCCAATTGGGGATGATTGAGGCGCAGGCGGCGGGGCTTGGAGTAGCGGCGGCATGGTTTCATAGAGCTTATGCGCCTCTCATGTTACGTCTTTCGAAAATGATTCCCGCCATGCTGCCAATTGCGGCAGGTACGAGATGTCGGGTTACGGCAAGTTGGAAGAGATGGAAGAAACGGACGATTTTTCTTTTCGCGGGCTTTTCAGGCGTTACAGGACGCCGTTGGTGGCAGCCGCGACACTCGTGGTCTTCTGTCTCGTCGGTTATGCGATCATGCAGCTCACCAACGAGGTGCGCTATGACGACGTCGTCGATGCGCTGGCGGCGACCAAGCCGAGCGCGATCCTGCTTGCGCTCTTCTTCACGGCACTGAGTTTCCTTTCGCTGATCTTCTACGATCTCAACGCTATCGAATATATCGGCAAGAGGCTGCCCTTTCCGCATGTGGCGCTGACGGCGTTCAGCGCCTATGCGGTCGGCAATACCGCCGGCTTCGGGGCGCTCTCCGGGGGCGCGATCCGCTACCGCGCCTATACCCGCCTCGGGCTTTCGCCGGAGGATATCGGTCGCATCATCGCCTTCGTGACGCTTTCCTTCGGCCTCGGGCTGGCAGGCGTTGCGGCGATCGCCCTCATCATCATCGCCGACGAGATCGGCCCGCTCATCGGTGTCAGCGCCTTCCTTCTGCGGTTGATCGCCGGGTCGATCGTCGCCATTCTCGGTGCTGTGATGATCATCGGCCGTGACGGGCACGTGCTTAATCTCGGCCCTGTGGCAGTTCGTCTGCCGGATTCGCGTACCTGGTCGCGGCAGTTCCTCGTCACCGCCTTCGATATCGCCGCTTCGGCGTCCGTGCTCTACGTGCTGCTGCCGCAGACGGCAATCGGCTGGCCGGTCTTCCTCGCCGTCTATGCGATCGCCGTCGGTCTCGGCGTGCTCAGCCACGTTCCGGCCGGGCTCGGCGTGTTCGAGACCGTGATCATCGCGTCGCTCGGCAGCGCGGTGAACATCGATGCCGTGCTCGGATCGCTGGTGCTCTACCGGCTGGTCTACCATGTGCTGCCGCTGCTGATCGCCGTGCTCGCGGTCTCGGCCGCCGAGCTGCGTCGTTTCGTCGACCATCCGGCCGCCTCCAGCGTGCGGCGCATCGGCGGACGGCTGATGCCGCAGCTGCTGTCGGCCCTCGCGCTGCTGCTCGGCGTCATGCTGGTATTTTCGAGCGTCACGCCGACGCCGGACCAGAACCTCGAATTCCTCTCCAACTATCTGCCGCTGCCGCTGGTCGAAGGGGCGCATTTCCTCTCCAGTCTGCTGGGACTCGCGCTCGTCGTCGCCGCGCGCGGCCTTGGCCAGCGACTCGACGGTGCCTGGTGGGTGGCCGTGTTCTCGGCTGTTGCCGCACTGACCTTGTCACTCCTGAAGGCGATTGCGCTCGTCGAAGCCGCTTTTCTCGCCTTCCTCATTTTCGGGCTCTTCGTCAGCCGTAGGCTCTTTACCCGCCATGCCTCGCTGCTTAACCAGGCGCTGACGGCGTCCTGGCTGATGGCGATCGCCGTCATCGTCGTCGGCGCCGTCGTCATCCTGCTCTTCGTCTATCGCGATGTCGAATACAGCAACCAGCTCTGGTGGCAGTTCGAATTCACCGCCGAGGCGCCGCGGGGCTTACGCGCCGTGCTCGGCATCACCATCATCTCGTCGGCGATCGCCATCTTCAGCCTGCTTCGGCCGGCGACCTTTCGGCCGGAACCGGCGACGAACGAGGCGCTGTCGCGTGCCGTCGATATCGTCATGAAGCAGGGCAATGCCGACGCCAATCTGGTGCGCATGGGCGACAAGAGCATCATGTTCTCGGAAAAAGGTGACGCCTTCATCATGTACGGCCGGCAGGGCCGCTCCTGGATTGCGCTGTTCGACCCGGTCGGCGAGCATCGCGCCGTGCAGGAACTCGTCTGGCGTTTCGTCGAAGCGGCGCGCG
Organism: Rhizobium sp. BT04; assembly: GCF_030053135.1. Taxonomy (NCBI): domain Bacteria; kingdom Pseudomonadati; phylum Pseudomonadota; class Alphaproteobacteria; order Hyphomicrobiales; family Rhizobiaceae; genus Rhizobium; species Rhizobium sp. BT04. Next base: position 2,161,352 of record NZ_CP125652.1, on the reverse strand, counting down.
CCGCCGGCTGCCGGGCCGTCTTCTATCAGATCTCGCCGGCGCTGCTTTCCCATTGCGCCGATGCCGGCCTTCGCGCCTTCAAACTCGGCGAGCTGGCGGTGGCCGATCTCAGGACATTCGAAATGAAGGGCGGCAAATGGGCGAACCTTCGCCAGACGGCTAGCCGCGCCCAGCGCGACGGGCTGGAATTCGCCGTCGTCGAACCTGAGAACGTGCGCTCGGTCATCGATGATCTCTCCGCCGTTTCCACGGCCTGGCTCGAGCATCACAACGCCAAGGAAAAAGGCTTTTCTCTCGGCGCCTTCGATGCCGATTACGTCTCCTCGCAGCCGGTCGGCATCCTGAAAAAGGACGGCAGGATCGTCGCCTTCGCCAATATCCTCGTCACCGAATCCAGGGAGGAGGGCACGATCGATCTCATGCGCTTCTCGCCGGACGCGCCGAAGGGCTCGATGGACTTTCTCTTCGTGCAGATCATGGAATATCTGCGCGGTCAGGGTTTCACCCACTTCAATCTCGGCATGGCGCCCCTCTCCGGCATGTCGAAACGTGAGGCGGCGCCCGTCTGGGACCGCATCGGCAGCACCGTCTTCGAACACGGCGAGCGCTTCTACAACTTCAAAGGCCTTCGGGCATTCAAATCCAAGTTTCATCCGCACTGGCAACCGCGCTATCTTGCGGTATCCGGAGGGGGCAATCCGATGATCGCGTTGATGGACGCGACATTGCTGATCGGGGGCGGATTGAAAGGGGTAGTGAGAAAATGATCAGGACAATCCTTCTTGCCACGGCATGCGCCTGCATGCTCGCGGCCGCACCGGCTGATGCCGCCGAAGAGACCACACAGAGCTTCGAAGCCGGGCTCATCCCGTCGCCGCACATCTTCCTGCCGGAAGGGGAGGTGAAAGGCACGGTGATGCTGATCTCGGATGCTGCCGGTTGGGGCGACTATGAGAAGGCCGAAGCCGACAGGCTGGTTGCCGAAGGCGCCGTCGTCATCGGCGTCGACTTTCCTTCCTACATCCAGGCGCTCAACCGGTACGATGTCAGCCTCAACGACGGCTGCGTCTACATGGTCTCGGACATCGAATCGCTGAGCCAGCAGGTGCAGCGCGCGACCGGCAACAGTGCCTATCATCTGCCGATCGTCGCCGGCATCGGCGAGGGCGGGGCCCTAGCGCTGGCGATCGCCGCGCAGACGCCGGATGCGACGATCGGCCAGACGCTTGCCGTCGATCCGAAGGCCGGCATTCCGCTCGCCCAGGCGCTTTGCACGCCGGCTTCCAAGCAGGTCGTCGGCCAACGCACGATTTATGGCCTCAGCGACGGCGCTCTGCCGGATCCGATCGTCACCGTCTTCACGCCCAATGCCGACAAGGATAGCCGGGCGCATGCGGAAACGCTGAAGAAGACCCATGCTGCGGTCGAGATCCGCGATTCCACCGACGATGCGCAGACGGTGTTTGGCGATACGCTCGACGATCTCGTCACCGCCTCGGGCGCCTTCGGCAATCCGCTCGGCCTGCCGCTGGCGATCCTCGAGGCGACTCCCGCCCTCGATACGATGGCGGTGATCTATTCCGGCGACGGCGGCTGGCGCGACATCGACAAGGAGGTCGGTGCCACGCTGCAGAAGGAAGGCATTCCGGTCGTCGGCGTCGATTCGCTTCACTATTTCTGGTCGGAGCGCAAGCCGGAGGAGACCGCCGCCGATCTTTCGAAGATCATCGATTTCTACCGAAAGCAGTGGAAGGTGAAGCATGTGCTGCTCGTCGGATATTCCTTCGGCGCCGATGTCGTGCCGGCCACCTATCAGCTCCTCAAGCCAGCCGAAAAGTCGGCGGTGGCGCAATTGTCGCTGCTGTCGCTCTCGCACGAAGTCGACTACGTCATCTCCGTTCTCGGTTGGCTCGGCCAGAAAACGGATGGGGCCGGAGGCGATCCCGTCAGCGATCTGAAGAACATCGATGCGAAGCTCGTGCAATGCATCTACGGCAAGGACGACGATGACGACGTTGCCTGTCCGGCGGTAAAGGAGAGCGGCGCCGAGGTCATCGAATTGCCCGGCGACCACCATTTCGACGAGAATTACGACCTTCTTACCAAGACCATCATCGACGGGCTGAAGAGGCGGCTGCAGGACTAAGCGCCGCGCGTCCGATGCGACGCGATAAGGACGCTTTATCATGAAATCAGCGCATCAGCCTCTCTTCGCTCCAGCCGAGGTCGGCGAGTTCCCCGCCGCGAAACCGCGCATCGTCGGCGACGATGAATTCATCGAGTTGTGGCGGGGTGACGCTGGTGCCGGAGAGCATCGCATGCACCTGGCCGCGATGATGGGTCTGATGCTGAAAGAGGTGAGCGAGCACGTCTTCCATCCGCTCCTCCTGGATGCGGGCGCCGCGATGGAGGCTAACGGCCGAGGCGAGCCTCTCCGACGTCAGGGTCTCGCAAAGCGCCACCAGGCGCTGATCGACCTTCGCCTGCGCTTGCGCAAGGGATAAAACGTCATCGAACGGTTCGTCGACCTCGAAAGCCTGGAAGCCGAGCGTGCCGCCTTCCAGGCCGTCGACATAGAACCAATCGACGGTGACGATGTGGTTCAAGGTTTCCTTGATCGAGGGGAAGAAGCTCACGCGCGACGCTTCGAATTCGCCGGGTTTCAATGCCGTGCAGGCTTGAAGCAGACGGTGGTTGGCAAGGGCGTTGTTATAGGCAAGCTTGCGGAATGGCCTGACGGGGTCGAAGGTCGGCAACGGCGCATCTCCTCTTCCAGCGTTTCTGGTGGGTCAGTTCTTGCCATCGAGGTTGCCGTCCCGCCAGACGAGATGACGTGGCGCAACGGGAAGGGCCTCGATTTCATCGGCGATGAAATAGGGCGGGATGTCGAGTGTGGTCAGGGCCTGGCGCGTTGCCGGCACCCATTTGAATTCGAGATGGTTGTCGCCGTCTTCGACGCGATGGATGATTTCGTGTGGCTCGAAGGGGAATTCCGGGGGGATGTCCATCAGATAATAGAGGCCGAGTTCATGCCAGTCGCGCTGTTCGTAGTGGAAAAAATTCTCGACGACCCAGAGCAGGCGGGAGACGGTGACCTCGACCCCCAGTTCCTCCACCATCTCTCGTTTCAGCGTCTCCTCCGACGTCTCGCCGATCTCGGCCCTGCCACCCGGAAAGGTCCAGAAGGGCTCGTGCACGGCACGATGAACGAGCACGTAGCCATTCCGAAAACCGAGGCCGGCAATGCGATAGTTGAAACGCTCAGCGCCGGCAGTCAGGCGGATGAGAGTGCGCTTGGCCATGTCATTCCTATCCAAGATCGATCACGACGATTTCCGGCGGTACGCCGAAGCGCACCGGTGCAATGGAGCAACCGAGCCCGCCGGACACGATGATATTACGCCCCTCCTCGACAATATGGCCATAGGCGTAGCGGTTGCCGTACCGCGAGGGGACGATCGGCGAACGGCCGAGGAAACGGATCTGTCCGCCATGCGTGTGGCCCGACAGCGTCAGCGACACGCGCTCGGGCACGCGCGGAAAGATATCGGGCTCATGGGCGAGCAGAATGACAGGCGCATCGTCGGTCACCTCAGCCATGGTTCCATCGAGATCGTCGAGGCCAAGCATCTGCGTGCGGCCCCACTTCCTGCCTGGCAGCAGCGCCAGCTGATCTTCGAGACCTGCGAGCCAGAAGCCGTGGCCGTCCTTTTCAAGCCGAACGGCGCGGTTGCCGTAGACCGGGATTCCGACGTCGGCGAGAGCCCGGTGTCCGAATGTTTCCATCCCGCCGTTCTTCTGCGCAGTCCTGTCCTCCCACCAGTCATGGTTACCCATGATCGCATGGACGCCGAGCGGGGCTTGCAGGGTGGCGAGCGCTTTCGACCATTGGCTCGAATGTACATATTGCGTCACCATGTTCATGCCGGCGGCATAATCGCCGAGCAGGACGGTGATATCGCCTTCGAGTTCATTGGCCCGGTGGCAGATCGCGGCAATGCGGTTTGCCGACATCCACGGTTCGCAGGCATGGATATCAGCAAGCGCGACAACGCGCAGCTTCAGCCCCGGTGTCCATCCCGGCGGCGTCAGCCGGTAGCGAGTGATGGCGAGACGCGCCAGCGGCTCATAGGCGAAGGCGTAACCGCCGAGCGCCATAACACCGGTGATACCGCCGCCAAGAACCTTGAAAAATCCGCGGCGGGTGATCACTCAGTTGTCCTCCTGGAACAGCCGGAACTGCGCAGCCTCCATCTCCTTGGGCGGTTGCATTCCCAGATGTTTCCACGCGATTGCGGTCAGAACACGGCCGCGTGGCGTGCGCTGAATGAAACCCTGCTGGATCATGTAGGGCTCGATGATGTCTTCGATCGCGTCGCGCGGCTCGGAAAGGCCGGCGGCAATGGTTTCGATGCCGACCGGGCCGCCGCCGAAATTGACGGCGATCATGTTGAGGTAACGTTTGTCGAGCTGGTCGAAGCCGACATTGTCGACGAGCAGGCGGGTCAGCGCCTCGTCGGCGATCTCGCGGGTGACGGCTTCGGCCCTTGCCACCTCGGCGAAGTCGCGCACGCGCCGCAGCAGCCGGCCGGCGATGCGCGGGGTGCCGCGGGCGCGTCTTGCGATCTCGCGGGCACCCTCTTCGGTCATCGGCAGGTTCATCAGTCGTGCGCCGCGGCGCACGATCAGCTCCAGCTCCTCGACGGTATAGAAGCTCAGGCGTACCGGGATGCCGAAGCGGTCGCGCAACGGCGTCGTCAACAGGCCGAGACGGGTGGTTGCCGCCACCAGCGTGAACTTCGACAGGTCGATCTTCACCGAGCGCGCCGCGGGGCCTTCGCCGATGATCAGGTCGAGCTGGAAATCTTCCATAGCCGGATAGAGGATTTCCTCGACGGCGGGATTGAGGCGATGGATCTCGTCGATGAAGAGCACGTCGCGCTCCTCGAGATTGGTGAGCAGGGCGGCAAGATCGCCGGCCTTGGCAATGACAGGGCCTGATGTCGAGCGGAAGTTGACACCGAGCTCTTTCGCCATGATCTGCGCCAGCGTCGTCTTGCCGAGGCCGGGTGGGCCGACGAACAGCACATGGTCCAGCGCCTCGCCGCGGTTTTTCGCCGCCTCGATAAAGACCTTGAGATTGGCGCGCGCCTCCGCCTGGCCGGTGAACTCGTCCAGCGATTGCGGGCGCAAGGTGAGATCGAGATCTTCGCCCCGCTTTTCCGGCGATATCAGGCGGGCGGGTTCGCTCATGTCAGAAGCTCCATACCTGGCACGGTCTTGAATGCGTGCCGGTCAAATGTCTTGGTCGCCTGGCATCCCTCATCCGCGGCGCGGTAACCTATCAGGGCATCGGCAAAATCGGCGTTTCGCGTTTCCACGGCCCTCAAGGCCTTGATCACCAGGGTCTGGTTCTCGATGTCCAATCCTCTGACGCGTGTCAATTTGCCGATTGCCGCGACAACATCCTTTTTCTTGAAGCCGAACCGTGCGCGCAACGCCCAATCCAGCTCCAAGAGGTTCAGAAGCGAGAGAAATCCACGATAGTCCCTGCCGATACCTTCACCGAACTTCAGCGCGGCAGCCCTTTGCTCCGGATCGTCGTCGACGATAAGCCTCAGCAGGACGTTCGTGTCCACGCCATAGGCAATCATGCCGCCATATCCGATTTCGACCGCGTGGCCTCGTCGACCACATCACTGCCCGCAGCATCGGTGACCGTTGCGTCGATCTCTTCCAGGGAAGCGCGGCCATTTGGAGGCGATCCGAGAAGGCCCGCGAGATCGTTGAAGTTGATCGATTTTGGTGTGATCACGACCTCTCCATCGATGATGGAAAAAACAAGCTGATCGCCAGCCTGAAGGCCGAGAGCCTCCCGTAGCTCTTTTGGGAGCGTTATCTGGCCCTTGGGCGAAAGCGTAAATTCTCCCCACATCGATCAGTAATCCTATGCTGGCGCGTTAGTCGGAAGATTTGCCATTTGGTGGAAAATTGACAATTTATCCTACTCTATCGCGCTAGTTCCTTCAATCCCAACCTGATCAGCTTAGCACTGTCGGCGTCGTCGCCAGCGGCCTTCATCGCCGCGGCAACCGCATTCGCCGCCTGATCGCGGGAATAGCCGAGGTTGGTGAGCGCGGAAACCGCATCGGCAACAGGTGCTGCCGCGACACCTTCGCCGAGTTCCTGCTTCAGGGCGATATTGAGCGCTTCCCCGGCAAAGGCCGGCGCCCGGTTCTTCAGTTCCGTGACGAGGCGCATTGCCACTTTCGGGCCGACGCCCGGCGCGCGGGAGACGGCGGCGCGGTCCTGCAGGGCGATTGCATTGGCGAGTTCGCCCGGTGTCAGCGTCGAGAGCACGGCGAGCGCCACTTTGGCGCCGACGCCCTGGACGCTCTGGAGCAGGTTGAACCATTCTCGCTCCAAGGCGGTCATGAAGCCGAAGAGCTTCAATTGATCCTCACGCACATAGGTCTCGATGAACAGCACGCAGGCCTCGCCGGCCGAGCCGAGCTTGGACAGGGTGCGGGTCGAGCAATGGGCGACGTAGCAGACGCCGTGCACATCGACGAGCACATAGTCTTCGCCGATCTCGTCTATGGTGCCTTTCAGCTTGCCGATCATGAGGCGCGGTCTTTCAAGAGTGCGTTTCGGGAGAAATGATGTCCAATTCCGGGAAATAAGAGCGGTAGCGCGCGCCATCGCGCGTCAGAAGGCGGTGCGATCGAACGAGGGCGTGCGCACCGATGAAAAAATCCGGCAGGGTGCGCTCGCGCAGGCCGCCGCTCCTCCGGTACTGCGCATGTGCCATGCCGGCCCGGTAAGCGGCGGAAAACGGCAGGGCCTCGCGGATCAGGTTTAACCGCGACAGCACAAATGCAAGGGTTTCCTCGCGCGGGGTCATGCATGCCAGCTCCGCCCAAACGACGGGTGTCATGATGAATTGCGAATCCGGACGCAATGCGCTCAACGCCCGCGCGGACCATTCCCTGAAAGGATTATCCGGTCCGAAGACATCGATGAAAATGTTCGTATCAACGAGGACCGAGGTCATCACGTGGTCCTCTCAACCATTCCATGAATTCATCAGTCGTCATGCCGCTGGTGTCGAGGGTCCCGCTCATACTGCCGAGCCAGGATTCAAAATCGTCCTGCGACGGCTCTATCCTGCTGGATAGAACAACCAGGCGGGCACCCTTTTCATCGGCAACGAAATCCACCTCGGATCCCGGCCCGATCTTCAAGCGGTCCCGGATGTCCTTGGGAATCGTCACCTGGCCTTTTTCCGTTACGCGCATGGTAATACCTCCGAGGTATTACTTATCATGGAATGAGAACAAGTCAAGAACAGATTAACCGGCCAGCGCTTGGCGCATCCGGTTGCTGCCGCGATTATGCGCATGGCAGATGGCGATCGCCAGGGCGTCGGCGGCGTCGTCACCCTTGAATTCGACTTTCGGCATCAGGATCTTCAACATCATGTGGATCTGGTGTTTTTCGCCGTGGCCGACGCCGATAACCGCCTTCTTCACCGCGTTCGGGGCATATTCGGAGACCGGCAAGCCGGCGCGCGCCGGCACCAGCATGGCGATGCCGCGGGCCTGGCCGAGCTTCAGCGTCGCCACCGCATCCTTGTTGACGAAAGTCTGTTCGACGGCGGCTTCATCCGGCTTATAGCTGTGGACGACCTCCGCCAGGCCGTCATGCAGCTGGCAGAGGCGGGAGGCAAGATCCATGTCTCCATCAGAGGTCACGGTTCCGGAGGCCACAAATCGGAGGGAGTTGCCTGACGTCTCGATGATTCCCCAGCCGGTGCGGCGAAGTCCGGGATCGATGCCGACGATGCGAATCGTGTTTTGCATGGTTCAACCTATAGCGATTGCGAAATAACTGCCACCGATATGTGAACAAAACAAAAACACTCATGGATTTAGGCCGCGCCATTTACCGCTAATTAAAACAGATGCCTGAATTCTAGTCGTCAATACGAGAGGGGCTACTTTTCGCAAAGATGAAGCCCCCGATGTTCTGTTTACAGGTCAGTGTCAGGCATGCGTTGTGTGCCGAGGCTGGCAGACGCGTTCAGAGGGGTTCGTCGTACATGGCACAGAGATTTCAATCCCTGTCCTTCAAGGTCATTGCCACATTCATTCTGCTGACCGTGCTGTCGATCGCGGTGATCGACGTGCTTGCCTATTTCGCCAGCAGCCGGATCTCCGACGAACAGGCGCTGAAGGCCAAGGAAAGCGTGCTGATCTTTCGCGGCGACATGCTGCAGGACCAGCTAACGCAGCTCGAAAACCAGGCGAATTCCATCGCGCGCATCGAAGCGCTGCAAATGTCGATCACCAGCCTGAAAAGCGGCTGGAAGACCATCGAGAAGACCTCGGGTGATGCCCGCGCCGAACTGAAGAAGGTTTTCATATCGGGCAATCCCAACCCGGCCGACCAGCGCGAGAAGCTGATGAAGCCGGAAGGGCCGAGCGGCTTCTATTATTCGAACCACGAGAAGACACAGGGCGAAGTCGCCCGCGACCTCGAGGATACCGCCTTCAGCGACCTGCTGATCGCCGATCTCGACGGCACGGTCCTCTATTCCTATAAGAAGGAGGACGACTTCGCCGAAAACCTGAAGTCGGACGCCTGGAAGGCGACCGGCGCCGGCATCGCTTTTGCCAAGGCGATCGAGAATACCGCCAAGGCGACCGATGATGCCGCCCCGACAGGTTTTTCCGGTCTTCGCGTCGATGCTGGCAGCGGCAAGCCGGCGATCTTCTACGCCGTGCCGATCATCAAGCTCGGCGCGGCCAAGGGTATCATCCTCTTCAAGGTGCGCGACGACATCGTCACCGGTATCCTTGGCAAAGGCATCGTCCAGAGCAGCACGGCGCGGGCGGCGATCATCTCCGGCGATGGCTCGGCCGTCGGTCTTGACCAGAGCGGCAAGCTTGCGACGCTCGATACGACCTCCTTCACCTTCATCAAGAGCGCGCTGGCGAGTTCGGCGATGACCGTGGCCGATTTCAACCGGGTGGACGGGCCTGCCCGCGCCTATGTTCGCGGCATCGACTATCGCGGCGACCGCTTCCTCGTGGTCGAGAGCGTGCTTTTGAGCGAACTCAATGCCGGCTCGGTCGAGATTGCCACGCTGCTGACGATGATCGGCATCGGCGTGCTCGTCGTCATGGCGGTCGCGACCGGCCTCGTCACCAATTTCCTGTTTTCGCCGCTTGCACGGCTTGCCGGTGTCACCCGCGATGTCGCCGACGGCAAACTCGACAGCGAGATCGGCAGCCTGAGCCGCAAGGACGAGATCGGCACGATGGCGAATGCGCTCGCGCGCTTCCGCCAGTCGCTGATCGAAAGCCGCGAATTCGAAGCCGCCAGCGAAGAGACGCGCTTGCAGGCCGAGCACGACCGCCAGCAGAATCTGGCCGAGCGCGAGGCCGAGGCGAAGACGTTGCAGCAGGTGGTCGAGGCGATCGATGAGGGCCTGCATCATCTGGCGAGCGGTGATCTCGCCTATCAGATCGATACCCGCTTCCCCAACGAGCTCGAAAGTCTGCGCATCAATTTCAACGAGGCGCTCGCGACGCTGAGCGAAACCATGACGGCAATCGGCGGCAACTCGATGGCGGTGCGCGCCGGCTCCGAGGAGATGCGCACCGGCGCCGACGAACTTGCCGGTCGCACCGAGCGCCAGGCCAGCTCGATCACTGAGACGGCGAATGCGATCAGCGCCATCACCCAGTCCGTCCGCCGGCAGATCGAGCGGGCCGAACAGGCCGAGCGCATTGCCCGCGACGCCAAGAAGGAGACGACCGGCTCCGGCCAGATCATGCGCGAAACGATCGCTGCGATGGAGGCGATCCAGACCTCTTCGCGCCAGATCAACACGATCATCTCGGTTATCGACGACATCGCTTTCCAGACCAACCTGCTGGCGCTCAATGCCGGCGTCGAGGCAGCACGCGCCGGTGAATCGGGCAAGGGCTTTGCCGTCGTCGCCATGGAAGTGCGCGAACTTGCCCAGCGCTCGTCGAGTGCGGCAAAGGAGATTTCCGGCCTGCTGCAGAAATCGACGCATGAGGTCGAAAGCGGTGTGGCGCTTGTGGAAAAGGCCGGCGTTGCGCTGACCGGCATCGGCGCCCATGTCGAGGCGATCAACGGACAGATCACCGAGATCATGGGTGCGACCCGCGAGGAGGCGAATACGCTACGTGAGATCAACAGCGCCGTCGCCGAACTCGATGCGATGACGCAGCAGAACGCTTCGATGGTCGAGGAGACGACGGAAGCGATCCATCGGCTGGCGACGGAAGCCCTGGAAATGGACCGCCAGCTCGGCAATTTCACGCTGCCGCATGGCCTCCACCAGCCAAGCGCCGAGGTGCATATGCTGCGCCGTCATCGCTAAGCCGTGGCTTTGACCGTTGGCAAGGGTCGCGCTTGTGCGGCCCTTTTTGTTGCGTGCATGGTTTGGAATGGCGGGGGCGGCAACCTACATAGACGGCATCCTTCAAACTGCCGGCAGGTTTCCCATGGTTCCCTTCTCCATACTCGACCTCTCCCCCGTTGCCGAAGGCAGCAGTATCCGCCAGTCTCTCGAGAGCTCGGCACGGATGGCACGGAAGGCCGAGGACTTCGGCTACAAGCGCTTCTGGCTTGCCGAGCATCACGGCATGCCGGGGATCGCCAGCGCCGCCACATCAGTCGTTATCGGCCATATCGGGGCCGCGACAACACGTATCCGCATCGGCTCCGGCGGCATTATGCTGCCCAATCATTCGCCGCTCGTCATCGCCGAACAGTTCGGCACGCTGGAGGCACTCTTCCCCGGCCGTATCGATCTCGGCCTCGGGCGCGCGCCGGGAACGGATATTCGCACGGCGCAGGCGCTGCGGCGCAATCTCGAGGCCGGCGGCAACAGCTTCCCGAACGACGTGGTGGAACTGCAGCAACTCCTCGGTACGCCGGTCGAGAACCAGGCGATCCTCGCGGTGCCCGGCAATGGCTCGCATATCCCGATCTGGCTGCTTGGTTCCAGCCTGTACAGCGCCCAGCTCGCCGCCATGCTCGGGCTTCCCTATGCCTTCGCCTCACATTTCGCGCCCGACATGCTGCTCGATGCGATCGCGATCTACCGAGACCGCTTCCAGCCCTCGGCGACGCTCGACAAGCCCTATGTCATGGTCGGCGTCATGGGTGCGGCGGCGGCAACGGACGAGGAAGCGCGCTACCATTTTTCCTCCGCTGAGCAGCAGTTCGTCAACCTGCGCCGCAATGTCCGCGGTCCGTTCCCCCGCCCGGTGGCCGATATGGAAAATTTCTGGTCGCCGATGGAGAAGATGAACGTCGAACACACGCTGCGTTACGCCGTGGTGGGGTCTCCGCAGACGGCGGAGGCGAAATTGGCGGCGTTTCTGCGGGAAACGCAGGCCGACGAGGTGATCGTCTCGATGCCGATCCACGACATCGAGGCACGGCTGAGGTCGGTGGAACTGTTCGCGGGGCTGGGAAATTTCATGCGGGCAGCTGCGTAGGGTTTGCCAACTGGCGCCCTGCAGAAGATTCATCTTGCACAAACAAAAAACCCGGCGTCGCGGCCGGGTTTTCGATTGGCGACGGTCTGAAGAAATCAGGCGGAGAGCTTCGCCAGAACCTCTTCCGAGACTTCGAAGTTGGAATAGACGTTCTGGACGTCGTCATCATCTTCGAGGCTGTCGATGAGCTTCATCAGCGACTGGGCCTTTTCCTCGTCCACCGGCACGTTGTTCTGGGCGCGCCAGACGGCCTTGACGGTTTCGGCTTCGCCGAGGCTTGCTTCCAGCGCTTTCGACACTTCGCCGAGGGCTTCGAAGCCACAGGTGATGTAGTGGCCGTCCTCGTCGGTCTCGACATCGTCGGCGCCGGCTTCGATCGCGGCTTCCATCACCTTGTCGGCATCGCCGACGGAAAGCTTGTAGGTGATCTCACCGACATGGTCGAAGGAGAAGGAAACGGAACCGGTTTCGCCAAGTGCGCCGCCGGCCTTGGTGAAGATCGAGCGGACGTTGGAGGCGGTGCGGTTGCGGTTGTCGGTGAGCGCCTCGACGATGATCGCGGTGCCGCCGGGACCATAACCCTCATAGCGGACTTCATCGTAGTTTTCGCCGTCGGCGCCGGCTGCCTTCTTGATGGCGCGGTCGATATTGTCCTTCGGCATGGACTGGGCCTTGGCGTTCTGGATCGCCAGGCGAAGACGGGCGTTCATTGTCGGGTCGGGCAGGCCGGCCTTGGCGGCAACGGTGATTTCGCGCGCAAGCTTCGAGAACATTTTCGACCGCACGGCATCCTGACGGCCTTTGCGATGCATGATGTTTTTAAACTGTGAATGGCCAGCCATGGCACCCCTGTTCACGTCTCATTGTTCGGAATGGGCCGCCTTATAAGAGCGAAACGGCACCCGTTCAAGGAAAAAGCGGTGGATTTGCCGCACGATGCGCGGACCCGCCGCCCGCCTCAGTCAACCGTCAGCCGCCTACGGCTGGCGAAGAAACCATGTCCGTCCCGGCGTCGGCAACGCAGCCCCTCCGTGCCGGAGGTGCAGGAATAGGGGCCACCCTTCCAGGTATCGCCATAGTCGAGAATATGTTCCTCGCTGCAGCAGGCGGTATCGCCGACCATCTTGAAGATAGTGGCCTTGCCGCTCGCCGACATGATGAGGCGGACGTAGAGCGGCTCTTTTCGCTCGCAGGCGAGCTCCGGCCCGCCGTCTTCGGGAACATACATTTCGACGCCGCCCTTTGGCGTATAGACACAGCCGATATTCCTTGTGGGCGTGACGAAGACGACCTGGCCATTCTGGTCGGGCTTGAAGGTCTTTTCTGCTGCAAGGACTGTTGGCGCAAAGGCTGCGCAAAAAATCAAAGTCAGAATCGAATGTTTTGTTCGCATGACGATCCTTTCTCGGTCAGGCGCACTATCGCATATTCCCGCACCCTGAAAAGACGACGTCGCCCGCTGCTTCTGCGGGGAACAAAGGCGATGGGATGACGTTTCAACGGAACTCCATCCAACGGAAAGGAACGGTCATGGCAAGTCTCAGCGAGGCCCAGGAGCATCCAGCACGTCAGCTCTGGGATCAGGTCAACGATGTTCATGCCGGCATGCTCGGAATTTCCGGGGTGGACATGCACATGCAGCCGATGGCGCCACATGCCGATCCCACCACCAACACCATCTGGTTCTATACCAAGACGGATGCCGACATCGTGCGCGCCATCAAGCCCGGCAGCCGCGCGCATTTCTGCGTTATCGGCAAGGATCACGACTATCACGCCTGCCTTGCCGGTGTGATCGAAGTGCGCCCTGACCCTTCCAAGATCGAGGAGTATTGGAGTTCGATCATTGCGGCCTGGTATGACAACGGCAAGAAGGACCCCAAGCTCACCATGCTTTCCCTCCATGTCGACGATGCCGAGATCTGGGTCTCCACAGGCAACAAGCTGAAATTCGGCTGGGAGATCGCCAAGGCCAATCTCGATGACGACAAGATGCCGGATGTCGGCATCAAGCGCCATCTGCAGTTCGCTTGATGCGAATGACCCGGAGGGAAGAGCCTTTTACCGGACGCCCTGCAGCACATAGATCAGCGGTTTCTTCGGCAGCGTACGCATCGAGACAGTGATGCTGTCATCGGTCGCATAGGCGATGTCGAAATCCTTACCGAACATCGAAACGAAGGCGTCGACCGGTGGGCCACGGCGGTGCATCGGCAGAATCAACGACGAGCGCAGCCGCTTGATGACGCGGCTCATGCTGTCGGCGCCCATGGTCAGGCCGCCGTCGACCGGCACCATCACGATATCGAGTCGGCCGATCTCGATATAATGGGTGTCCGTCAGTTCGTAGTGCAAGTGGCCGAGATGGCCGATGCAGAGACCGGCGATCTCGAAGATGAAGATGGAATTGCCGTTCTCCTGCGAGCCACCGAGCCCGTAGCTGAAGCGGATATCCGTCGGAACATTGCGGATATAGGCATCGCCGACGACGAGATCGATGTCGGCCTTTCCGCCGGGAACGTCGCTCCACCCATGCAGCACATGTTTGATGCCGGGGTCGGGCGTCAAGGTGAAGTGGGTCGTGTGCGCCTTGTTCATGGTCACGACATCGGGCGTCGTCGCCGGCCGGTACCAGCCGTTATAGTCTGTGGCGATGATGATGCCGCCGGGCGTCTCGATTTCAAAGGTGGAGTGGCCGAGGAAGGTGAATTTGACGTCTTCATCCTCGGAGACGGCGGGCGTCAACGGTGCCGTGCCGGAAAAGCTTGCGAAGGTTGCCTTGGGGATATTCTGCGCGATCGCCTGGCACTGGCTGACGGGCGTTTGCTGTTCCTCCGCTGCGGCGGGAGTTGGCGCGGCGAAGGCCGCAAGGTATGCGATTGCGAGGACAAGATATTGCGGCTTCATGCCACCCCTCCGGCGCTTTCACGGAGAGCGCCGCGCGTCTGAAGGGCGCGCTAAGGACGCTCGATCACTTTGAATTGGCGGCCGGAGAATGCGGCAAGAGGTCGCAGGGGTCCAGACTGGGGATGCTCACAATCGCGTGTTGGGCGCGGGGCGAATTACCGCCAGAACTCCGGCACCGTCTCGGCCAATCGTGGTCCAAGCCTCAGCGGCGCGATCTTCTCGGCCAGTCCCGTGCTGTCGGAAATCTCCACGCCGACGCCGCAGATCGTCGCGGGGCCGTTTGCCGCTTCCATGCGGCCCTTCGGCATCTTGGAGATGAAGCGGTTCAGCGGCTCTTCCTTATCCATGCCGAGCGAAGAGTCGTAATCGCCGCACATGCCGGCATCCGACATATAGGCGGTGCCGCCGTTCAGGATCTGTGCGTCGGCCGTCGGCACATGCGTGTGGGTGCCGACGACGAAACTGGCACGGCCGTCGACGAAATGGCCGAAGCACTGCTTCTCGCTGGTCGCCTCTGCATGGAAATCGAAGATGATCGCATCGGCCTGCTCCTTGAGCGGGCAGGCGGCGAGGATTACTTCCGCCGATTTGAAGGGGTCGTCGAGTTCGGGGTGCATGAAGACCCGGCCCATGACATTGGCGACGAGCACACGCGCGCCGTTCCGGGCATAGAACAGGCCGGAGCCGCGGCCGGGCGTGCCTTGCGGATAGTTGGCCGGCCGCAGGAATTGATCGTGCCGCCCGGCGAAGGCGACCGCTTCCTTCTGGTCCCAGACGTGATTGCCCGTCGTCACCACATCGGCGCCGGCATTGATCGTCTCTAGAAAAATGTCCTCGGTGATCCCGAAGCCGCCGGCGGCATTCTCGCCGTTGACGACGACGAAATCGAGCTTGAGGTCGGAGATCAGGCCGGGAAGGCGGTCCCAGACTGCCGTGCGTCCCGTCTTGCCGACCATGTCACCCAGAAAAAGCAGCCGCATTCCCTATCCAATCCAAGAGGCAAAAAAGCGAAGGCCGCTTTCTGTCAGGATGGCATCCAGGCTTATGTCGTGCGGCTCAGCGGGCACATGTGCCACTTCCTGGCAGTCGAATGCAATGCCGATCAGCTTCGGATGCAGGCCTTTTTGCCTTAGCCGGCTGATGGCGCGGTCGTAGTGGCCGGCGCCGTAGCCGATGCGGTGGCCGCTGATATCGAAGGCCGAAAGCGGCACCAGCATGATCTCGGGATCGAGAGTAGCGGTATCCGCGCTGGGGCCGACCGTGCCGAAACCGGTGTCGACAAGCGGCGCACCCTCCGCCAGCTCGCGAAAGACGATGGTCTGCCGATCGAGGATCGCCGGCACGCAAAGCCGCGCGCCGCGCACGGCAAAGCGGGCCATCAGCGGCCTGAGGTCAGCTTCCGAACGGATCGGCAGGAAGCCGGAGATGATCGTGCCCAGCGCAAAACCGACGGCCTCGCCGGCATGATCAGCCATTGCGAGACTTTTGGAGGCGCGTTCCTCGGCGGGGATGGCGTCGCGTGCGGACAGGCGTTCGTTGCGCAGCTGCGCTTTCAATTCTTTAGCGGTCATTCGATCTGCCAGATATAGGAAAGTTCGACCGAGCATAGACGGCCGGATGCCCGATGCAAATGCCGGATGCGACAGTGCCGCGCGTGTTTCACGCCCTTTTCTTGGGATGTGGCTGAAGGTCAGATGACGATACTTGTCGGGATTGTCGCGGTGGCGCTGGATAAGTCCGCCATATCGGGAACGGCGTTGGCTCCCGGCTGCCGGTTCTGCTGCCGCAGATCGTGCATCGCCTTTTCGAGCAACTGCTTGAGTTCACGGACGACCGCCTTGAACTCTTCCATCGTTTCTCGATCATCAGTCGAGATGCTCGAGAATTTCGGGGCATCCTCGGCGACGCTCTGATAGGCGTTGCGGGCGCTGGTAGCGGCGTCCGGTTCCTGCGCGCCGGTTGCAGTGGTTCCGCTTTCTCCTGAGGTATCCGTCAGCGCGGCAGCGGCCCCGCTCGTTGCGGTCGCCGTTGCATCCGAGGTTGCATCCGCCGGGACGACGACTGCTGAGCTCCCGGTCGCCACCGATGATGCGAACTCGGAGGCGGCGGCGCCGACCTTGCGCGCCAGTTCGGCGGCCAGACGGGCAACCACCTCAGGCGGCATGTTGGAGCTGCGCAGCATCTCCAACTGCTGCTGTGCCTCTTCGAGCTTGCGTTGCGCCTTCGTCTTGTCCTCTTCCTCCGAGGTCGCCAGCGTCTGCCGTATCTGTTGCAGCGCCTGGGTGGTGCGCTGCAGTTTCAGCACACCCTGATCGGTCTCGTTTCCCGCGGCGGATATGGCCGTTGCCGAAGACGCGCCGCGCAAAATAATGGAGGCAGAGGTGGTTGCGATCTGCATGGACAATTTCCCGACAGCTCGGGCCCCGATTGCAATTCGGGTGCATCCTGCAAAATCAGACTTGCGTGGACCTGTGTCTCGGGGATGCCGGCAGTGCTGCGGCCAGCCGCCGCATCGTCTCTTGGAATAGCGGGGTTCCGCCCGGCTCCCAGCCGAGCGCGCGGATTTTCGCTGTGCCCATGGGATTGAGCGCGATCCTATCGCCGGGCGGCGGCAGCGCGTGTCGACAGCCCGTTTCGCGGCGGATGGCTGAAAGGATGTCACTCGTGTCGACCGCGATGTCTGAGACGTTGAAAATCTCGCCGGAGATGCGGTTGCTTTCCGTCTCCAGCATCAGCCGTACCGCCCGTCCGAGGTCGCGGCCGTGAACTTCCGTTCCCACACGTGGCGCAACCGGCCGGCCGGCGAGGTAATCGGCAATCAGAGCGTCCCATTTGTTGGGCGAGAGATCTCCATAGATGCCGGTCGCCCGCAGGCTCACGCCGGCAAAACCCGGCGTGGAGAGGTGGGCAAGCGCTCGCTCGGCATCGAGCTTGACCTGGCCGTAGAGTGTTTCGGGCTTGGCCAGCATCGTCTCTGTCATCTCGCTTCCCCTGGGATGTTCGCCGTAGGCGGCGCGGCTGGACAGGAAGACGCAGCGGCGCGTGCCGGCGCGTTTGGCAGCTTCGAAAAGCCGGACGGTGCCGTCGAGGTTCAGCCTGTGGAAGGTTTTGGGATCGTCACCCTCGCCGCCGCGGTATTTGCCCGGGATATGGCTGAAGGCGGCGTGGACGAAAAAATAGGCGTCGTCGAAAACGTCGATTTGATCCTTGTCGGGATCAAGGGAAAGGGCTGCGAACTCGACCGGGCGGGAGAAGAGGCGCGGATGCGGCGCACGGCGTCCGCCGACGATCACCTGATAGCCGGCGGTCAGCAGTTCTTCGACGACATACCGGCCGACGAGACCCGTTCCACCAGATACCAATACCTTCATGCTGTCCCTTCCGGATTGTCCAGCGCCGTGATCTCAGGCACATCGCTGCCATCATGGAAACGGTGCCACAGATCGATCAAAGGTTGTAGTCGCGCTGCCTTGGGATGATCCTTTTCCCACGGTTTTTCATACTGGTAATGCAGGATCGAAATGCTCTTCCAGTCCCAAAGCTCCGGCATGGTGAACCATACATATTGCAGCATGTTGAAATAGATCGGCAGGCCGTGCCAATCCGGGAAGAACGTCTCGAGAAAGGTCTGATCGGTGCGCCGCCAGAAGGCGTCCGGCCTGTCGAGCCTTTCGAGCATGTGCCGGAACGTGTCATGCGAGGGCGTGGCGACGAAGACGCCGGAATTCATGCGGCGGAAGTCGGCGAGACTTTCATAGACATTGGGGGCGGCGGAAAATTCCGGGTAGAGGAAGAGCCTGTCGACATTCTTCAGCACGAGGGCATCGGCGTCGATGAAGACGCAGCGCTGGTATTCGACGAGTTGCCACAGCCTGAGCTTGCAGAAATTGTCGAGCGGCGAATGGAAATCCGGCTTGCGGCCCTTGGTGAAGGGGGCGGCTGAGTGAAGCTGGCCGCGGGCATGGCGCTCGTTGAAGGCGGCAGACAGCGGCAGGTGCTCGACCTCGATCAGGCGGCAACCGGGGGTCTTGAGCGGGGCGAGGGCGGCCGCATCGACGCCGCCGGTGTGGAGGATGACGATGTCGGCGCTGGTGCCGGTTCGGCGAAGCGAATTTGCTAGGGCGGTGGCGCCCTTGGCGTAGTCTGCATTGCTGACGAGGGTGACATAGGCGAGGGTTGAGGTAGAAATCATCGTTGTCGACCACCTCCTCGCCATCCCTCATTCCTGTGCTTGTCACAGGAATCCAGCCACGGCGCGTCGGCGCCGTGAATGACTCTCCTGCGCCCAAAGACTTGGGCGTGCTGGATTCCTGTGACAAACACAGGAATGAGGGGGACATCGTTGGACTGGCGGGGTTTCAACAATAAGACACCGCTCACGAGACAGACTTCAGCCGCTTGCCTTCCGGATCGTGATTGATCGTCGCGGCGATGTCCTTGGTCCAGGCGGAGACGGCCGGCACGCGCGAGCGGTCGACGCGATAGGCGAATTTCTTTGCGACGTCGACGATCTCGCCGAGCAGGCCTGCTTCCAGCGTGATCGGTTCGAGGCCGAGATTGCGGAACTTTTCGTTCTGGACGATCAACTCGTTCTCGGCGGCTTCCTTGCGCGGGTTGGGCAGCCAGGCGATGTCGGCGCCGCTCATCCTGGCGATCATCTGGGCGAGGTCGCGCACCCGGTGGGTTTCCGTCATCTGGTTGAAGATCTCGACGCGGGCGCCGCGGGCCGGCGGGTTTTTCAGCGCCAGTTCGATGCAGCGCACCGAATCCTGGATATGGATGAAGGCACGGGTCTGGCCGCCGGTGCCGTGCACCGTCAAGGGATAGCCGATCGCCGCCTGGATGAGGAAGCGGTTCAGCACCGTGCCGTAGTCGCCGTCGTAGTCGAAACGGTTGATCAACTGCGCATGGCGGCGCGTCTGCTCGGTATGCGTGCCCCAGACGATGCCCTGGTGCAGATCGGTGATCCTGAGCACGTCGTTCTTGGCGTAGAACTGGAAGAGAAGTTGATCCAGGCACTTGGTCATGTGGTAGATCGAGCCGGGATTGGAGGGATAGAGGATCTCCTGGTTGACCGTCTCGCCGGCTGGCGTTTCGATGCCGACCGGCAGGTAGCCTTCGGGGATGGCCGCGCCGACCGTCGAATAGCCGTAGACGCCCATGGTGCCGAGATGGATGAGATGGGCGTCGAGATTGAGTTCGGTCAACGCGTTCAGCAGGTTGTGCGTGGCGCTGACATTGTTGTTGACGGTGTAGTTCTTGTGGCGGTCGCTTTTCATCGAATAGGGCGCGGCCCGCTGCTCGGCGAAGTGGATGACGGCATCCGGGCGGTGCTCGGAAAGCCAGTTCTTCAACAGTTCATAATCCCTGGCGAGATCGATCAGGTTGAAGTGGATGCGGCGTCCGGTTTCGGCATGCCAGATGCGGGTGCGCTCCTGGATCGAATCCATTGGCGTCAGCGACTGAACGCCGAGTTCGGTGTCGATCCAGCGGCGCGAGAGATTGTCGAGGATATGGACGTCGTGACCGGCATCGGAGAGATGTAGCGACGTCGGCCAGCCAATGAAACCGTCTCCGCCCATAACCGCAATCTTCATCGCATCGTCTCCTGATCGGTTGGTTCGTTATCGGGAATAGTTAGGAATTATGACAATCATTCAATGCCTGCCTGCCGGGCATTCAATGCTTGCCTGCCGGGAAGCGTTGCGCCAAAGAGGGCACCGAAGTTTGGAGATAATTATGACGGAACGCCCTTTTTCCATTTCGGGAGAGCTGACGGAGGCCGGGCACCGCCTCGTCCAGCGGGTCTATTATGAAGACACGGATTTCTCCGGCCTGGTCTATCACGCCCGTTACCTGCATTTCCTCGAGCGCGGCCGCACCGATTATCTGCGCTGCCTCGGCGTCGAGCAGCGCGAGCTCATCAGCGCCGATGAGGAAGGCCTAGTCTTCGTCGTCCACCGTATGGAGATCGACTTCAAGAGCCCGGCGCGCATGGATGATGTGCTGACGATCCTGACGCATACGGAGAAGGCCGGCGGCGCCAAGATGGTGCTCAATCAGCAGATCCGTTCGGGCGAGACGCTGCTGATCGCCGCCAAGGTGATCATCGCCGTCATCAACGCCCGGGGGCGGCCGCGGCGGCTGCCGGAGACACTGGCGGCGAAATTCCTCGAAGGCAGCACGCCGCTATAGCGACGAATCGCCCGGAATTCAGGCTTGTCAAAACTTGAGTTATATGTGAAGGAATTCCCGCGCCGCAGGATGAGCGCTCGGGCAGCCGGATCTTGCTCCGGTCAAGTAATCCATGGAACGAAACCTTCCAAATACAGGCTTACTGTCACAATCCAGCACTAACGATCTATTAACCATAATAGTGTCTTACTGGGAAAGTCGGAGTTTGTGCGGTGCACGCCTTCCTTTGACCAAATTTGACGGCAAGAAGGCGGAAGATGAGCTTGGAAGCTTGACCAGGGCTTTGGGCGGTCGCCGGACACTTCTTGCGAGATCATTTTGTGCCGCCCGGTCCAGCACCGGGCGTTTGGATTCGGGGATTTTGGATCAATGGAACAAGTAGGATTGGCAGCAGCAACGACGGACGTCAGCCTCTGGTCGCTTTTCATGCAGGCCGGCATCGTCGTCAAGCTCGTCATGCTCGGGCTCATCGCAGCCTCGGTGTGGACATGGGCGATCGTCATCGACAAATATCTGGCCTATGGCCGCGCACGGCGCCAGTTCGACAAGTTCGAGCAGGTCTTCTGGTCGGGCCAGTCGCTGGAGGAGCTTTACCGCTCGCTGTCGGAACGCAACAATACCGGGCTGGCGGCGATCTTCGTGGCGGCCATGCGCGAGTGGAAGAAATCCTTCGAACGCGGCGCCCGCTCGCCGATCGGCCTGCAGATGCGCATCGATAGGGCGATGGACGTGACGCTGTCACGCGAATCGGAATTTCTCGGCGCCCGTCTCGGGTCACTGGCAACGATCGGTTCGGCCGGTCCGTTCATCGGTCTCTTCGGCACGGTCGTCGGCATCATGACCTCGTTCCAGGCGATCGCCGGTTCGAAGTCGACCAACCTTGCGGTTGTCGCGCCCGGTATCGCCGAAGCGCTGCTTGCGACCGCGATCGGCCTCGTTGCCGCTATCCCGGCGGTTATCGCCTACAACAAGTTCTCTGCCGATGCCGGCAAGCTCTCGGGCCGCATGGAAGGCTTCGCGGATGAATTCTCCGCCATACTTTCGCGCCAGATCGACGAGAAACTGCAGCCGCGCGCTGCCGCTCAGTAACCAACGGAGTATTCTGACATGGGTATGGCTGTTGGAGGCAATGGCGGCGGGGGCGGCGGACGCCGCCGTCGCGGCGGTCGGAACAGGGCCGTGATTTCCGAAATCAACGTGACGCCGCTTGTCGACGTCATGCTGGTGCTTTTGATCATCTTCATGGTCGCAGCACCGATGATGACCGTCGGGGTGCCGATCGACCTGCCGGAAACGCAGGCCAAGGCGCTGAATTCCGAGACGCAGCCGATCACCATCTCCGTCAAGAACGACGGCGAAGTGTTCCTGCAGGAAACGCCGATCCCGGCCGCGGAGATCGCCGCCAAGCTCGAGGCGATCGCCACCACCGGTTATAACGAACGTATCTTCGTGCGCGGCGACGCAACGGCGCCCTACGGTGTCATCGCCGACGTCATGGCCCGTATTCAGGGTGCAGGCTTCAAGAATATCGGCCTCGTGACGCAGCAGAAGAAGGACCAATAGCGTTCAAGATGAAGACCAGCGTCGTCACATCTGCTGTTCTGCATTGCCTGGTGCTTACCTGGGCGATGGTGTCGCTCAGCGCGCCCGAATCCTTCAAGGTGGAGGATTTCGAGGCGATGCCGGTCGATCTGGTGCCGGTGGAATCCATCACCCAGATGCAGCAAGGCGACAAGAAGGCTCCGAAGAAGGAGACTTCCGCGCCTGTGCCGACGACGCGGCCGCCGATCGCGCAGCCGGCTGAGAATGCCGGCGACAACAATGTCGATCTGAAGACGCCGCCGGTTCCGAATGCCAAGCCGAGCAACAGCGAAGCGGCGGCGGCGAATTCGAGCGAAAAGCCGCAGCCTCAGGTCGATCCCAAGCCGAACGACGTCAAGGAAATCAATAAGGAAGAGACCGAGGTCGAGCAGCCGAAGGAGGTCGCGTCGATTCCGCCGCCGAAGCCGGTCGAGGTGACGCCGCCGAAGCCGGAGGAGAAGCCGCCGGAAGAGCAGGCCAAGCCGGAGGAACCGCCGAAGCCGGACGCCGAGGCGCTGCCGGACAAGGTGCCGACACCTGTCGCCAAACCCGAGGTGAAGCCGCCGGAGCCACAGAAGCCTGCCGAGAAGCCGGCGGAAAAAACTCCGGACGAGCCGAAGGCTGCCGAAAAACCGACGGACAAGAAGAAGGCCGACAAGAAGCAGGAAGTGGCGAAATCGGCCTCGACGATGAAGAGCGATTTCAATGCCGATGAGATTTCGGCTCTGCTGAACAAGACCGATCCTTCCGCCGGCGGCGCCAAGCGTTCGACGCAGGAGGCATCGCTGGGGGCGAAGAAGAGCAATGGCGGTTCCAAGCTCAGCCAAAGCGAAGAAGATGCGATGCGTAGCCTGATCGAAGGTAATTGGCTTGTCACGCCCGGGATGGAAGGCCTTTCCGGCATGGTCATCAAGGTGCACATGAAGCTCGACAAAGACGGCAACATTATCGGCCAGCCGGAAGTCGAGTCGTCGGGCGGCAGCAGCAGCGACTCCACGCGCCGTGCGTTGGAAGGCGGTGCTTATAGAGCTGTGATGAAGTCTGCACCCTTCTCGACGCTTCCGAAGGACAAGTATGATGCCTGGAATGAGGTCGAGCTTAACTTCGATCCAAGTAGCATGGGAATCTAGATGCTGGCCGACCTGTCCCATGACAACCAGTCTTTTGCAGCCGGCGCGATTGTTGGCTCGCCCGAGGTAGAAGCCACCGGCGGCAATGAAGCTGCTCGGAAAAACCTATCGGCTGCGGCTCTCCGCGCGGTGCTGCGTGCATCGCAGTTCACCATGCTTCCGAAAGAGAAATACGAGTCCTGGAAGGAAGTCGTCCTGCACTTCGAACCCAGCGATCCGACTCCATAGATGCTGAAAGGCTGTTTGGTATGACAAAGTGTTCTTTTTTTCGCGCCATTTTGGTCGCAGCTGGTCTATTGACCGCCGCCGTCTTCACGACGCCGGCCAATGCGCTGGTCACCCTCGATATTCGAAAGGGCAACGTCCAGCCGCTGCCGATTGCGGTGACGGACTTCCTGCAGGGGGATATGGGTGCGCAAGTCTCGCAGGTCATTGCCGCCGACCTGCAGCGCTCCGGCTTGTTTGCACCGATCAGCAAGACCGCCTTTATCGAGAAGATTACGAATCCTGATGCTGCACCACGTTTCGAGGACTGGAAGGTCATCAATGCGCAGGCGCTGGTCACCGGGCGGGTTACCCAGGAAGCGGATGGCCGTCTTCGCGCCGAGTTTCGCCTCTGGGACCCGTTCGCCGGACAGCAGATGACCGGTCAGCAGTTCTATACGCAGCCGGAGAACTGGCGCCGCGTCGCTCATATCATCGCCGATGCGATCTACAAGCAGATCACCGGTGAGGAAGGTTATTTCGACACTCGTGTCGTCTTCGTCTCCGAATCCGGTACCAAGCAGCAGCGCAAGCGCCAGCTGGCGATCATGGATCAGGACGGCTTTAACGTGCGCATGCTGACGGACGGCAGCGATCTCGTACTGACGCCGCGCTTCTCGCCGAGCCGGCAGGAAGTCACTTACATGTCCTTTGCCAATCAGCAGCCGCGGGTCTACCTGCTGCAGCTGGAAACCGGGCAGCGCGAGGTCGTCGGCAATTTCCCCGGCATGACTTTCTCGCCGCGCTTTTCGCCGGATGGGCAGAAGGTGATCATGAGCCTGCAGCAGGAAGGCAATTCCAACATCTACACGATGGACCTGCGCTCGCGCACGACGACGCGGCTGACCTCGACGGCTGCGATCGACACCTCGCCCTCCTATTCGCCTGACGGCGCGCGTGTCAGCTTCGAAAGCGACCGCGGCGGCAAGCCGCAGATCTACGTGATGAATGCCGACGGCTCGGGCCAGACCCGTATTTCCTTCGGTGACGGCTCCTATTCGACGCCGGTCTGGTCGCCGCGCGGCGATCTCATCGCCTTCACCAAGCAGGCCGGCGGCAAATTCTCGATCGGCGTGATGAAACCGGATGGTTCAGGCGAGCGCATCCTGACGACCGGCTTCCACAATGAGGGCCCGACCTGGGCGCCGAACGGCCGCGTCCTGATGTTCTTCCGCCAGGCGGCAGGGGCGGGCGGTCCGCAGCTCTATTCGATCGATCTGACCGGTTACAACGAGCAGCTTGTGAAGACGCCGACCTACGGTTCCGACCCGGCCTGGTCGCCGCTTCTGGAGTAGCGGGTGCCACAATGCCTTCATGTCGCCCCAAAGTCATGAAACCGGGCGACTACGGGACAAATCAGTAAATCGTTAACCATAGTCATTGAGGGGCGGTTAACCGAGTGCGGTTACTGTCCGGAAACCCTGAAATCGCAAGGAGACCCGGCCATGAGCCGAATTCACACCCCGGCAATGAGCCGCATGCAGAATTTCGCCCGCAACCCCGTCATGATCGCGCTTGTCGCCGGTCTCGCCCTCGCGAGCTGCGCTAAGAAGCCGCCGAACAGCGCCGGCGATCTCGGCCTCGGCGCCGGTGGCGCGGGTGGTGCGGCAACGCCGGGCTCGGCCCAGGACTTCACGGTCAATGTCGGCGACCGCATCTTCTTCGACACCGACTCTTCGTCGATCCGTGCCGATGCTTCGCAGACGCTCGACCGTCAGGCGCAGTGGCTCGCCCGCTACCCGAACTACCAGATCACCGTCGAAGGCCATGCCGACGAACGCGGCACGCGCGAGTACAACCTCGCGCTCGGCGCCCGCCGTGCGGCTGCGGCCAAGGATTATCTCGCTTCGCGCGGCGTCCCGGCGCAGCGCCTGAAGACGATTTCCTACGGTAAGGAACGTCCGGTCGCCGTCTGCGACGATATTTCCTGCTGGTCGCAGAACCGCCGTGCGGTCACGGTTCTCGGCGGCGCCGGCATGTAATTTGCCGGTACAGCTGGCTTTCGGAAGGCGGTCCCTGAAGGGGCCGCCTTTTCTTTTTGACCACACTTTGGCCAGACTCCGTTGCTTTTTGAAAGCAATTGGAAAAATCTCCTGTTCGTGCCATCGAGGTGCGAAGAATCACTGGGACAGGACGATACATATGAAGAAACTTGTCGTGGCAGGCATGCTGTGCCTCGCGGCTGTGACCGGGAGCGAAAGGGCGGCCTATTCCGCCTCGTTCTTTGGGCTGCATCTCGGCGGCCGATCCGCGGAAAACCAGGCGGCGCCGCCCGTCGTCAAGGTGCAGAGCGGCGATGCGGAGGTCCGCGTGCAGCAGCTCGAAGAGCAATTGCGGCAGTTGAATGGGCGGATCGAGGAGATGAGCTTTCAGCTGCTGCAGATGCAGGAGACGATCCGCAAGCAGCAGGAAGACAATGAATTCCGCTTCCAG
Organism: Rhizobium sp. BT04; assembly: GCF_030053135.1. Lineage (NCBI taxonomy): Bacteria > Pseudomonadati > Pseudomonadota > Alphaproteobacteria > Hyphomicrobiales > Rhizobiaceae > Rhizobium > Rhizobium sp. BT04. The sequence goes on along the minus strand of NZ_CP125652.1, from coordinate 2,135,299 downwards.
CAGCTGGAAAAGACGGGTTCCGGCGGCGGCGGTGCCAAGGCTCCCGTCAAGAAGAGCGAGACCGATGCCGCTCCGGCAGCCTCGGGCGGCGACGACATCGCCAAAGTGATCCAAGCGCCGCAGGGAGCCGAAACGGCTCCCTCCACGGGCGTGCCTGAGAATAGCGGTCTCGGCCAGCCGCCGAAGGAACTCGGCTCGATCGATTTCGATAAGAACGGCAATCCGATCGGCGGAACCGTCGACGATAATGCCACAATCGGTTCCGGCCCGATTCCCGATGCCAACCCCAAAGCGCCGCAGCAGACCGCCTCGCTCGGCGGTGAGGCGGACCAGTACAAGGCCGCCTATGGCCACGTCTTGTCCGGCGATTACAGCACGGCCGAACAGGAATTCACGCAGTACATCACCCGCTACCCGAGCAGCGCGCGGGCGGCGGACGCCAATTTCTGGCTTGGCGAAGCGCTCTATTCGCAGGGCAAGTATAATGAGGCGGCCAAAACCTTCCTCAATGCGCACCAGAAATACGGTACCTCCGAAAAGGCGCCGGAAATGCTGCTGAAGCTCGGCATGTCGCTTGCCGCCCTCGACAATAAGGAGACGGCCTGTGCGACGTTGCGCGAAGTCTCGAAGCGTTATCCGAAGGCTTCACGTGCCGTCATCAGCAAGGTTGCGAGCGAACAGAAGCGCCTCGCCTGCTAAGGTCTTCCGGCATGCCTCCGGAAGCCCCGTCGCCGCAACAGGCGATCCTCCAGTTTCTTAGCTCGCTTCAAAGCCCCGCGCGCATTCTCGTCGCGATTTCGGGCGGCAGCGATTCGACCGGCCTGCTTCTCCTTCTCGATGAAGCCGTGAAGGCCGCGCCCCATCTCAAGATTTCCCTATGCGCTGCAACCGTCGACCATGCGCTGCGTGCAGGTTCCGCAGACGAGGCGCGAGACGTCGCAGCCCTCTGCGCATCGCGCGGCATTTCCCACACCACCCTGGTCTGGCAGGGCGCCAAGCCGAAAACCGGCATCATGGCTGCTGCCCGTGAGGCGCGCTATGGCCTTCTGGTCGAGGCAGCGAGAGCATCCGACGCTGATCTCATCGTCACCGGCCACACATTCGATGACCAGCGCGAAACACTTGCCATGCACGGCATGCGGACAGAGCAGATTTCGACGGGTATTGCCGATGCGGTGCTCTTCGATCGGCGTTTCTGGATTTTACGGCCGCTTCTTTTTTCCACCCGGGCAGATGTCCGCGCTTTCCTGAGAGAACGAGGCGCGGGATGGATCGACGATCCCAGCAACGAGGATATGAAATATGAGCGCGCGCGGACGCGCCGGCAGCTTTCGGCCGATACATCGGCGCAGAAGGATATTCGTGCGGCCTGGGCGGAGCGGTTGGCTCTGTCGTTCGGCGGCGCCGAATGGCTGGATCGTCACTTCACGCTTCACCGCGGTCTGCTCGGGCGGGTGCTGCCGGATGGGCTGCGGCAGGATCGGGCCGTCCTCGATTATGCGCTTGGGCGCCTGACGGCTGTTTTCGGCGGACAGCCGTTTGCGCCGGGGAGGGCGCATATGGAGCGTATCCTTGCATTTGCCACCGGCAGTGAACCGGGACGGATGACCGCCGGCAGGGTGGTTTTCGATCTCAGGCGTGACGGGCTTTATCTCACGCGCGAGAGCCGGGGGATAATGCCGTTGTTATTGCCGCCGGGAGAGGCTGGGGTGTGGGATGGAAGGTTTTATGCGTGGAATGGTTTGTCCACATCGATGGTGGTCGAGGCCGCCGATCCACACGCTCCCTCATTCCTGTGGCCTCAGGGCTTTGCCCGAGGGATGTCACAGGAATCCAGCGCGCCCAAGTCCTTGGGCGCGGGAGACGCTTCACGCATTGTTGAGTCAATCACCGCGCGGACGCGCGGTGGCTGGATTCCTGTGACATCCCTCGGATCAAGTCCGAGCACAGGAATGAGGGAGCGTATGCATCACCTCCCCAAGGCGGCATGGAAGCGCGCCGTCGCCTCCGCGCCGGCTTTAACCGCCGAAGGAGCCCCTTTATCCGAGGAATTCGTCCGCAGGGTCGACCTCACGCCCTATTTCGCACCCTTCGACCGCTTTTTGACACGATTTGATTTCATCTTTGCCAACAGGCTTTCGGCGGTTTTCGCGACGGCGCCCTATGCGAGGCCGCCTTTAAGAAGTATTGACGGAAAAACCATCTGACCTGGGGGATCGCCTTGGCAATCGCACGGCGCAACCCTATGTTAGAGAAGAATAAGACGGTCGCCATGAGGCGGCTGTTCCAGTGCTGGGGAGTTCAATGAACCCTAACTTACGTAATTTCGCCTTGTGGGCGATCATAGCGCTTCTGCTGATCGCCCTTTTCAGTATGTTTCAGACGGCGCCGGCGCAGACGGGCTCCCGCGAAATCCCTTATTCGCAGTTTCTGCGTGAGGTCGATGCGGGCCGCGTGAAGGAAGTCGTAGTCACGGGCAACCGTGTCTCAGGGAGCTATGTTGAAAATGGCACCACCTTCCAGACCTATTCGCCTGTGATCGACGACAGCCTGCTCGATCGCCTGCAGTCGAAGAACGTCCTGGTTTCCGCCCGCCCTGAAACGGACGGCTCTTCGGGTTTCCTCAGCTATCTCGGCACGCTTTTGCCGATGCTTCTGATTCTCGGTGTCTGGCTGTTCTTCATGCGGCAGATGCAGGGCGGCTCACGTGGCGCGATGGGCTTCGGCAAGTCCAAGGCCAAGCTGCTCACCGAAGCGCATGGCCGTGTGACCTTCGAAGACGTCGCCGGCGTCGACGAGGCCAAGCAGGATCTCGAGGAAATCGTCGAATTCCTGCGTGATCCGCAGAAATTCCAGCGTCTCGGCGGCAAGATCCCGCGCGGCGTGCTGCTCGTCGGTCCTCCGGGCACCGGCAAGACGCTGCTTGCCCGCTCGGTTGCCGGCGAAGCCAACGTGCCCTTCTTCACCATTTCAGGTTCCGACTTCGTCGAAATGTTCGTCGGCGTCGGCGCCAGCCGCGTACGCGATATGTTCGAGCAGGCGAAAAAGAATGCGCCCTGCATCATCTTCATCGACGAAATCGATGCGGTCGGCCGTCATCGCGGCGCCGGTCTCGGCGGCGGCAATGACGAACGCGAGCAGACGCTGAACCAGTTGCTGGTCGAAATGGACGGCTTCGAGGCGAATGAAGGCGTGATCCTGATTGCCGCCACCAACCGTCCCGACGTGCTCGACCCGGCGCTGCTGCGTCCCGGCCGTTTTGACCGTCAGGTCGTCGTGCCGAACCCCGATATCGTCGGCCGCGAGCGCATCCTCAAGGTGCACGCCCGCAATGTTCCGCTGGCGCCGAATGTCGATCTCAAGGTTCTCGCCCGCGGCACACCCGGTTTTTCCGGCGCCGACCTGATGAACCTCGTCAACGAAGCCGCCCTCATGGCCGCCCGCCGCAACAAGCGCGTCGTCACCATGCAGGAATTCGAAGACGCCAAAGACAAGATCATGATGGGCGCCGAGCGCCGTTCCTCGGCGATGACCGAGGCGGAGAAGAAGCTCACCGCTTACCATGAGGCCGGTCACGCCATCACCGCGCTCAACGTCGCCGTCGCCGATCCGTTGCACAAGGCGACGATCATTCCGCGCGGTCGTGCACTCGGCATGGTCATGCAGCTTCCCGAGGGCGACCGCTACTCGATGAGCTACAAGTGGATGGTCTCGCGCCTCTGCATCATGATGGGTGGCCGCGTCGCCGAAGAGCTCACCTTCGGCAAGGAGAACATCACTTCGGGTGCCTCCTCCGACATCGAGCAGGCGACCAAGCTTGCCCGCGCCATGGTCACGCAGTGGGGCTTCTCCGATCAGCTCGGTCAGGTCGCCTATGGCGAGAACCAGCAGGAAGTCTTCCTCGGCCACTCGGTATCGCAGTCGAAGAATGTTTCGGAAGCCACCGCGCAGAAGATTGACAATGAAGTGCGCCGCCTGATCGACGAAGCCTATACCCAGGCCCGCACGATCCTGACGGAAAAGCACGACGAATTCGTCGCCCTTGCCGAAGGTCTCCTCGAATACGAGACTCTGACCGGCGAGGAGATCAAGGCGCTGATCCGCGGCGAGAAGCCGTCTCGCGACCTCGGCGATGATTCGCCGCCAAGCCGCGGCTCGGCGGTTCCGAAGGCCGGCGCACGGCCTGCCACCAAGGGCGACGAGCCCGAAGGCGGCCTCGAACCGCAACCGCATTGAACAGCGGCACCATCTTGAACAAGGCCGGATTTCCCAGGCGGGAGATTCGGCTTTTTCTATTGGTAACGGGATATAATCATTTTTCTTGCTAATTTACGTGCCGATCGCCGCATTTTGTGGCATTCCGCTGAATTGAGGCAAGCATAAATCACGCTTCTGGATTGACGACATCCCATTGAAGCCGGATTTGCTTGAAAGGATGCGCTGCCTTGAATGGCGCGCGAAAACGCAGGAGTGCAGATGAAAAGACGCTATTTCGGGACCGACGGCATTCGCGGCCAATCCAACGTCTTCCCGATGACGCCGGATCTCGCGATGCGGGTCGGCATTGCCGCCGGCACGATCTTCCGCCGGGGCAACCACCGCCACCGTGTCGTCATCGGCAAGGATACGCGCCTTTCCGGTTATATGCTTGAGAATGCCATGGTCGCGGGCTTCACGGCCGCCGGCCTCGACGCCTTCATTCTCGGCCCGATCCCGACACCTGCCGTCGCCATGCTGACGCGCTCGCTGCGCTGCGATATCGGTGTGATGATCTCGGCTTCGCACAATCCCTACGAGGATAACGGCATCAAGCTCTTCGGCCCCGACGGCTACAAGCTTTCAGACGAGCTCGAAGCCGAGATCGAGGACCTGCTCGAAAAGGACCTGAACGCGCAGCTCGCCAAATCCGATGACATCGGCCGTGCCAAGCGCGTCGACGGTGTGCATGACCGCTATATCGAACATGCCAAGCGGACTTTGCCGCGCGACGTGACGCTGCAGGGCCTGCGGATCGCGATCGACTGCGCCAATGGTGCTGCCTATAAAGTGGCGCCCGCCGTGCTGTGGGAGCTGGGTGCGGATGTCGTGACGATCGGCAACGAGCCGAACGGCACCAACATCAATCTCAATTGCGGTTCCACCAGCCCCGTCGCCCTGCAGAAAAAGGTCGACGAGGTGCGCGCCGATATCGGCATTGCGCTCGACGGCGACGCGGATCGCGTCATCATTATCGACGAGAATGGTTCGATCGTCGACGGCGACCAACTGATGGCCGTCATTGCCGAAAGCTGGGCCGAGAGCCAGCAGCTGCGGGGCAACGGCATTGTTGCCACTGTGATGTCCAACCTCGGCCTCGAGCGTTTCCTCGACGAGCGCGGCATGGCGCTTGCCCGCACGAAGGTCGGCGACCGCTACGTCGTCGAGCATATGCGCCAGCACAATTACAATGTCGGCGGCGAACAGTCCGGCCATATCGTGCTCTCGGATTATGGCACGACCGGCGACGGCCTCGTCGCGGCGCTGCAGATCCTTGCCGCAGTGAAGCGCACCGGCCGGACCGTCAGCGAGGTCTGCCGCCGTTTCGAGCCGGTGCCGCAGCTCCTGCGCAATGTCCGCATCAGCGGCGGCAAGCCGCTGGAGGATATCCAGGTGCAGAAGGCGATCGCCGATGCCGAAGCCGAGCTGGCCAGGAGCGGTCGCCTCGTCATTCGCCCCTCGGGCACCGAGCCGTTGATCCGCGTCATGGCCGAAGGCGACGACCGCGCCCAGATCGAGCGCATCGTCAATGAGCTGATCGGCACGATCTCGAACGTCCGGACCGCAGCCTGATCCCATCAGGCCAGACTATGGAAAGCCGGTGCGAAAGCGCCGGCTTTTTTCATGCGCGCTTATGTCGTCTGCTGCTTTTGCCGAGGCTGAACCATTCCGACGATGCAACCCGACCCATGTCGAGGACGTGGCGGTGCCTGCATCAAGGTAAACAAGCGTGGTTAAGCAGCTTTTAACGTTTCCCATTCATTATCCATGCGACGCGTACCAGATTGGCAGCGACTTGAGCCTGCCGACGCAACGGGATTTTGGAGTGGGATCCATGAAAAGAAGCTTGTCCGGCATCTTTGCCGCATTGTTGATCGCGACAAACGCCTATTCCGCGGACCTCGCCCCTGCCGAGCCTATCCCGGAGCAGCCGCCTGAGGTGACGGTCAGCGAAGCGACCGGCTGGTACCTGCGCGGCGATGTCGGTTATGCCTTCACCGATCTGCGCGGCGCCCGCTATTTCCAGGGCAGCAACGCCACGGAAGTCGATTTCGACCGTGCCGATCTGGACGACGCATGGACGGTCGGCGGCGGTGTCGGTTATCAGATCAACAGCTATCTGCGCACCGATCTGACTTTTGACTATCTCACGCAGGCTGATTTCAAGGGCTCGACATCTGGGCAGTGCGGCTTCCCGCTGGTGGATTGCACGTCGAGCGACCGCTCTTCGCTGACCGCCTATACGCTGCTTGCCAACGCTTACGTCGATCTCGGCACCTATGGCTACGTCACGCCGTATGTCGGCGCCGGTATCGGCGGTTCCTATGTGAAGTGGAAGAATCTCCGCAACGTCGCCTGCGCCGATGACGGCAGCTTCTGCGACGATCAGGTCACCCATGGCGGCAAGGGCAACTGGCGCTTCACCTACGCGCTCATGGCCGGCGCCTCGATCGACGTGACCTGCAACATCAAGGCCGATGTCGGCTACCGCTACCTGCATATCGACGGCGGCAACATGTTCGGCTTCGCAGAAAATGGCGGCCCGGGCCGCGACAAGGGTCTCAGCGTCCACGAAGCTCGCGTCGGCGCCCGCTATCTCTTCGGTGGCTGCGCCCAGCCGGTCGCCTACGAGCCGCCGGCAATCCCGCTGCAGCAGCCGGTCTACAAGTAATTCACTCTCTTGCATCAGAAAGCCGCCCGAGTCCGGGCGGCTTTTTTCGTTTCGGCCGCCTTGCCTGCGTCAAAATATCTTCTGCTTGCGACACTTCGATCTTGACTATGAAGCGTCCGATCCATACACACGGCGGCGGGACACCCTTCCCCAACGAAGGGCTTTCTATCTGAGAGGATAGCACCATGGCGAAGACCGCAAAGCCGGACATCCGTCCGCACAATACCCATTTTTCTTCTGGCCCGTGCTCGAAGCGCCCCGGTTGGTCGCTCGAAGCCCTTTCCGACGCGGCTCTCGGCCGTTCGCACCGCGCGAAGGTCGGCAAGGCCAAGCTCAAGCAGGCCATCGACCTTACCCGTGAAATTCTCGACGTGCCGGCGGATTATCGCATCGGCATCGTTCCGGCTTCCGATACCGGCGCCGTTGAAATGGCGCTCTGGTCGCTGCTCGGCGAACGCGGCGTCGACATGCTCGCCTGGGAAAGCTTCGGCGCCGGCTGGGTCACCGACGTCGTCAAGCAGTTGAAGCTCAAGGATGTGCGCAAGCTCGAAGCCGGTTACGGCGAGCTTCCCGATCTCGCGACCGTCGATTTCGACCGCGACGTCGTCTTCACCTGGAACGGCACCACATCCGGCGTGCGCGTGCCGAACGCCGATTTCATTCCCGCCGACCGCAAGGGCCTGACGATCTGTGACGCCACCTCGGCCGCTTTTGCGCAGGAACTCGATTTCGCCAAGCTCGATGTCGTCACCTTCTCCTGGCAGAAGGTTCTGGGTGGCGAGGGCGCGCACGGCATCCTCATCCTGTCGCCGCGTGCCGTCGAACGGCTCATCTCCTATCAGCCGGCATGGCCGCTACCGAAGATCTTCCGCCTGACCTCCGGCGGCAAGCTGATCGAAGGCATCTTCCAGGGCGAGACGATCAACACGCCGTCGATGCTCTGCGTCGAGGACTATATCGATGCGCTTCTCTGGGCTAAGCAGCTCGGCGGTCTCAAGGCTCTGATCGGTCGCGCCGATGCCAATGCCAAGGTCATCCACGATTTCGTTGCCGCAAACGATTGGATTGCCAATCTCGCCGTCAAGGCGGAAACGGCCTCGAACACCTCCGTCTGCCTGAAGATCGTCGATAAGGACGTGAGCGCCCTCGACGACGATGGCCAGGCGAATTTCGCTAAGGGTCTCGTCGGCCTCCTGGAAAAGGAAGGCGTCGCCTATGACGTCGGCCACTACCGCGACGCGCCGTCCGGCTTGCGTATCTGGGCCGGCGCCACGATCGAGGCATCCGACATGCAGAAGCTGATGCCGTGGCTTTCCTGGGCTTTCGAAACCCAGAAGGCGCAGCTTGCTCAGGCTGCCGCCTGACCTGATCGCATCCGGCTCCGCCATCGGGCGGAGCCCAGCATTCCTATTTCATCCATCGCTGAACACTTTTGAAGGAGGCCATAGTGGCACCTCGCGTTCTCGTATCCGACGAATTGTCGGAAACCGCCGTCCAGATTTTCCGCGACCGCGGTGTCGAAGTCGATTTCGAACCGCAGCTCGGCAAGGACAAAGACCGTCTGCTCGAAGTCATCGGCAACTATGATGGCCTAGCCATCCGCTCGGCCACCAAGGTGACGGAAAAGATTATCGCGGGGGCGAAGAACCTCAAGGTCGTCGGCCGCGCCGGCATCGGCGTCGATAATGTCGATATTCCGGCTGCCTCGCGCCGCGGCATCATCGTCATGAACACGCCCTTCGGCAATTCGATCACCACGGCCGAACACGCGATCGCGCTGATGTTCGCCGTCGCCCGCCAGCTTCCGGCAGCCGATACCTCGACCCAGGCCGGCAAGTGGGAGAAGTCGAAATTCATGGGCGTCGAGATTACCGGCAAGACGCTCGGCGTCATCGGCGCCGGCAATATCGGCTCGATCGTCTGCGCCCGCGCCATCGGCCTGAAGATGCATGTCGTCGCCTACGATCCGTTCCTTTCGAAGGAGCGCGCCGAGGAGATGGGCGTTACCAAGGTCGAGCTCGACGAGCTTTTCGCTCGCGCCGATTTCATCACGCTGCATGTGCCGATGACCGACAAGACGCGCGGCATCCTCAACAAGGATGCCCTGGCAAAGACCAAGCCCGGGGTGCGCATCATCAATTGCGCCCGCGGCGGCCTGGTCGACGAGGCAGCGCTTGCCGAAGCCATCAAATCCGGCCATGTCGCCGGCGCCGCTTTCGACGTGTTCGAGGTCGAGCCTGCCAAGGAAAGCCCGCTCTTCGGCCTGCCGAACGTCGTCTGCACGCCGCATCTCGGCGCCTCGACCACCGAGGCGCAGGAAAACGTCGCTCTGCAGGTGGCCGAACAGATGGCGGATTACCTCGTCAACGGCGCGGTCTCCAACGCCATCAATATGCCGTCGATCACCGCCGAGGAAGCGCCGATCCTGAAGCCCTTCATCCGTCTCGCCGATGTTCTCGGCGCCTTCGTCGGGCAGGTCACCGAGGAGCCGATTAAGGAAATTGAGATCCTCTATGACGGCGTCACGGCCGGCATGAACACGCGGGCGCTGACGAGCGCCGTGCTCGCCGGCCTCATCCGCCCGCAGGTCGCCGATGTCAACATGGTTTCGGCGCCGATCATGGTCAAGGAAAAGGGCGTCGTGCTGTCCGAGGTCAAGCGCGACAAAACTGGCGTCTTCGACGGCTATATCAAGCTGACGGTGACGACGGAAAGCATGACGCGCTCGGTCGCCGGCACGGTGTTTTCGGACGGCAAGCCGCGTTTCATCCAGATCAAGGGCATCAACCTCGATGCGGATGTCGGCTCGCACATGATCTACATCACCAACACCGACGTTCCCGGCATGATCGGCTTCATCGGCACGACGCTCGGTGCCGCTGGCGTCAACATCGCCAACTTCCAGCTCGGCCGCGACAAGCAAGGCGGCGACGCCATCGCGCTGCTCTATGTCGACGGCGAGGTTGATGACAGCGTGCTTGCGCAGCTGACGGCCCACCAGGCGATCCGCCAGGCAAAGCTGCTCACCTTCAACATCGACTAGGTTTCCTCCCAAGGAAAACATGGAAAACCCGGCGCGGGAAACGGCGCCGGGTTTCTGCCATTGACGAACCGGTGAGCGTCAGTGATGCCGGCGTCGGCGGACAATCCTGCCAAGACGGGCGGCATCGTCCTGTGCCTTTGTGCGGTGAAGGAAAGCGAGCCTGCTACCGTCAAAACCCTCGAAGAATTCGTCCCAGGAAATCTCCTCCAGCGGTTCCGAGGTGAAATCGACGCGGACGGTTTCGCTGTCCGGCGCGTTCTGGATACGGGCGGGATGGCCGCCGCGCTCTTCGATCCAATGCCTGATCCTGCTGTAATCCGTTGTCGTGCCGACCCTGGCCATGAAACCCTCCTCAGCATCCCATTGCGACATCGATGTAGCCCGGCAACGCACAATCGGTGGAATTGTTCCATGGCGCCCCATTATTTTTTGGAAGCCAGAATCATGATCGCAGCTTGCCGCTTTGCTCATTTCGCCGATGGAAGCTTAAGATTTAGCCTCGATTATGAGGCTGATTTTATTTAATTTTTCCGATATTCTGTCTGGAGTCGGCATGAGCCGCCCCCGAACTTCCCCTTTGCTGAAGGCGAGCAGATGGAGGCCCCCAGCATGGACAGGCATAGAGGATCGCTGCCTTCGGCGGCGGTTGTCGGGCGCCATCAAGCATTCGTTATTTTGAGAACGACGGCCGAACCCTCATAATTGTCGCGGGCTGGAAGGAGGATGCATATGAAACGCTATTCATTCTCGGTGATCGGACTGGCGCTCGTGACTGCCATCATCGCCAATCCGGGCATCGCATTCGCCTGTAACAAGCTGATCGGCACCTGAGCCGCACCCCCCGCTTTACCAAGGCGCGGCTTCGGCTGCGCCCTCTTTTCAACTGGGAATGCGAAACTATCGGCCGTCCGAAGGCCCGCCCCTTGCGTCCAGAGGCAATCCTTTCTATATCGGTCCCTCATCGAGACACGGCGGCCGATCCCGCCGGAGATCAGCAAATCCGCCGCAATTGCAGCGCAAGGGCGGATCGTGACCCGAGCAGAATTGGCACATCGTTGAACACACTGGATTTTGACAAGAAGCCGGAAGAGACCCGCGTCGTCGTCGCCATGTCGGGCGGCGTCGATTCATCCGTCGTCGCCGGCCTCCTCAAACAGCAGGGTTACGATGTGCTCGGCATTACGCTGCAGCTTTACGATCATGGCGCCGCCGTTCACCGTGCCGGCTCCTGCTGCGCCGGCCAGGATATCGACGATGCGCGCCGCGTCTGCGAAACGCTCGGCATCCCGCATTACGTGCTCGATTACGAGAAGCGCTTTCGCGAGACGGTGATCAATCCCTTCGCCGAAAGCTATGTGGCGGGCGAAACGCCGATCCCCTGCGTGTCCTGCAACCAGACCGTCAAATTTGCCGACCTGCTGGCGACGGCCAAGGAGCTCGGCGCCGATGCGCTGGCGACCGGCCACTATATCCGTTCGGCCCGGAACCCTTCGCCGGAAAGCCCCGGCCGCCGCGCGCTGTTCCGCCCGGCCGATGCCGACCGCGACCAAAGCTATTTCCTCTTCGCCACGACGCAGGAACAGATCGATTATCTGCGCTTTCCCTTGGGCGGCCTGCCGAAGGCCGAGACCCGCAGGCTTGCCGAGGAAATGGGCCTCGTCGTCGCCAAGAAGGCCGACAGCCAGGACATCTGCTTCGTGCCGCAGGGCAAATATTCCGACATCATCACCAAGCTGAAGCCGAATGCGGCGCTTGCTGGCGAGATCGTCCATCTCGACGGTCGCGTGCTCGGTACCCATGAGGGCATCCTGCATTTCACGATCGGCCAGCGCCGCGGCATCGGCATCGCCACCGGCGAGCCGCTCTACGTCGTCTTTCTCGACGCCCGCTCGCGCCGCGTGATCGTCGGGCCGAAAGAGGCACTGGAGACGCACCGCGTCTATCTCCGAGACGTCAACTGGCTGGGCGATGAAACGCTTGCGGGAGCGGCTTCCGGCAAAGGCTTTGCCTGCTACGCCAAGGTCCGCTCGACGAGGGCGCCGGCACCCGCCGTGCTGCATGTCGATGCGACCGGCACCTATGTCGACCTGACGGTCGGCGAGGCGGGCATCGCGCCCGGCCAGGCCTGCGCGCTTTATTCCGCCCCCGGTGATAACGCCCGCGTCTTCGGCGGCGGCTTCATCGAGCGCTCCGAGCGCGAGCCTTCGGCGGAAGCCTCGCTGAAGGCGCTTTTGGCCAGCCCCGTCGCCGCCTGAAAGCTATAGGAAACGGCGCCCCACAAAGCCCACCGTTTTTCTCGATCATGCGCTTGACACAAAGCCGAAGCGCACCTTATAAGCCGCTCATCCCACGAACCGGCATCGCTTCGCGAGCAGGTATCGTTGACCAGTGGCGGAGTAGCTCAGTAGGTCAGAGCAGAGGAATCATAATCCTTGTGTCGGGGGTTCAAATCCCTCCTCCGCTACCATCTCCTCAATTGCAGAATGAGCGATTTTTGCGGCTCGATTTCGAGCCGGTTCCGGCGATCGCGCGGCCAGCTCTGATCTGCAGAATTTCCGCCAATGCCGAGGACACTATCTGTAGAGCGCCAAAAGCAATATCGGCATCTTCGTCGTCCAAAGATGGTATGAGGTAGCGATAATAATAGCCCATACGGCCAGCGAGAACATGAGCGCCGCTAACCTGATGATTCCGACTGACTGCATCATTTCCTCCATCCCAGCATAATCGTCCCCCCTCGGACGATCCAATGCTAGCAAGGCTGAGGTCGATCAGCTATCGCAAGAAATTGGTACCGGATAGCCGCTGCAGGACGTGCTCGGAAAAGATGCAAGTTTTCGGCGATACGATGCCCTTTCCCGATCCATCAAACAATGAAATGGAAGTTGTCGTATTGCGCGCCGTAATAGTCCGGGCCGCTCGTTTCGGTGATGACGGGCTCGGTGTCGAGCACGAGATAGTCGATTGCGCCGTAGGTGCTGAGATCGATCACTTGCGGGTCATGAATGCTGTCGGCGGTGATGTTGACCGTGACCAAGAATACGGTATCGCCGTTCAGCCTACCTTCGATCGTCAGAACGTTGTCATAGTCCGACGTGCCGTTGGCGACACTGAATTGCTCAAGCTGGAAGGCGCCGCCATCGGCGGCCTGGATGGGTGTCCAGAACACGCCACCCGACAGATAATGGTTGCCGTCGGCTTCCTTGTGTATCGTTGCGTCGTCACCATCGTGCCAGGCGCCCCAATCGAAGCCTTTGTAGCCCGTGGGGAAGTCGTGGGTGCCGACATCCTCGAAATTGACGAAGACGTCGCCGCGCTCCGGCAGGTCGACCGCGATATTGAGCAGGCCGAAGTCGGTGGCGCCTTTGCCGTCCGAGATCTTGAAATTGAACTGATCGACGAGTTGATCTCCCGGGCCGAGCGCCGCCACCACCGGGTTGATGTGATCGAGTTCGTAGGTGTAGTTGCCGTTGGAATAGACGGTCAGCGTGCCGTATTTTCCCTCGATCGTCGTCGTTGTGGCAGGCCCATCCGGATCGGCCGGCTGCGGAATTCGCTGTCCGTTTACGAAGTTGAGGCGCACCCGATCGCCGTCGGCATCCGTGGAACTGGTGCTGTCCAGGATGTTGCCGTCGATCGGGTTGTCGATGTTGAAAATAGGCTGGTATACGTCGCCTGCGACCGGCTTGTGGTTTGCCATTTCTATCCCCCGTGTAATGTTGTGTTCAACTATGCAACCCTATCGGGTGTCTGGCAACGGAATTCATAGAGTGTAGGGTCGATTCCGAACGTCAAATCCAACAGAATCGGTTGGCTGCAGCCCAGGCATCCAAGTAAAGGGATCGGCATCGACGTCGATCGTGACTATCAATGACGATTGTATGCGCTGTCCTGCGCGGATGCCGTTTCGTTGATCAGGATGTTCCCCGCCTCTTCTGGCGATGCATCGATTTGGCCTGCAGAAACCTTTCAGACAGTCCAATAATGACAGGCAGGTGATGACGTCATCATGACGATATACTGGGTGAAAGGGAGTTGATCGGCAGGTCCGCAGTTCTGCCGATCTCTGCGTCAATGCAGTCCGCCGACCCCGAGCAGGCTCTCGACGACCTCGTGATCCCTGGTGAGGCTCTCCGGCGTTCCCGTCCAGGCCAGTCTGCCTCGTTCGAGAATGACGACCTGATCGGCGAAATCGAGCGCGCTCTGGATACGCTGTTCGACCAGGAGGATGGTCATGTCTCCTGTCTTGGCGAGTTCGGCAAAGGCAGCCATCAATTCCTCGCGGACAACGGGGGCGAGGCCTTCCAGCGGCTCGTCGAGCGGCAGAACGGAGGGGCGGCCGAGAATGGTGCGGGCGGTGGAGAGCATCTGCTGCTCGCCGCCGGAGAGCTGGCTGCCGAGGTTGCGGCGGCGCTCCTTCAGTCGCGGGAACATGGCATAGGCTTCCTCCAACGCGTCTCCGGCCGCGTCTTCAAGCCGACGAAAAGGTTCTCTTCGACCGTCAGCGTCGGGAAGACGCAGCGCGTCTGCGGCACATATCCCAGGCCCTTATGCGCCCGTGTTGCGCTCGGTGCCGTGGTGACATCCGAACCGCCGAGGCGGATACTGCCCTGGTATCGCCTGGTCTGGCCGGCGAGCGTTGCGAGCAGCGTGGTCTTGCCCATGCCGTTGCGGCCGAATACGGCGAGCCGGGCTCCTGCCGGCACGGAGAGGGAAATACCTTCGAGCACGCGTGTCGGCCCATATCCGGCCGACAGATTTTCGACCTCAAGCGATATGGCTGGCATTGGCATAGCTCCCGAGATAGGCCTCGCGCACGCGCACATCCCTGGTGACGTCTTCAGGCCGGCCATCGAAGATGATTGCGCCTGACGTAAGCACGATGACGCGTTTCGCAAAACGGAAGACAAGATCCACGTCGTGTTCGATCATCAGCACGGCGAGATCGGTGGGGAGATCGGCGAGCGCCTGCTCGATGCGACCGGTATCGCTCTGCGGCACGCCGGCTGCCGGCTCGTCGAGCAGCAGCACCTTCGGTCTCAGCGCCAGCGCCACGGCGATCTCGAGAAGCCGCTGCTGACCATAGGCAATCTCATTGACCTTGCGATGCGTCAGTGAAGCCAGTCCGAGTTTTCCCAAGAGATCGTCGACCTCAGCCACGACGTATCCCGGAATTCATGTTCACACTGTTATGAACTGGAGCGGAAACAATGGACGGCCAGCTCCGTGTTCAATGTGGCTTGCATCCGTCGCCAATCTCCCCGTCAGAATGGCAATCCCACATAGTTTTCCGCGAGCACCGTCGAGGCGGCGCGGGAATGGGTGAGATAGTCGAGTTCGGCCTCTTGGATCTTCTGTTCGAAATCACCGGTATCGGGAAAACGGTGCATCATCGTCGTCATCCACCAGGAAAACCGTACGGCCTTCCACACCCGGGCGAGCGCCTTCTGCGAATAGGCGTCGATGCCGCTATTCGAGCGTTCGCGGTAATGTTCGACCAGCCCGGAGTAAAGGTAGTGGACGTCGCTGGCTGCAAGGTTCAACCCCTTGGCGCCAGTCGGCGGGACGATATGGGCGGCGTCGCCGACAAGGAAGAGCCGGCCGAAACGCATCGGTTCGGCGACGAAGGAGCGCAGCGGAGCGATGGATTTCTCGAAGGACGGCGCAGTCGTCAATGCCTCGGCGTGATGCGCCGGCAGACGCCTTCGCAGATCGTCCCAGAAGCGATCGTCGCTCCAGTCCTCGATCTTCTCGTCGAGCGTGCATTGGATGTAGTAGCGGCTGCGGGTGGCCGAGCGCATCGAACAGAGCGCAAAGCCTCTGGGATGGTTGGCGTAGATCAGTTCATGGCTGACCGGCGCCACGTCGGCAAGGACGCCCAGCCAGCCGAAGGGATAGACCTTTTCGAAACTCCGGATCGCCTTTTCGGGCACGGCCTTGCGGCTCGCGCCGTGAAAGCCGTCGCAGCCGGCGATGAAGTCGCAATCGATGCGTTGCGTAGCACCGTCCTTGGTATAAGTGACGAAGGGAGAGTGGCCGTCGAAATCATGCGGCGTGACGTTGGCGGCATCGTAGATCGATGGGGAGCCGCTCGCTTCGCGCCGTTCCATGAGATCGCGCGTCACTTCCGTCTGTCCGTAGACGGTGACGCGCCTGCCGCCAGTCAATTCGTGCAGGTCGATGCGATGGTCGCGGCCGTCGAAGGCCAGTGAGAAACCGTCATGCGGCAGGCCTTCGGCATGCAGCCTCGCGCCTGACTTGGCTTGATCCAGCAGCCCGACGGTGCCTTCCTCGAGAACGCCGGCGCGAACCCTGCCGAGGATGTAATCCTTGTTGACGCGATCGACAATGACATTGTCGATGCCGGCTTCGGTCAGAAGCTGGCCGAGCAGCAGGCCGGATGGACCTGAACCGATAATGGCGACCTGAGTTCGCAAATGCTTCCTCCTTGCATTTTTGCGTTTTGTCAGATTCTGCCGTGCCGCCCTCGTCGCAGCAATGGACATCCCAGCCTAAAAATTGCACTAATCGAACATTGGTGCGGGAGGAGCCCCATGAGCAGACATGTTCCTACCTATGAACTCTACGGCGAAAATACCAGGCGAGGGCTGGATTTTTGGTTGCATTGCGAAACAATTCGCTCCCGCAGCAGCCTGCATCAATGGGAAATTCGTCTGCACCGCCACGAAAGTTTCTTTCAGATATTGTACATCGAGGGCGGTTCGGGCGATGCGATTTTCGGCGAAAGGAGCCATGCCCTCCGGCCGCCGGCAATCATCACCGTGCCGCCTGGGCTCAATCACGGTTTTCGCTTTTCACGCGATGTCGACGGCCTGGTGATCACCCTGTTGAGATCGCATCTCGGCCATCCGCTCGGCGATAAAAGCCAGCTCGGCGAATGGCTGGCGGCACCGCATCTGACGCCGCTCGATCCTGAGAATGTCGAGGCAGCCTATGTCATGCAGACATTGCGGCGGCTGGGCGACGAATTCGAAAACCGGCGCAGCGGCCGCAACGAGGTATTAGCTGCCTATGTCGCCTTGGCGCTCAGGCTGACAGCGAGGATTTCCGATCAGGGTAACACGCGCGAGCTTCCGCCCGACGAGAATGAGCGGCGGCTGGGAATGCTGAACGAACTCATTCAGCGCCATTTCCGATCGCACAAGCCCGCTTCCTTCTACGCCAGGGAGCTTGGCGTTTCGCCGACGCATCTTACCCGTATCGTCCGGTCGATGACCGGCAATACCCCCCATGAATTGCTCGCCGGAAAACTCATCGAAGAGGCGAAACGCCAGCTCGTTTTTACGCTTGGCAGCGTCCAGGAGATCGGGTTTCGGCTCGGCTTTGCCGACCCCGCCTATTTCTCGCGCTTCTTCCTCAAATATACCGGAGAAACGCCGCGGGTCTGGCGGGTAAAGGAGAAGATCCGGCTTGAAGGCGTATAGCGGCAGTCACTCACCGGGACTGCTCCACACGGTCTCTATCGCCCGAGGTGCTCGATTTTCGGCAGATCATTTGATGAACTAACCGGGCATGGTCCTGAACATTATCTGGTCCACGCAATGTCCATTTTCGGGTTTTTTAAAAGCCACCTCCAGAAACATTGATGTTCCTATAGAAAAGATGGAAGACGTCGTCATTTCAATGATGTCTGCTCTACCCACTGGAGCTTTGTTGCAGTCAATGATTTTGCCCGTGGCCTCGAACATCTTGTCGTTTTTGCTTATCATCTCAAAATTCCGGTAGCGCCCGCTTACGTAGATCTCGTATAATTCCAAGTTGGTATAGAAATGCACATTGCCTATAATGTATAGTGCCTCAATAGCCAGTAATGAAGTTGCTATTACATCGGAAATTTTTATGGATATTTGGGGAGGCATTGTCATGTCTTGCGAGTCATATTCGTAGTAAACGCTTAAAAGAAAGCTTGCCCGACATCGTTGAAATAATCAATGCCAGCCCACGCGCGATTGGCGTGTCTGTTATCAAAAGCGGTTCCATTTAATGCTGTGATCCACGCAGTATCATTATCGGATGATGCCAGGTTTCCGGTTATTACATTGCCAGTGGCCCACCTGTTGGGATCTGCCTAAACAGACACACCTGTATCCAACCCGGCGAATATCGAAAGCTTCGGACTTCTCCGGCGGTGCCTGGCCTTCGCCTCACGCCGCAGGCCACGTCCAGTTCCGCACCTCCGGCATGTCCTCGCCATATTCCCTGACATAGTCGTGATGCTCCGCGAGCTTGCCGCGGAAGGCGGCCAGTGCTTCCTTTGCCTTTTCCTTCAGGCCCGGCACGCGCTCGATGGCTTCGATGGCGAGGTGGTAGCGGTCGAGTTGGTTGAGGACGGTCATGTCGAAGGGGGTTGTCGTCGTGCCCTCCTCGATGAAGCCGCGGACGTGGATGTTGCGGTGGTTGGTGCGTTTGTAGGTCAGGCGGTGAATGAGATAGGGATAGCCGTGATAGGCGAAAATGACAGGCTTGTCCGATGTGAAAATTGCGTCGAAGGCCTCGTCGGTCAGGCCGTGCGGATGCTGATCCCGGGATTGCAGCGCCAGCAGATCGACGACATTGACGGTACGAATCTTCAGCTCCGGGATGGCCCTGCGCAGCAGGTCGACGGCGGCGAGCGTCTCCATTGTGGGCACATCGCCGGCGCAGGCCATGACGAGATCGGGGGAGGTCGCGTCTTCCTCGTTGCCCGCCCAGTGCCAGATGCCGATGCCGGCCTCGCAATGTTTCGCCGCTTCATCCATCGACAGCCATTGTGGCTCCGGCTGCTTGCCGGCAACGATGACGTTGACGCGGTCGTAGGTGCGCAGGCAATGGTCGCCGACCCAGAGCAGGGTATTGGCATCCGGCGGCAGATAAATGCGGACGATATCGGCCTTCTTGTTGGCGACGAGATCGACGAAACCGGGATCCTGATGGCTGAAGCCGTTATGGTCCTGACGCCAGACATGCGAGGTCAGCAGGTAATTCAGCGATGAGATCGGCTTTCGCCATTCGAGTTCGCGCGTCACCTTCAGCCATTTGGCGTGCTGGTTGAACATGGAATCGATGATGTGGATGAAGGCCTCGTAGCAGGAAAAGAGGCCGTGCCGGCCGGTCAAGAGGTAGCCTTCCAGCCAGCCCTGGCAGAGATGTTCGGAGAGCACTTCCATAACGCGCCCGTCGCGGGAGAGGTGGACATCATAAGGCTCGATACCCTCCATCCAGACACGGTCGGTGACGTCGAAGACGCTGCCGAGGCGGTTCGATTCCGTCTCGTCGGGGCCGAAGATACGGAAGTTGGCGGCCTCCGCGTTGCGCTTCATCGTGTCGCGCAGGTAATGGCCGAGAATCTCCGTCGACTGCACCATGGCGCTGCCGCGCTTGCCGATATCGACCGCATAGTCGCTGATATCGGGAACGTCGAGCTCCCGGCGCAGCAAGCCGCCATTGGCATGCGGATTGGCGCCCATGCGGCGTTCGCCGGCGGGTGCCAGCGCGCGCAGTTCGGGTTTCAGCCGGCCGTCGGCGCCGAACAAGTCTTCGGGGTCATAGCCGCGCATCCAGTCCTCGAGGATCTTGCGATGGCCGTCATCCCCGCGGCAGTTGGAGACCGGCACCTGGTGGGCGCGCCAGAAGCCTTCCACCTTCTTGCCGTCGACCTCCTTGGGGCCTGTCCAGCCCTTCGGGCTGCGCAGCACGATCATCGGCCAGCGCGGGCAGCCTTCAGCGGCCTTGCCGTCACGGGCTTGCCTCTGGATCTCCCGGATGCGGTCGAAGACGCTGTCCAGGGTTGCGGCCATCTGCTGATGCATGTCGCGCGGCTCATGCCCCTCGACGAAGAACGGTTCGTAGCCATAACCTTCGAAGAGACACTTGAGGTCGTCATGACCAGTGCGGCCGAGAATGGTCGGGTTGGCGATCTTGTAGCCGTTCAGATGCAGGATCGGCAGTACGGCGCCGTCGCGGGCGGGGTTGAGGAATTTGTTGGAATGCCAGCTCGCAGCCAGCGGCCCGGTCTCGGCCTCGCCGTCGCCGACGACGAGGCGACGATCAACTCGGGATTGTCGAAGGCGGCGCCATAGGCATGGACGAGGGCATAACCGAGTTCGCCGCCCTCGTGGATCGATCCCGGCGTTTCGGGGGCTGCATGGCTCGGGATGCCGCCAGGGAAAGAGAATTGCCGGAAGAGCTTGCGCATGCCCTCCGTATCCTCGGAAATATCGGAATAGATCTCGCTATAGGTGCCTTCGAGATAGGTGTTGGCCACCATGCCCGGCCCGCCATGGCCGGGGCCGCACATGTAGATGATGTCGAGATCGCGGGCGCGGATGAGGCGGTTCAGATGCGCATAAATGAAATTCAGGCCGGGCGTCGTGCCCCAATGGCCGAGCAGGCGGGGTTTGATGTGCTCTGCCTTCAGCGGCTCACGCAGCAGAGGATTGGCCAGCAGGTAGATCTGGCCGACCGAGAGATAGTTGGCGGCCCGCCAATAGCGGTCGATGAGGGTGAGTTCGGCATCGGTCAGAGCGGCGGTCGAGACATGCGTTTCCATCGGCTTCTCCCGTTCGAAAACCTGTTCAACGTCAAGTCTACCGGTCGGCGCCGAATTGCCGTTGATCTGGATCAGTCACTGCGAAGAATAGACAGCGCCTCGTCGGCGATGACCTGTTCCTCATCGGTGGCGATGACATGGGCGGCGATGCGGCTTTCCCCAGTGCTGATCGTGAAATCACCGGCGGCATTGGCCTTTTCGTCGATCGCAAGGCCGAGCCAGGACAGTCGTTTCGCCACGCCGTTGCGGATCTCCGGCTGATGCTCGCCGATGCCGGCGGTGAAGACGATGGTGTCGAGGCCGTTCAGCGTTGCCGCCATGCGGCCGATCTCGCCGGCGATGCGCAGGGTGAAAAGGTCGATCGCCTGGCGCGCCTCCGGCTGCCCGTCCTTCAACAGCTCGCGCGTATCGGTGCTGATGCCGGAAACGCCGAGCAAGCCGGAGCGGTGATAGAGCAGGTCTTCGATCTCCCTGAAGGATTGCTTCTTCTCACCGGCCAGATGCAGGATGACGCCGGCATCGAGCCAACCGGGGCGCGTCGCCATCGGAATGCCGTCGAGTGTCGAAAAGCCCATGCTGCAATCGCGGCTGACGCCGTCATCCAGCGCGCAGAGGCTGGCGCCGCTGCCGAAATGGGCGACCACCGCCTTAGCTGCACGCGGCGCCTTGCTGGCAAGCACAGCGGCGATGAATTTGTAGGAAAGGCCGTGGAAGCCGTAACGCTTGACGCCCTCGTCATGCAGGGCACGGGGAATGGCGAAGCGGCGAACGAGATCGTCCTGCGTGGCATGAAAGGCAGTGTCGAAGGAGGCTGTCTGGGCAAGATGCGGTTTCAGATGCCGGAGCGCGCGGATGAAACGCAGCGCCTGCGGCTGGTGCAGGGGTGCAAGCGGGGTCAGCGCATCGACGGCATCGATTGCGGCGGCGTCGAGGGCGATCGCCTTCGTGAAACGGTCGCCGCCATGGACGACGCGATGGCCAGCGGCGCGTGTGGCGGTGATGTCGACATGATCGGCGAGAAGCGCGAAAACCTCGTCGACGACGCCGTGCAGGTCGTCCGTCACTTCGGCCTTCAATGGCATCTCGAATGTCTGCGATCCCTTCGTCAGGTCGAGCGAGAGCGGCTCGGCGCGAAAATCGATCACACCCTTGCCGATGCGCCGGGCCGCAGCGCCATCCATCGCGAAGATGCCGATCTTGACGGTCGAGGAGCCGGCGTTGAAGGTCAGGAGGAGATCGGTCGATGGCATGTTTCGAAGACTCCGCGTCAAGATGCCGAACTTAGGGCCGGGGCTTCGGACGGAAAGGCATTTATTCGCCGGTCGCGTGTTTTTGTCGCTCCCGGCCCGTCATTCCGGTCGGTGGGGCGTGCGACGGGGTATTTTCATCCGTAGGGCGGACAGCATGTGACGGCTAATATTGCCTGATGTCAGTGCCTTACGACGTCATGAGAGCTTCACGCTGCGGAATTATTAACAAAAGGCACATTTGCAAAACGGAATAAGGAACTATGCCATGGCCGATATTGCCCCCAGCCAGGTTCATAGCGACACTTCCCACCCGCTCCACAGTTCGAATTCATCCGGCAAATGGTTCTTGCCGGTATTCGCACTCGTTCTGGTCTGCGGCCTCGGATATGTCGCCTATGCACTCACCCGCGACCTGACAACCGCAGTTGCCGTTCCCTGGATTCTCTTAGGTCTTGCTCTGCTGATTGCGCTCGGCTTCGAATTCGTCAACGGTTTCCACGATACGGCCAATGCCGTAGCCACCGTCATCTACACGCGTTCCCTGCCGGCGGAATTCGCCGTCATCTGGTCGGGTTTCTTCAACTTCCTCGGCGTGTTGACCTCGAGCGGCGCCGTCGCTTTCGGCATTCTGGCGCTGCTGCCGGTGGAACTGATCCTGCAGGTCGGCTCCGGTTCCGGCCTTGCCATGGTCTTCGCGCTGCTAATTGCCGCGATCGTCTGGAACCTCGGCACCTGGTATCTCGGCCTGCCGTCGTCGAGCTCGCATACGCTGGTGGGATCGATCATCGGCGTCGGCCTCGCCAACCAGTTCTTGGCGCCGGCAGGCACGGCGACGAGCGGCGTCGACTGGTCGCAGGCGACCAATATCGGCCTGTCGCTTTTGATCTCGCCGCTGATCGGCTTCGGTCTTTCCGCCGTGCTTCTGCTGGTTATGAAAGTCCTGGTGCGCAACAAGGCACTCTACGACGAACCGAAGGGCAACCAGCCGCCGCCGCTCTGGATCCGCGCGATCCTGATCTTCACCTGCACCGGCGTCAGCTTCGCCCACGGTTCCAACGACGGCCAGAAGGGCATGGGCCTCATCATGCTCATCCTGATCGGCCTCGTGCCAACCGCTTTCGCGCTGAACCGCACGCCCGATGTCAACTATCTCGAGGCTTACAAGTCGGCATCGGTCCAGGTGGAAACCGCGCTCGGCAAATATGTGAAGCCCAGCGTGACCGTCACCGACTACAAGGCCGAGATCAGCAACGCCGTCAAGAACAAGACCTGGACGGATGCAACGACGCCGGCTCTGCAGCAATATATCCACCAGACGAGCGCCGAAGTCGCCGCCTTCCCGACGCTGGAAGCGGTGCCGACCAATCTCGTCGGCAACGTCCGTAACGACATCTACCTGATCGGTGAGGCGCTGAAGCTGATCGACAAGCAGAAGCTGCTGCCGATGGACGCTGGCGACCTCAGTGCAGTGACGAACTACCACAAGGCGGTCGACAATGCGACGAAGTTCATCCCGCTCTGGGTGAAGGTGGCGGTCGCGATCGCGCTCGGCCTCGGTACGATGGTGGGCTGGAAGCGGATCGTCGTCACGGTCGGCGAAAAGATCGGCAAGACGCATCTGACCTACGGCCAGGGCGCGGCAGCCGAAGTGGTGGCGATGGTCACCATTGCCTCGGCCGATCATCTCGGCCTGCCGGTCTCGACCACGCATGTTCTGTCGTCCGGCGTCGCCGGCACCATGGCGGCGAACGGTTCCGGCCTGCAATGGTCGACCGTGCGCAACATGCTGATGGCCTGGGTGCTGACGCTGCCGGCCTCGATCGCGATCGCCTTCGTGCTGTTCGTGATCCTGCGGCAGGTGTTTTAGAGCAAATTCCAGGAAGAGTGCAAAGCGGTTTTCCCAGGCAAAGCGCTAAGCGGTTTTGCCGGGAATCGCGTCAAAACAAAGGGTAGAGCGCTCCGTCAGGCCGTGGAGGCCAGACTGGTATTGCGATCGCTGATGAAGATGCCCGCCTCGGCGGCGGGCATCGCCTTGCCGAAGAGATAGCCCTGGCCGATATCGCAGCCAAGCTGCAGCAGGAAGGCGAGCTGGCTATGCTCCTCAACGCCTTCCGCTGTTGTTTTGATGTTGAGGCTCCTGCCGAGGCCGAGCATGGCGCGGACGATCTTTTCCTGGCGTTCGTCGTCGCGATAGGTGGCGATGAAGCTCTTGTCGATCTTGATCTTGTCGAAACGATAGCGGGCGAGTTGGGCGAGGCTCGAATAGCCGGTGCCGAAATCGTCGAGGGCGATCTGGATGCCGGCCGCGTGCAGTTCGTCGAGAACGACGACGGCGATGGCGGGATCCTGGATCAGCGCATTTTCGGTGATCTCCACTTCCAGGCGCTGCGGCGGCAGCCGGCTTGCCGAGAGAACCTTGAGGATGCGGGAAGTCAGGAGCCTGTCTTCCATCTGCACCGGCGAGACGTTGAAGGACAAGGTCACATGCTCCGGCCAGGTGAGTGCGTCGCTGCAGGCCTGGGCGAGAAGATCCTCGAACAATGCGGTGATCATGCCCGTCTCCTCGGCGATATCAATGAAGACAGGCGGCGGGATGTTGACACCATCATCGCCGATCCAGCGCGCCAAGGCCTCGAAGCCACAGAGCTGGCCGGACTTCAGGTCGATCAGCGGCTGATAGAAGGGTTTGATCGCCTTGGTGGAAATTGCAGCACGCAGCCTGGTTTCCAGCGCGGCGCGTTCCGTTACCTTGTCCTGCATCGACGGTTCGAAGACGAAATAATGGTTGGGTCCGCGTGATTTCGCCTCGTACATGGCAAGGTCGGCACGATGGGCGGCATCTTCAAGGGGTTCGGCTCCCTCGACCCAGCGGTCGTAGCCGACGCTGGCGCCGACTTCGACGGCAAAGCCATCGATATGGATCGGCCGGGTAATGGCCTGGATCAAAAGCTTGGCAAAACGCTCCTCGCGTTGCGCCGTCAGGGCGAACGCGACGATGACGAATTCGTCACCGCCGAAGCGATAGACGCAGTCGGCATTGCCGAGCGCGCAGATGCGTCTGGCAACCTCGATCAACAGGACGTCGCCGCCCTTGTGGCCGACGAGATCGTTAACTTTCTTGAAGCCGTCGAGGTCGACGGAGAAGAGGGTGACGTTGCGGCCCCACTCCTCGATCTCGGCCTCGTCGGTCTTGATCGGCCGGGAAAGAATCTTGCGCTCGAAGGCGTAGCGGTTCGGCAGTTTGGTCAGGTGGTCGTGGGTTGCGGTCCAATCGGCCTTTGCCTGAGCGGCGGCGCGCTGTTCCGTTTCCTTGCGCAGGTCGGCGATGCGCAGCACCGAATAGATGAAGCTCATGGCACCGGCGATGCCCAGCGCCAGAACGAGCTTGTCGGCGCCGTATTCGCCGAAACCGGTCATGAAGAAGGCAAGGCTGTCGTCAAGCTGCAGCAGCGTGCCGAGGAGCCAGAGAGTGATCCCGAACCCGACGATCGACACACATTGCCTTCCGGCCCTGCTCTGGAAAAATACCGGCACCACGCCTTCTCCATCTCCAACCTTCGCGGAAGTAGCACAAAAGTCTGAAATGTTCGTTGAAACCAGAAGGCGAATTATCGGAGGCGGCAGCCTGTTGCTGTACCGTCAAGGGACCAGAGGGGTGCTTTTGCGAGACCGAGAAACGCTGAGCGCGGTCTTCGTCGTGATTGCAGACTGGCGTGTGAAAAGAACGAAGGCGAGCGTGCCATGGCACCGCTCGCCCTTTCGTGCTTCAGGCGGTGACGATCAGCAGCGGGACGCTGACGATGAGACCGACCAGAACTGTGACTGTGGCAAAACGCATCAAACGCAAGCGTCGCGTGCGCTCCCCACTCCAATCATATGTCATTCTTCCATCTCCTTGGGATAAGGAAGTAGTCCCCGCCAAACCGGGTTCAATAGAGATGACGCGATTTGCTTGTGTAAGGCTGGATAAGTTTATGCAGCGATTCAAGGTGTTACAGCGGCCTCGGGCTCTAATGCGGAAAGCGTAGAGACCAGCGCCGTCCATCAGTGGTCATGTGAATGACGGCGAGTGGCTCGACGTCGCTCAGCCAGAAGGAAGGGAGTGGCGCCTGAAGCACATGCGCCACCGCTGCCCGAATGACGGCCGCGTGGCTGACGGCGATCACATGGCCGCCGAGGCTGGATTCATTGTCCATCCAGCTGGCGACCCGCCTGCGCAGATCAACAAGGCTCTCGCCGCCATGCGGGGCAGCTTCCGGATCGCTCATCCAGGCCAGGAGGTTTGCCGGCTCGTCTGCCTCGACCGTGGTGATCGACCTGCCGGCCCAGCGGCCATGGTCGCAGTCGCGAAGCGCCTGATCTATCCGGGCGTCAAGGCGAAGCGCTTCCGCGGTCTGGCGCGCGCGTAAGGCGGGGCTCGTGGCGATACGGTCGGCGCGGGGAGGGGCAGCCATGCTGGCCGCTTCTTCCTCCGCCTTGTCTTCCAGCGGTTCGTCGAGCGGGAACAGGGCTTTGCGGCTTGCCATCGTCGCGCCGTGGCAGATCCAGGTGAGGCGCGTATTCACCATCGTTCTGATCTCCCGGAATGCGGCTCCAGCGTCTTTGCCGGCTTGTGAAGTTTCGTTGACAGTCTCTTCGGCGTGCAGATATAACCGTGCTGTTGCGGGTTTGGAAGCCGGTGGAAATCCGGCACGGTCGCGCCACTGTGACCAGCGTGTCGAAAGCTCTTCGCGTTGGAAGTCAGACCCACCTGCGTAAGCACTCTTTCGACTGAACGCGTCATTCCCGGAGGAATACATGTCTGACACCACTTTCGCGCCCGCAGCAGTACCGGCGCCGATCCCCTTAGGAGAGATCCTGCCCTGGGCGATCTTCGGCGGCCTGCTGATGCTCATCGTCCTCTATTTCGTCGGTACCGAGGAAGGCGCAATGGCGCTGTTCAATGGCATGTATGTGCACGAATTCGTGCATGACGGTCGTCATCTCCTCGGCTTTCCCTGCCACTAAAGCGCGTCGCGATCTTTCAGATTCGCTTCTCGCGCCTTAGGTCTTGTTTTGCGCATGTCGTTCTCGCGAAACCGCTCACACAGTTTTGCGCGACATGCTTTAGGGGAGTTCCTGACATGGTTGGAAACCTTCTGCTTCGCGGCATGCTCGCGGGCCTGATTGCCGGTATTCTCGTTTTTGCCTTCGCCCATACCTTCGGCGAGCCGCTGGTCGATGCGGCCATCGCCTTCGAGGCGGCGACTGCGCAGGCGGCCGGCGAAGCTGCTGAACCTGAAATCGTCAGTCGCGCCACGCAGGCCGGTCTCGGCCTTTTTACCGGCGTCATGGCCTACAGCGTCGCCGTCGGCGGGCTTTTTGCGCTTGCCTTCGCTTTCGTGCACGGGCGCTTCAGCAGCCTTTCGGCGCGCGGCACTTCGGCGGTCATCGCCCTTGCCGCCTTCGTGGCGATCGTTCTTGTTCCCGGGATCAAGTATCCGGCCAATCCGCCGGCGGTCGGCAATCCCGACACGATCGGCGTCAGGACCGAAATGTTCTTCCTGATGATCGTCGTTTCGCTTGCCGCGCTGGTTGCCACAGTGGCGCTGTCGCGCCGTCTTGCCGAACGTTTCGGTCTCTGGAACGGTGCGATCATCGCCGGCATCGCCTATCTCGTCTTCATCGGCCTCGTGCTCTATCTGCTGCCGCCGATCAACGAGGTGCCGGAGAATTTCTCGGCGATGGTGCTCTGGCGGTTCCGCACGACCTCGCTCGGCATGCACGTGATCCTCTGGGCAACCTTGGGCCTCGCCTTCGGAGTGCTGGCGGAAAAGCAGCTTGCCGTGAAAGGCGGGCCGCAACGAGGTCGGCCGGCAACGGCGTTTCACTGAATGCATCGAGGGGCGCCGCATACCGGCGCCCTGAACTTTTCGGGCAAACATGAAAAGCAGCCGAACCATACCGCTCCTGTCGACGGCGTTTGTCGGCGTCGCCTTTTCTTGCGTGGTTGCCGGAAACGCCTTTGCCCATAGCCGCAGCGGCGGCGGCAGCCATGCCGGGCTGGATATCCCCGAGATTTCCCATGGCGAGATGGCGGTGATTTCAGACTATCGCAGTGGGATCATTGACCTTGCGTCGCAAGCGGTCGATACCAACGAGCGGTTCCGCCGCGTGCTGAACTATGCCGAAATCCAGTATTCCTATTGTCTATGGGGCCGGATGCCGGGTAGCGTGACGGACGAGGAAAGCCCGTTCAACCAATGCGCCCATGCCTATCTCGCAGCGACCAAGGCCGTCTTGTTTTCGATGCGTGAGATGCCGCGGGAGAGCGCTGCGGCGGGTGAAATCATTTCCGCGGTCGACGCCGACATGGTGCGGCGCGGCCTTGCGCTCGTCACCTGCCGGTTCAGCGGCGAGGCCTTCAACACCGCCGATGTTGTCAAGCCGCACTGGAGCAAGGTACCGCTTCATCCAGCCAGTATGGCATCGTTGACGGGGCTTGCCGCATTGTTCGGCGTTGGTTTTTATGCGCTTCGCCGCTTGCTGCGGCCGGAGGCTCAATCGTCGGAATAGCGCTGCTCGCGCCACGGATCGCCGTAGATGTGGTAGCCGTTCTTTTCCCAGAAACCGGCCTCGTCGTCCGGCATAAGCTCGATGCGGCGCAGCCATTTGGCGCTTTTCCAGAAATAGAGATGCGGCACGACCAGGCGCATCGGGCCGCCGTGATCCGCCGTCAGCGGCAAGCCTTCCCAGGCGGTGGCAAGGATCGCGTCCTCGGCGGCGAAATCGGCGAGCGGCAGGTTGGTGGTATAGCCGTCATAACTGGTCAGCATGACGTAACCGGCTTCCGGCTTGGGCATGGCGAGATCGAGCAGATCGCGCGTCGAGACGCCCTTCCATTTGTTGTCGTAGCGCGACCATGTGGTGACGCAGTGGATATCGCTGACCTTAGTGCTCTGCTCGATCGCGTGGAAGGCGGCCCAGGTGAGGGTGAGCGGCGTTTCGACGAGGCCGCGCACCTCGAGCCGCCAAGTATCCGTAGAGACAACAGGCTGCTGGCCGAGATCGAGCACCGGCCAGTTCTTGACGAGGTGTTGGCCGGGCGGCAGGCGCTCGGTTTCGGGTCGGCTGATGCGGCCGGTCAGGAACTTGCCTTCGGCGGCCCAGCGACGCTTGGATGTGGTGAGCTTGCTGTCGGCGGGTGTCTGATCGTCGCTCATGGGCGGGGCCTCCTTGCGGTGCAGCAATAGGATATCCGCGTTCGTTAAGTGTCAAGTTTCGGCAGGCCCTTGGAAATCCCCGTCCGTCTCATTAAACTCGGCACTGTCGGGCCTCGCTGGGGAGTGGAGGCAGAAAGGGGAGGAGCGGGATCTGTCTTTGCGATATCGCGCGATAGCGGCGTTGCTCGTGGTGCCGCTGATCACCTTCGCCTTCTTCACCTATGGAAGCGCGATCGCGACGCGCGCCTATATGGCGGAAGCCTCGGCGCAGGCGGGAACGGCGCTGCGCCTTGCGGTCTCGGCGCTCAGCGGGCATCTCAACCGCTACGAAGCGCTGCCGGCGCTGATCGCCGATCACGAGGACATCAAGGAATTGGTGAGCGCGCCCGAGGATACGGCGCTGCGCGATGCCGCCAATCTCTATCTCAAGGAGATCAACGGGCTGCTGAAATCCTCCGACATCTATGTGGTCAAGCCTGATGGAGAGACGATCGCGGCGAGCAATTACGATGGACCGGCAAGCTTCGTCGGACAGAATTTCAGCTACCGGCCCTATTTCCAGGACGCGATCGAAGGCCGGCAGGCGCGGTTCTACGCGCTCGGCACCACCTCGCTGAAGCGCGGCTATTATTTTGCCGCGCCGATCCGGATCGATGCGGCTATTCGCGGCGTCATCGTCTTCAAGGTCGATATCGACATGATCGAATCGTCCTGGGGCGGCGGCGAATACAAGATCTTCGTCTCCGATCCGGAGGGCATCATCTTCATGTCCGGCAGCCCGGAATGGCTCTATGGCGCCATCCTGCCGCTGACGGCCGATCGCATCGCGCGCACGGAAGCGTCGCGACGCTATGCCAATGCCAGGCTGACGGCGCTACCGGTGACGCGCCAGCGCCTCGAGCCGCATGAGCTGATGACGCTGGCCGGCGAGCGCGGCTCGAGCGAATATCTGGTGCTCTCGCATTACATGCCGGCCGAGGACTGGACGGTGAACGTGCTGATGGAGACGAGTTCCATCCGTGCCCAGGCGCGCACCGCGCTTGCGGCGGTCTTTCTCGTCCTCTGCATTGCCGGGCTCGCGGTCGCGGTCATTCGCCAGCGGCGGGCGCGGCTTGCCGAGCGCATGCAGATGCAGGCCGACGCCCGCAACGAGCTGGAGCGGCGCGTCGAGGAACGCACGGCCGATCTTGCCCGCGTCAACAGCCGCATCGAAGAAGAGATCGCCGAGCGGCGACTGACCGAGCAGCAGCTCCGCCAGACACAGGCCGATCTGATCCAGGCCGGCAAGCTCGCCGGCCTCGGGCAGATGTCGGCTGCGCTTTCGCACGAGTTCAACCAGCCGCTCGCCGCCGCCAAGACCTATACCGACAGCGCCTCCGTTCTCATCGATCGCGGCCGGACGGAGGAGGCGCGGGACAATATTAAGCGTATCGGCGGGCTCATCGACCGCATGGCCGCGATCAGCCGGCACCTGCGCAACTTCGCCCGCAAACCGAACGAGAAGCTCGGGTCGGTTTCTCTCGACGAGGCGATGCATGACACGCTCGAGATCATCGCTTGGCGGCTGAAAGCGGCGGATGCCGAACTCCGGCTCGATCTCGGGCCGTGTCCGCCGGTTGTGCGCGCCGGTTCGGTGCGTCTGCAGCAGGTGCTGGTGAATGTGATCTCGAATGCGGCCGATGCGGTGGAAGGGCTGGATGACAGGCGCATCGAAGTTTGCGCCTTCGAGGAGGCCGGCAAGGTGATGCTGACGATACGCGATCACGGGCCGGGCGTGCCGGCGGCGATCGCCGAGCGCATCTTCGATCCCTTCTTCACGACGAAGGGCGTCGGCAAGGGACTCGGTCTCGGGCTTTCGATCTCCTACAACATTATCAAGGATTTCGGCGGCAGCCTGACTGCTGCCAATCATCCTGAAGGGGGGGCGGTCTTCCGCATCGAGCTGCAATCGGCGGCGGGGCTGATGCCGGAGGCGGCGGAATGAACGATGCGAAGATCCTGCTGGTTGACGACGAGGAGGAACTGCGCCGCTCGACGGCGCAGGCGCTGGAGCTCTCCGGCTTCAGCGTCGAGACCTTTTCGAACGGCGACCATGTGCTGGAACTGATCGGCTACAGTTTTCCCGGCGTCGTCGTCAGCGATATCCGCATGCCCGGCATGGACGGCATGACGCTGATGCAGAAGATCCGCGAGATCGATCAGGAGGTGCCGGTCATTCTCGTCACCGGCCATGGCGACGTTCAGCTTGCGGTGAAGGCGATGCGCGAAGGCGCTTACGATTTCATCGAGAAGCCGTTTACGCCTGAAATGCTTGCCGGCGTCATCCGCCGGGCGATGGAGCGGCGCGGCCTCGTGCTCGAAAACCGGCTGCTGAAGGCGGTCGCCGGCAAGCGCGACGATATCGAGGCGCGGCTGCCGGGGCGCACGCAGGTGATGGTGGATCTGCGCTACCGCATCCGCGCGATCGGCGCGAGCGATGCCGATACGCTCATCGTCGGCGAGACCGGCGCCGGCAAGGAAGTGGTGGCGCGGGCGCTTCACGATATCAGCGCCCGGGCGAGCCGGCCGTTCATCGCGATCAATTGCGCCGCGCTGCCGGCAAACCTGATCGAGAGCGAGCTCTTCGGCCATGAGATCGGGGCCTTTCCGGGGGCGGTGAGGCCGCGCTACGGAAAGTTCGAACATGGGCGCGGCGGCACCATCCTGCTCGACGAGATCGGCTCCATGCCCTTCGACCTGCAGGCGAAGTTCCTGCGGGTGCTGCAGGAACGGGTGATATCAAGACTCGGATCGAACGAGGTCGTGGCGCTCGACGTGCGCTTCATCGCGACGAGCAAGGTCGACCTGGAAGCGGAAGTGGCGGCAGGGCGCTTCCGCGCCGACCTCTTCTACCGGCTTGATGTCGCAACGCTGCATGTGCCCTCGCTGTCGCAGCGGCGGGCCGATATTCCGCTGCTCTTTCTGCAACTGGTGCGGGAGGCGGCCGCCCGCTACGGCCGCGACGAGGGGGCCGTGCCGCCGGAGATGATCTCCGACATTGCCCAGCGCGACTGGCCGGGCAATGTGCGTGAACTCAGGAACGCCGCCGACCGGCTGGTTCTCGGCCTCGACAATGGCGGGCGGCAGGCCGAGGAGGCAACCGGGCTTGCCGAGCGCGTTGCCGAATTCGAACGAGGGGTCATTGCCAGCGCGCTGGTGGCCCATGGCGGCAGCCTCAGGCCGGTCTACGAGTCACTCGGCATTTCCCGCAAGACCCTCTACGAAAAGATGCAGAAATACGGCCTCGACAAGCGGATGCTGACCACCGACGGTTAGATTGCGGCGGCTGAACCTGCTGCGATGGGTGGAAATCCACCCATCGCATTGGTCGTTTGTTTCCAAATCGACCCATGCTGCATCGCACTTTCGCAGAATCCTCCTTCGAAAGCGGCGGCGATCATTGCGGACCCATTTTTCGCGGCGGCAAATAGGCCATCCCAACCGGCGCGGAGGAAGTGTCGGCGGGCTCGCTTATTTCATCAGGGAGGAAACGATGAAAATCCTGAAGGCCATGCTCGGCCTGACCGCTGTTGCAGCGGTCTCTCTTCTCGCCGGCGCCGCTACGGCGCAGACCTATCCCGAACGCACCATCACTATGGTCGTGCCCTTTGCGGCCGGCGGCCCGACCGATACCGTCGCGCGCCTCGTCGCCGAATCCATGTCGAAGGATCTCGGCCAGCAGATCGTCGTCGAAAATGTCGGCGGCGCCGGTGGCACGCTCGGCGCCGGCCGCGTGGCAAATGCCGATCCCGACGGTTACACTATCCTGCTGCACCATATCGGCATGGCGACCAGCGCTACGCTCTACCGCAAGCTCGCCTATGATACGCTCGGCGCTTTCGATTATGTCGGCCTCGTCACCGAGGTGCCGATGACGATCGTCGCACGCAAGGACATGGAGCCGGCTGACCTCAAGGGGCTGATCGATTATCTCAAGGCCAACAAGGACAAGGTGACGGTCGCCAATGCCGGCATCGGTGCCGCCTCGCATCTCTGCGGCATGATGTTCATGAGCGCCATCCAGACGCCGCTCACGACCGTTCCCTACAAGGGCACCGGCCCTGCCATGACCGACCTGCTCG
Source organism: Rhizobium sp. BT04 (assembly GCF_030053135.1). Classification (NCBI taxonomy): domain Bacteria; kingdom Pseudomonadati; phylum Pseudomonadota; class Alphaproteobacteria; order Hyphomicrobiales; family Rhizobiaceae; genus Rhizobium; species Rhizobium sp. BT04. The sequence goes on along the minus strand of NZ_CP125652.1, from coordinate 2,102,206 downwards.
GCGGCCAGGTCGACGTCATGTGCGACCAGACGACCAACACGACGAAGCAGATCCAGGGCGGCACGATCAAGGCCTATGCCGTGACCTCGCCCAAGCGCCTCGACGTGATGAAGGACATTCCGACGGCGGTCGAAGCCGGCCTGCCGGGCTTCGAAGTCGGCATCTGGCACGGCATCTATACGCCGAAGGGCACGCCGGCTGCGATCAACGAACGTCTGTCGAAGTCGCTGCAGGTGGCGCTCAAGGATCCGAATGTCAGCGCCCGCTTCGCCGAGCTCGGCACGGCGCCATCCTCCGACGCTGATGCGACGCCGGCTGCGCTGAAAGCCAAGCTCGAAAGCGAGATCGCTCGCTGGAAAACCGTGATCGAGGCTGCCGGAGAATATGCCGACTGAGGATGGTATCCTCGTCCGGGCATGCCGAAAGAGCCCCTCACCCTGACCTACCGGGGTCGAGCCACTTGTCTCGACCCGTCCTGCGGACCCCCGCATGCGGGGAGAAGGTGCCGACAGGCGGATGAGGGGCAGCCATCGCAGCAGCGCGTCACGAACCATCTCCAACTTCAGGAGACACCATGAAATCCATCAGTTTCGACACCACCAATGCCATCTGCGGCGCGCTTTTCGTTGCGACTGGCGCCTTCTTCGCCATCCAGTCGCTGGGGCTCGACCTCGGCACGGCCGTGCGCATGGGGCCTGGTTATTTTCCGCTGGTGCTTGCCTGTGTGCTGGTGCTCCTCGGCGCGATCATCTTCATTCAGGCGCTGCGCGTCGAGGGTGAGCCGATCGGCGCCTTGGCCTGGCGCGGCATGCTCTTCATCCTGCCGGCGCCGGTCTTCTTCGGGCTGACGGTACGCGGGCTCGGATTTGCGCCGGCGCTGTTCTTCACCGCCTTCATCGCCTGCTTCGCATCGCAAAAGATGAACGTATTCTTCGCGATCATTCTTTCGCTGTTGCTGACGATCTTTTCCGTGGCGGTCTTCAGCTATGGGCTCGGCCTGCCGTTCGAGCGCTTCGGCCCCTGGGTCCGGTTCTAGGAGACGATGATGGATCTTTTCAGCAATCTCGCGCTCGGCTTTGCGACAGCCGGCACTCCGGAAAACCTGTTCTTCTGCCTGATCGGCGTGCTGCTCGGTACGTTGATCGGCGTGCTGCCCGGTATCGGCGCCACGGCGACGATCGCCATGCTCTTGCCGATCACCTTCCAACTGGAGCCCGTCTCCTCGCTGATCATGCTCGCCGGCATCTATTACGGCGCGCAGTACGGCGGTTCTACCACCGCCATCCTCATCAACATGCCGGGCGAATCCTCGTCGGCCGTCACCGCGATCGACGGTTACCAGATGGCCCGCAAGGGCAGGGCGGGGGCAGCGCTTGCAATCGCGGCGCTGGGTTCGTTCTTTGCCGGCACGGTCTCGACTTTCCTTGTCGCGATCTTCGCACCACCGCTCACGGCGATCGCGCTGCAATTCGGCTCGGCTGAATATTTCTCACTTATGATCGTCGGCCTCGTCTCCTCGATCGCGCTTGCGCATGGCTCGGTCGTCAAGGCACTGGCGATGGTGGCGCTCGGGCTGCTGCTCGGCCTCGTCGGCACCGACATCTACACCGGCACGCCACGCTTTACGCTCGGCATCCGCGAATATGCCGATGGGCTGAATTTCGTGGCGCTTGCGGTGGGCGTTTTCGGGGTGGCAGAAATCCTGCGTAATCTCGAGGGCGAGTCGACGCGCACCGTGCTGATGGCCAAGGTGTCCGGTCTGTTGCCGTCGCGCCAGGAATTCAAGGAAATGATTGCGCCGGTCATTCGCGGCACGGCCATCGGCTCGGCGCTCGGCATCCTGCCGGGCGGTGGCGCCATCCTTGCCTCCTTCGCCTCCTATACGGTGGAAAAGCGCATGTCGAAGACGCCGGAGGAATTCGGCAAGGGTGCGGTTGCCGGCGTCGCAGGGCCGGAATCGGCAAACAATGCCGGTGCGCAGACCTCGTTCATTCCGCTCCTGACGCTCGGCATTCCGGCCAATCCCGTCATGGCACTGATGATCGGCGCGATGATTATCCAGGGCATCGTGCCGGGGCCGAATGTCGCCACCGAGCAGCCGGCGCTGTTCTGGGGCATCATCGCCTCGATGTGGATCGGCAACCTGATGCTGGTCATCCTCAACCTGCCGCTGATCGGGCTCTGGGTGAAGCTCTTGACCGTGCCCTACTACGTGCTCTTCCCTGTCATCATGGCTTTCTGCTCGATCGGGGTCTACAGCGTCAACGCCAACGTCTATGATCTCTACGCCGTCGCCTTCTTCGGGCTCATCGGCTATGTGCTGGCAAAGCTTCGTTGCGAACCGGCGCCGCTCTTGCTCGGCTTCGTGCTTGGGCCGCTGCTCGAGGAAAACCTCCGGCGCGCCATGATCCTGTCGCGCGGCGATCCCACAACCTTCGTCACGCGGCCGATCAGCGCCATTCTTTTGGCCATTGCGGTTGCCGTGCTGATCGTCGTCTTCCTGCCGAGCGTCAAGAAGAAGCGCGAGGAGGTGTTTGTCGAGGAAGCGTAGAGGGGTTGAATTTGCGATCCGTTTGATGAACAAGGAATGAACTGACGCGGGCGCCGGTCGGGCGCCCGTTTCTCGTGAAGGGATATCCAGGCCTCAGGAGCATTGCCCGATGAGCATTCCCGCCGGGATCAAGGATGATCTGCCCTTCCTCACCGCCCTGCGTCGTGATCTGCATGCCCATCCCGAACTCGGTTTTGAGGAGGAGCGCACCGCCGGCATCGTCGCGGGGCTTCTCGAAGAGGCCGGTATCATCGTGCATCGCGGCGTCGGCGGCACCGGTGTGGTCGGTACGCTGCAGGTCGGCAATGGCGCGCGGAGGATCGGGCTCAGGGCCGATATGGATGCGCTCGCCATGCCTGAAATGGCGGAACGGCCCTATAAATCGACCGTGCCCGGCAAGATGCATGCCTGCGGCCATGACGGCCATACGGCAATGCTTCTCGGCGCCGCCCGGCATCTTGCGACGACGCGGGGTTTTTCCGGCACGGTGCATTTCATCTTCCAGCCGGCCGAAGAGGGGCGCGGCGGGGCGAAGCGCATGGTCGAGGAGGGGCTGTTCCAGCTTTTCCCCTGCGACGCCGTCTACGGGCTGCACAATATGCCCGGGCTTGCGGTCGACGAGATCGCTGTCGTCGAGGGGCCGCAGCTTGCCTCCTCCGATAGCTGGCGCATGACCTTCCGGGGAACCGGCACGCACGGCGCCAAGCCGCATCTCGGCCGCGATCCGATCACGGCCGCCGGCACCTTCCTGTCAACGCTGCAGACGATCGTCGGGCGCGTGATCGACCCGCTGCAGCCGGCCGTCGTCAGTACCTGTTTTCTGCAGGCGGGTGATTCCAAGGCCTTGAACGTCATCCCGGATGTCGTGGAGATCGGTGGGACGGCACGGGCCTATTCACCCGCGGTGCGGGATCAGCTGGAGATCGAGATCGGGCGGTTGGCGCATGGTACTGCTGCTATGTACGGCATCGCCGTGGACTATGCATTCGAGCGACGGATTCCACCTGTCATCAATGACGCGGATGCCACGGCGAGGTCGCTCGCTGCGGCCGGCGCTGTCTTCGGCGAGAAAGTGCGAACACGCTTTCCGCCGTCGACGGCGGGAGACGATTTCGCCTTCTTCGCGCAGAATGCGCCGGGTTGTTATGTCTGGCTCGGCAACGGCCAGGCGGTGGATGGGGCGCTGCATCACAATACGGCTTATGATTTCAACGATGGGGCGCTTGGTTATGGGGCTGCCTATTGGGTAGCGTTGGTGGAGCGGGAGTTGAAAGGGTAAGCTTGGCGTTTGTAGCACCCTTGCCGCCTGCCGGCAGGCGGATGGGGGTCGCACGGGACGTCCGTCGCGAGGTCCGTGCGTCCCGGCTTACCAAATCTCCAGCACGGGACTTTCCATCACTCCCCCCGTCACCACATCCGCAATCCCTCGATCGGTCTGGTGCGGGCCGACGTTGCAGGCGAGTGTGGCGCCGAAGCAGGCCTTGAAGACCCGGTAAGGCGGTTTCCAGTCGGCGATCTTTTCCATGGTCTTACGGATGTTGGCGAAGGCCAGGGCGGTGTTCTCAAGCGATGCATCGGTCACCAGGCCGGAGAGCGGCAGCGGCAGGAGCGCCTCGATCGCGCCGTCTCTTGCGACCGCCATGCCGCCGCCCGCTGATATGACGGCATTGGCGGCGAGCGCCATGTCGCGTGCATTGCCGCCGAAGACAGTGAGGTTGTGGCTGTCATGCGAGACGGTGGTGCAGAAGGCGCCGCGCCATTCGCCCCAGCCGGTGAGGAAGCCGATGCGCGGGGTGCCTTCGGCCCTGCCGTGGCGATGGACGACTGCGATCATGGCACTGCCGGCCGGCGGCACGACGAAGCCGTCCCTGACCTCTGTTTCGGCCTTGCCCCATTGCGTGAAGCGCGGGCAGTCGATGGTGGCGACGCGGACGCGTGTGCCTTTCGACGGAATGCGGAAATCATTTTCGCCGAATTGCGGGAGCTTTACCGAATTTTCAAGCGGTGCGGTATCGAGTTGCCTGATGTCGACCTGCATGCCGCCGTTGCGGGCGACGATGCGGCCGCCCGATATGACCAGCCGCGCCCGGAATTCCTGGAGATCCTCGAAGAGCACGATGTCGGCGCGGCGGCCGGCTGCGACGAGGCCGAGATCGGAGCGTTTCAGCCGCGCTGCGGCGTTGAAGGTCGCGGCCCGCAGCGCCCATTCCGGTTTCATGCCGTAGCGCACCAGACGGCGGATAACGTCGTCGAGGCCGCCGCTTTTGTAGAGTTCATCGGGAAAGACGTCGTCGGTGCAGAGTGTCACGGTTGGGGGCAGGTGGCCGAGACCGTTCAGCACCTCGACGAATTCCTGCAGCAGATGGTCGTGGGATCCGCGCAGCTCGATCGTCAAGCCAGCGGCAAGCTTGGCGGCGAGGTCGGCGCCGGAGGTGAGTTCGTGGTCGGAGGTGATACCCGATGCCATAAAGGCGTTGAGATCGGCGCCTTCGAGGCCGCGGGCATGGCCGCAGACGAGCTTGCCGGAGGCAAGTCCGGCATTGACGATATCAGTCATGCGCGGTTCGCCATCGATGACGCCGTGCATGTTCATGACTTCGGCAACGCCGCCGACGGCGGAGGAACGCAGCATCTCGGCGACGACGGCAGCATCGAAGTCGGCGCCTGCAAGTTCCAGGCCGGGCGCCGATGGTACGCAGGATGGGGCGAGCAGGATCATGCGCAGCGGCAGTGAACGCGCCGCCTCGATCGCCCAGCGCACGCCGTCGAGGCCATGGACGTTGCCGAATTCATGCGGATCCCAGACGATTGATGTGACGCCGCGCGGCAGTACCGCGCTTGCATATTCGGCCGGTGTCACCATCGAACTTTCGACATGCATGTGGGTGTCGATCAGGCCGGGCGTCAGGACGCTGCCCGCCGCATCGATGATCTCGACTGCATCCGTGCGGCTTGCCGGGGCATGGACACTCGCGATCAGCGCGCCGGCGAGGCCGATATCGGCGTCGCGGATCAGGCCCGTCACCGCGTCGAGCAGCCGGCCGCCGGTAATCAGCACGTCGAAGGGGGCATCGCCGCGCGCGGCAGCAACGGCGCGGGCGCGCAAGTCGGGATCGTTGAGATCGGCGGGTTCCTGGCGAGGGGTGGCGTTCATTTGCGGGCCTCGTTGACCAGGGCGGCGAGAATGATCACACGCGCCCTATCGGCATCGATGTCGGCGGCGAATTGCGCATTGAAATTCGCATGCGCGGCGCGGGTCTCTACGACGGTGCGACCACGGGTGAGGGCGCCCTGCAGCTCGACGTCGATGCGCGCGGGACGGAAGCTGACGATATCGGGAGCGACAAAGGCGACGGCGGCGCAGGGGTCGTAGATCGCCATGGCGGGGCGGCCGCGGCTGGTGGCGATGCTTACATAGCCCGAGAGCATATCGGCGATCAGCTCCGCATTGGTGCCGTCGGCGGTGCGCACCGGCTCGGCATCCTCGGGCCGCGCCAGCACCTTGCGGCAGAGGTCGAGATCGACCATGCGCAGCGGCAGGCCATGGGCGATGACGATCGCCAGCGCCTCGGGATCGGCCAGCGCGTTGAACTCGGCAGAGGCCGTGTGGTTGCCCGATGTGACGCCGCCGCCCATCCAGACGAGTTCGCTGATACGGGCGGCGAGATCGGGCCGGGCAAGCGCCACGGCGGCAATATTGGTAAGGGGCCCGAGCGCCAGGATGCGGTGCTGGCCGTCACGTTCCAGCCAGCGGCAGAGCGCCGTGAAGGCATCGCTTTCGGCGAGGGCGGGTCCCTCCGGCAGGGTCTTGCCGATGGTCGGAATGCCGGTTGCGCCGAGGATCGCCTGAGCGGTTTCGAGCTTGCCGAGAACCGGCATGGCGCGGCCGGTGTGGATGGGGAATTTCCAGCCGAAGGCGATGGCAGCGCCGGCAGCATTCCTTCTCACCTGCGGCAGCGGCGCATTGCCGAAGACCAGTGATAGGCCGTCGATCTCATATTCCGACTGTGCCACCACCAGAATGGCTGATATGTCGTCGAAGCCCATGTCGGTATCGATCCAGACGCCCATGATTTCACCCGAACCGTTTGAGGTTTGCCGCGCCGGCAACCGGCAGGTCGAAGGCGAGCGCGCTGCCGATCTCATGCGGCGGCTGGCTTGCGTCGATCTCGGCCTTGATGGGCCCAAGCGGCGTATCGAGGAGATATTCGCGGGTGCTGCCGGCGAAAGAGGTGCCGCGCACGGCGCCCTGGAAGGGGCCGGAACCGAGGTTAACCGCGCGCGGCCGCCAGGCCAAGCCCGCTGAGGCTTCCGGCACTGCGCCGGAAAGAGCCACCGGCCCGTTCGGCGTCGCTAGCTTTCCGTCCTTCAGCGCGAAGACGTTCTCGAAGCCGACGAAATCGGCGACGAAGGCAGAGGCGGGATTGTTGTAGATCTCTTCCGGCGTGCCGATCTGTTCAATGCCGCCGTTCAGCATCACGACGATGCGGTCGGCGAGCGCCAGGGCTTCGGTCTGGTCGTGGGTAACGAAGATCATGGTGACGCCGGTCTCCTTCTGTACGCGCTGCAATTCGGCGCGCATTTCGAGGCGAAGCCGGGCATCGAGATTGGAGAGCGGCTCGTCGAGCAGAAGCACCTTCGGCTCCATCACCATCGAGCGGGCGAGCGCCACTCGCTGCTGCTGACCGCCGGAGAGTTCGGCGGGCTTGCGGCCGGCGAAGGCCGAGAGGCCGACGGATTTGAGGCCGGAACCGACGCGGGCGTTGAGATCCGCACCTGAAATGCCCTTGAGGCGCAGGCCGAAGGCGACGTTCTCATAGACCGTCAGATGCGGGAAGAGGGCGTAGGACTGGAAGACGAGGCCGACGGCGCGTTTGTTGGCAGAGATGCGGGTGATATCGGCGCCGTCGAGGCTGATGCGGCCGGAGGTGGGCGTCAGCAGGCCGGCGATGGCGCGCATCGTCGTCGTCTTGCCGCAGCCGGAGGGACCGAGAAGCGCCACGAGTTCACCTTTGCCGATCGTAAGGTCGAGATTGCCGACCGCGACCGTATCGCCATAGGCAAGCGTCAGCTTGTCGAGTTGAAGATAGGCATCAGACATAGCGCGAAAATCCCAGGAAGCGTTCGGCGAGGAAGACGATGCCGATCGAGAGAAAGGCGAGAAGGGCGGAGAGCGCCGCGATGGATGGGTCGTAGGTGGTTTCCATGTAACCCAGCATGTCGATCGGCAGTGTGCGGACGCCGGGACCGGAGAGGAAGAGCGAGACGGGCACCTGGTTGAAGCTGGTGACGAAACCGAGGATGAAGGCGGCAAGGATGCCGCCGCGGATATTCGGCATCACCACGCGGAAGAAGGCGCCGAGCCTGGAGGAGCCGAGCAGGACGGCGGCCTCCTCGATATCAGAGCGCAGATTGTCGAGACTTGCGGAGACGACGCGCACGGCATAGGGCAGCACCAGGGCCGTATGGGCAAAGAAGAGCGCGAGCGTGATGTTGAAGCCGAAGGGAACGACGAGATAACGCAGCAGCGCCAGGCCGACGATGATGCCGGGCACGATGATCGGCAGCGAGACGATGGTGCGGACGGTCTCAGCCGAGGGCAGCCGGTAGCGCGACAGGGCGTAGGCGGCCGGGATGCCGAGGACGAGGGCTGCGAGCGTTCCGAAGACGGCGAGGAACATCGACATGGCGAAGCTGTCGCGGAAACTCTCGATGGTGAACACCTTCATCATCCAGCGCAGCGACAGGCCCTGTGGCGGAAAGGCCAGCGTCTCTCCGGCCGAGAGCGACGCGGCGATGATGATCAGAAACGGGCCGATCAGGAAGACCAGCAGCAGGGCAAGCACGATAGGCGAAAACAGGCGGAGGGTCATTTGCGGTTCCTCGCCGTCGCAAGACGTTTCAGCAGGATGTTGGCGGCAAAGCTCATGATGATCAGGATAAGAGCGATGACGCTGGCCGAGACGAAATCATTGGCGACGGAAACCTGCTGGTACATCAGCGTTTCGAGCATCAGCACCTTGGAGCCCCCGAGCACGGCGGGGGTGATATAGGCGGTGAGCGAGCCGGTGAAGACAAGCGTGCCGCCGACGACGAGGCCCTCCCTGGTCAGCGGCAGGATGACTTTCCAGAAGACCTGGAACCAGTTGGCGCCAAGCACGCGAGCGGCCGGAATGGCATCCTTCGGCATGTTTTCCAGCGCGCTGATCAAGGAGAGGATCATCAGCGGCAGGAAGAGCTGCAGGAGCCCGATGAAGACGGCGGTCTCGGTGAACAGCAGCCGCAGCGGCTCGGCGCTGAGGCCGAGGCCCGTGATCGCCTGGTTGACGATGCCGGTGCGGCCGAGAATGACGATCCAGGCATAGGTGCGGGCGACCGGCGAGATCATCAGCGGCAGGGTGACGAGGCCGATCATCCGGCCCTTGCCATTCGCCGGCAGATTGACGATGGCAAAGGCTGCGGCATAACCGATGACCGCGGAGACGGCGGTGACTTCGAGCCCGAGCCGGAAGGTGCGCAGGAAGACGGTGCGGTTCAGCGTTTCGGAAAAGAAATCGGCATAGGCCGACAGGCTCCAGGCGCTGCCGGCTTGGAAGCCCTCCGACAGCAGGATCGTGACGGGCAGCAGAAAGACCATGGTCGCAAAGATGGCTGCCGGCAGGGCAAGCGCCAGGGCTTCCGCGCGGTTCTGGAACATGAGGCGCCTTTCCAGGACAGGAGAGCGGTCCCGGCGGCGCCGGGACCAGATTTCACGTTACTGGCCGACCTTCTCGTTCCATGTCTTCAGCCAGCCGGCGCGATTGTCGAGGGCGACGGCGGAAGGGATCAGCTTGAGGCTCTTCGCCGTTTCCTCGCCATAGGTGAGGTTGTTGGCCGCTGCCTCGGAAAGCTTGACCTCGCTGTTTGCGGGGCTGTCGATCAGCTTCTCGGCGAGCTTGGTCTGGGTGTCGGTCGAAAGCCAGAAATCCATGAACTGCAAGGCGAGATCCGCGTTTTTCGAACCCTTGGTCAGCACCAGGACGTTCATGCCGCCGGTCTGGCCCTCCTTTGGCGTAGCCCACGCAATGGGGAGGTTGAGCTTGGTGAAACCTGCCCAGGAGAAACGGCCGATCGGCGCTGCCCAGATCTCCTCCTGTTGCATCAGCTGCACGAGCTGCGAGGATTTTTCGTAGAAGGTGACGATCTCGTCCTTCTTCTCGCCCAGCGCCTCGATCGGTCCCTTCAGATCGGGCGTGTCCTTGCCGAGCGCCTGGCCCAGCATGTAGAGCGCTGGCGGCCCCTGATTGGTGGTCACGTTCGGAAAGGCGACGTGGCCGACATAGTCCGGCTTCAAGAGATCGGCCCAGGAGTCGATCTTCATCTTGTCGGAGCGATAGGCGATGGAGGTGGCGTAGAAGGTATAGCCGACGCTCATGCCGTCACCGTTCGGATCCTTGGCGATGTCGTACAGCTTGGCGAAATTGGAAAGTTTCGCGGTATCCACCTTGTCGGTCAGCCCGGCGCGGGAGGCGGCCAGCGCATCGGCCATCGAAACGGCGGCAAGATCGACGACGGGGTTGGCCTTGTTGGCCTCCATCTTGGCCAGGCGTTCGACGCTGTTGCCGGTCTCGACCACGAGCTTGCAGCCGCATTTGGCTTCGAACGGATCGTAGACCAGCGTCTTGAAATCATCCTGGGCAAAGGCATAGACGGAAATGGTCAGCGTCCGTTCTGCCGCCGATGCGGCAAGCGGTGACAGTGCGGACAGCGCCACCGCGGCAATGACAGCTTTTTTCATCCTACATGTTCTCCATCTCTGAGGTTTTTGGTGCCGGGCTCGCAGGGCCCGGACGATTGGCGGACGATCAACTGCATGGCGACACGGTCGATTTCCGCGGTAACGAGCATGCCCTCCCCGGTGGCGCTGGTTCTTATGGCATCCGTCAGCGCCGACACGGCAATCTCGGCGATTCTATCCATGTCCATCCGGACCGTCGTCAGCGACGGCGTAACGACGGGTGACCAGATGAGATCGTCGAAGCCGGTGACGCTGACATCGGCGGGAATGCTGATGCCGGCCTGCTGCAGTTCCGTCAGCGCGCGCAGGGCCTGGAGGTCGGAGAGGGCTGCGAAGGCGGTGAAACCCTGTTCTACCTTTTCAGCGAGGCCGAGCGGGCAGCCAATGCCGCCATCCTGCTCCAGCCTGTCGATCCACAGTGTTTCCGCATGCATGCCCGGGCGCATGCCGGAGCGGATGCCGCCGGCACGGTCGTTCTGGACGTTGGATTCCTGGTTGTTGCCGATGATGAGGATGTGGCGATGGCCAAGGCCGGCGAGATGGTCGGCGATTTCGCGGCCGCCTTGCCAATGGTCGGCGGCCACGGTGTTGCCTGGCGTCGAGGCGGTGTCGATGACGGCGACCGGACAGGCGGCGGCAGAAATACGAGTGGCGCGGCGGGGAATGATGACCATGCCGTCGACGCTGCGCTCGACGAGCCGGTTGATCGCCTCGGTCTGGGTGGCGGCATCGCCGCGGGAATCGGCGATCAGCACGCCGTAACCGGCGGCGGAGGCTGCGAATTCGATCGCCTGAGCGATCTTCGGGAACAGCGGATTGGCGATATCGGGCAGCACCAGGCCGAGGACGCCGCTGCGTCCGGTCCTGAGCGCCCGGCCGGCCTGGCTCGGGACATAGCCGAGTTCGGCTGCGTGCTCGCGGATTCTCTCGATCAACTGGCCGGAGACCCGGCCCTTGCCGGAAAGCGCATTGGAGACGGTGGCGACAGAGACGCCGAGCGACGTCGCTATCCTGCTGAGGTTTGGTCCCGGGCGCGATTGAGCCATGATCGACGGCGCTCTGATTAATCGTTTAATCAGAGCTTTACCTCAGCTTTTTTTGCTTGTCGAATCCAAATTCATCTTATGCGCAATTATCCGCGAAGCGAATTCGGCAGGCATCAAAAAACCCCGCGAGACGATCGCGGGGTTTCGATTTTCCAATTTTCCAAAAGACCGGCTGCCGATCAGCTCTTGGCTGGCTTCGCTGTCGGCACGGGCTTCACCGGTGCGGTGGTTTTGCCGCCAGGCGCATAGCCGCCGCCGACGGCGATGTTCAGCGAGACGTAGTCCTTGGCCATCTGCTGGACGGACTGGGCAAGGCTTGCCTGGGCCAGTGAGACCTGGCGCTGCGCGTCGAGAACGTCGAGCAGCGAAGAGGCGCCGTCCTTGTAGGATGCGGTGGAAAGTTCGAGTGTTTCCTGGGTGGTCTTTACCTGGGCCTGAAGTGCGGCGACCGTGCGGGCGTCGCGCCGGACGGCCGAAAGCGCGTTCTCGACCTGTTCGACCGCGGTCAGCACCGTCGACTTCCAGTTGAGATAGGCCGTGGCGGCATCGGACTGCGCGGACTTGACGTTGGCGCGCAGGCGACCGCCGTCGAAGATCGGCAGGTTGAGGGTCGGGCCAAAGGACCAAGGCGTCAGGCCGCCATGGACACCACGCTGGTTGATGTAGGACGGTGAGATCGAGCCGCTGAGCGAGATGCTCGGATACAGCTGCGCCTGGGCTACACCGATATTGGCGGTTGCAGCAGCGAGATCACGTTCCGCCACACGAATATCGGGACGGTTGCGGATCAGGTCCGCCGGGATGCCGGAGGTGATGCCGCCGCGGAATACCGGCTGACCAGAGCCCCTCAGCAATTCATCGACCAGGGCTGAGGCCGGCAGGCCGAGCAGCGTCGCGATGTGATGGGCCGATATGCGGATGTTGGTTTCGAGGCCCGGAATTTCGGCGAGCGTCGACTGCACCAGGCCTTCGGCCTGAACGACGTCGAGACGCGAGGCGGCGCCGGCTTCGAGCTGGAACTTGGTCAGTTCGTAGGTTTCCCGGCGAGACTTCAGGTTGGCATTCGAAAGCGCTAGGCGCTGCTGATAATAGCGAACGTCGATATAGCTCGACACGAGATCCTGCACGAGGGTCAGCTTGGCGACATCAGCGGATGCGTAAGCGGAATCGAGCGAGGCGAGCGCGCTCTCCGTGCTGCGCTTGTAGAGGCCGAAGAGATCAAGCAGCCAGCTCAGTTGGACGTCGCCGGCGCTGGTGTTGCGCGTGTCGAACTGCGTGCGCAATTCGCCCCTCTGGCCGCTGACCGTGTGCGAGCCGCCGACGGTCAGGTTCGGCAGGCCGCCGGCGCCGGCGGTGGTGACGTTGGCGGAGGCCGCATTTATGCGTTCGATCGCCTGCTGGACTGACAGGTTCTGCTCGAGGCCGGCGTTGACGTAGCCGTTCAGCCTCGAATCGTTGAAGGCGGTCCACCATGCGGCGGTCGCAACATCACCATCGCTCTTCGTTCCGCCTTCTCCGAATTTGGCGGGCAGCGGCATCTCAGGAGGAACATGATCCGGGCCAACCACACAGCCCGACAGTAATAACAATAATGCCGGTGTGGCAAAACGAAGAGATACCATTCATTTCATCCTGTACTCGAGCAAGTCAATTCTTGTCCGAAGCTTCATGCTTCACTATCGGCCGCCGCGCCTCGTCGTACCAAAAACACCATTCCGAAGCAGTCGGGCGCAATGTAGCAACGAGAACAGCATTATCACAGTGCATTTTTATCACACTCCTGCCGCATTTTTGCTCCGTGTGGCAAAGATGCGTCGAATGACGACGAAGAACGACGGTACGAAGAAAATTCCGAGCATCGTCGCCGCCAGCATGCCGCCGAGGACGCCGATGCCGATGGCATTCTGGGCCGCCGAGCCGGCGCCCGTGGCGATCGCCAGCGGCACGACGCCGAGGATAAAGGCGAGCGACGTCATGATGATCGGCCGCAGTCGCAATCTCGCCGCCTCCAGCGTCGCTTCGTAGAGTCCCATGCCGCTTTCCATGCGGTCCTTGGCGAATTCGACGATCAGGATCGCGTTCTTCGCCGCCAGCCCGATGGTCGTCAGCAGGCCGACCTTGAAATAGACGTCGTTCGCCTGGCTGAAGAGCGTGGCCGCCATCAGCGCGCCGAGGATGCCGACAGGCACCGCCATGATCACCGAGAAGGGGATCGACCAGCTTTCGTAAAGTGCCGCCAGGCAGAGGAAGACGACGAGAACCGAGATCGCATAGAGCATCGGCGCCTGCGAACCGGAAAGGCGCTCCTGGTAGGAGATGCCCTGCCAGGCGACCGTATAACCGCCGCCGAGCTGTTCGGTCAGCGCTTCCATTTCGTTCATCGCATCGCCGGAGGAGACGCCGGGTGCGGAAGCGCCGTCGAGCGGAATGGCGCTGACGGCGTTGAAGCGGGCAAGCGATGGCGCGCCTTTCACCCACTCCGTCCTGGTAAAGGCGGAGAAGGGCACCATTTCACCGGCAGTGTTGCGGGCGTACCAATGGTCGAGATCATCCGGCTGCATGCGGAAGGGCGCATCGCCCTGAACATAGACCGGCTTGATCTCGCCGTTCAGCGTGAAGTCGTTGACGTCGCGGCCGGTGAAGATGATCGACAGCATCGAATTGACCGAGGCGATATCGACGCCCATGGCGCCGATCTTCTCCTGATCGAGCACGATGCGCATCTGCGGCTCGACTTCCTTATTGCTGCTGCGCAGCGCCACGATCTTGCCCGACGTATTGCCCATCTGGATCAGCCGCTTGGAGGCGGCCGTCAGGGCGTCGTTGCCGTGGCCGCCGGTATCGACGAGATACATGGAGAAGCCGCTCGATACGCCGAGACCCTGGATTGCCGGGGGCAGGAGTGCGAAGACCTGTGCCTCGCGGATGGCAAAGAAGCTGCGCAGCGCGCGGTTGACAACCGACTGGGCGCTCAGCTGCGGATCGGTGCGTTTCGAGAAATCCTTGAGTTTGGTGAAGACGATGGCGCTGTTTTGGCCGGAGCCGTTGAAGCCGAAGCCCAGCGCGCCGAACACCGATTCGACGGCATCCTTCTCATTCTCGCGATAGTATTTTTCGACTTTCTCGACGACCGCCTGGGTCTGCTGCGTGGTCGAGCCCGGCGGCGTGGTGACGATGGTCAGCAGCACGCCCTGGTCTTCCTGCGGCAGGAAGGAGCTCGGCAGGCGGGTGAAGAGATAGGCGCAGCCGGCGCCGACCAGCAGGAAAACCAGCATGACGCGGATCGGCCGCTTCAAGAGATAACCGATGGCGCTGATATAACCGTTGGTCGAGCGGGTGAAATTGCGGTTGAACCAGTCGCCGACGCGGTGCTTCCTGTGTTCGCCGACCGGCTTCAGCATCGTGGCGCAAAGTGCCGGCGTCAGCACCAGGGCGACGAGCGCAGACAGCAGCATGGCGGAGACGATGGTGATCGAGAACTGACGATAGATGATCCCGGTCGAACCACCGAAGAAGGCCATCGGAATAAAGACGGCGGTGAGAACGAGCGCAATGCCGACAATGGCGCCGGTGATCTCGCCCATCGATTTTTCCGTCGCCTCCAGCGGCGAAAGCTTCTCTTCGGACATGATGCGTTCGACGTTTTCGACGACGACGATGGCGTCGTCGACCAGGAGGCCGATTGCCAGCACCATGGCAAACATCGTCAAGGTATTGATCGAGTAGCCGGTGACGGCCAGCACCCCGAAGGTGCCGAGCAGCACCACGGGAACGGCAATCGTCGGGATCAGCGTTGCTCGCAGGTTCTGCAGGAAGACGAGCAGCACGACAAAGACGAGCACGATCGCTTCGATCAGCGTATGCACGACCTTCTCGATCGACAGTTCCACGAAAGGCGTCGTATCGTAGGGATAGGTGATCTCCACGCCCGCCGGCAGGGTGCGGCCGATGACCTCGAGGGCGGAGCGGACGCGGGCTGCGGTATCGATGGCGTTGGCGCCGATCGCGAGATTGACGGCAAAACCGGTCGACGGCTGGCCGTTGTACCGCGAACCGCCACCGTAGCTTTCCTGGCCGATCTCGATGCGCGAGACGTCGCTCAAGCGCACCGTTGCGCCGTCCTTTTCGACCTTCAGAATGATGTGCTCGAAATCGGCGACGGTGGTCAGCTGGCTTTGGGCGGTGATGGTGACGTTGATCTGCTGGCCGGGAAGGGCCGGCTGGGCGCCGAGCGACCCGACGGAGACCTGGGTGTTCTGTGCCTGGATGGCTGACGTGACGTCGCTCGGAGTCAATTGGTATTTCAAGAGCTTGAACGGATCGAGCCAGACGCGCATGGCGTAACCCGAACCGAAGACGTTGATACTGCCCACACCTTCCAGCCGCTGGATCTGATCCTCGATCGAGGTCGACATGATGTTGCCGAGGTCGACCGAGTTGCGCTTGCCGTCGGTCGAAACGAGCGAGCCGACGAGAAGAATGCTCGACGTCGAGCGGGTGACGCTGATGCCGGCGTCGATGACGTCGCCCGGGAGCTGCGACTGAACCAGCTGCAGCTTGTTCTGCACCTGCACCTGGGCGATATCCGGGTCGGCGCTGGTCCCGAAGGTGAGCTGGATGCTGGCCGAACCGGTCGACGAGGTCGAGGTCATGTAGGTCAGGTCGTCGAGGCCGGTCATGCCATCCTCGATGATCGTCGTCACCGATTTCTCGACAGTCTCGGCGCTGGCGCCCCGGTAGGTGGCATTGATGCGGACCGTCGTCGGGGCGATGTCGGGGTATTGCGAGATCGACAGCGTGAAGATCGCCAGCAGGCCGGCGAGCATGATGGTGATCGCAATGACCCAGGCGAAAATCGGACGTCGGATGAAAAACTTGGCCATCGGTTGTTCCTGTGCGGCTGAGACGGTGACGATGCGGGCCTGCTGCGATTATTTCGCTGCGGGCTTCTGCGTATCACCGGCCGCGGGCTGCTCGGCAGGCACGACCACGCCGTTGTCGTTGATCTTCATCGGAACGGGCTTCACCGGCATGCCCGCTGTGATCGACTGCAGGCCGCTGACGATCAATTGATCGCCGTCCTTGATGCCTTCGGTCACGAGCCAGGAATTGTTGGAGGGTGAGCTGTTCTCGAAGGCGCGGGTTTCGACCTTGCCGTCGGCGGAAATGAACTGTGCCGTCAGCCGGCCATTGGCATCACGGCTCGTCGCCAGCTGCGGCAGCGCATAACCGGCCTCGGCGCCGAGCTCGACGGTTGCCCGCACATACATGCCGGGCAGGACGACGCGATCGGGATTGGGAAAGAGCACGCGGATGATGAAAGTGCCTGTGGTCTCGCTGACCACCTGCTTCGACATGTCGAGCTTGCCCAGCTGGTTATATTCCTTGCCGTCTTCGAGGATCAGGTGGAAAGCGACGTTGTCTGCGCCCTTGATGTTGCCGGCGGCCATCGCATCGCGCAGCTTCAAAAGGTTGGTGCTCGATTCCGTCAGCGAGATATAGATCGGATCGAGCTGGCGGATCGTCGTCAGCGCCGTCGTCTGATTGGCCGAGACGACGTTGCCGACATTATAGGCCGTCTGGTCGATGACGCCGTCGAAGGGTGCGACGATCCTGGTGTGGTCGAGATCGATCTGCGCGGCGGAAAGTGCTGCCTTTGCCGACTCGACTTCGGCCTTGGCCTGGAGCAGCGTCGTCTTGGCTGTTTCGAATTCGATCTGGGTCGCGCCGCTGCCGACGAGGCGCTGATAGCGGTCGAGATTGCTTTCGGCGCTCGGCACGCTGGCTTGCGCCTTGGAGATTGCCGCCTTGGCCTGCTCTACGGCGGCGATATAGGGGGCATCCTCGATCTGGTAGAGAAGGTCGCCCTTCTTGATCTCTCCGCCTTCCTTAAAGGCGATCTCGCGGATGAGGCCGCTCACCTGCGGGCGGATATCGGCCGTCTGGAATGTCTCGGCGCGGCCGGGAAGGATCGTCGTGATTGGGAACGTGGCCTTCGTCATCGTGACCGCGCCGACGGCGGCGGCCTGCTGTGCGGCACCTGCGCCCGTATTGCCGGCGGGCTTGCCGGCATTGTCGCTGCAGCCGGCGAGCAAGGTGCCGAGCGCCAGGGCCGAGGAGATGAGGAGGGCGCGCCGTATCATTCTGAATTCCCTGTGCGGTGGCAATGGCCATTCAATCCACGGGCTCGGCCGCGGCTCAGCTTGACCGAGCGCAGGCTCCTATAAGCGTCAGGATTGGTTTGGCTTCAAATGCCATTATCCGAATTTAAGAAAGGCTTTACGAAGTGACGTAAGTCAGCAATCGTCACTTAGCAAGCGTTATTTTGCAATGCGGCATCGACGAAGCCGACGATGTCCTCGGCACGGTGGACGAGAGTTTCCTTGTCGTCGCGGGCGATCAGGATCGGGTGCAATACGCAGGCCAGCACGTCTGCGACGGTGCGTGCGGCGCTCTCGGGATCGCGGCATTGATAGCGTCCCTCCACTATGCCCTCGCGGATGATCTCACCGAGCTTCTGTTCTATACGGGCGCGATAGCGGTTGCCGGCGTCGAGTTTGGCCTCGATCGTCGAAAGCACCATTTCGAAGATGTAAGGGTTCTTCTGGATGTCCTGCAGATGGCCTTCCAGCAGGCGCAGGACGAAGCGGAGCAGTTGCTCCTTGGGCGGCAGGTCCTGCTCGAAGGCGGCGAAACGCTCGGTGGCATTGTCGAGATGGCGTCCGGCGATCGCGTCGATCAGTGCAACCTTGGAATGAAAATGTTTGAAGACATTGGCGGGCGACATGTGCAGTGCCCCTGCGATATCGGCGATCGACACCGCGAGATAGCCACGCTCGCGAAACAGCATCTCCGCCATGGAGAGAATGTCCTCCCGCGTTTCCTCGGCCTTGCGTCTCGGCCTTTTTATCATCCGTCCCCCGCCGGGCCGGGCCCGGTACCCTCTTTAATGCTAGCGCTATTGGGAGACAAACCGCAAGCCGATGCTTGGCCGGTCGGCTTTGCCCCTCGTCTTTTCAAGGGAAATAGGGGGCTAGGTTGTTTCGAACACGGGCAAGCGCCGTCTCGTCGCTATCGTCGGGGACAAAACGCTCGCCGGTAATCGCCTCGTAAGCCTTGATATAGACGGCCAAGGTCTGCTCGATCAGTTCGACGGGGATTTCGGGAATCTCGTCCTTATAGGGGTCGCAGCGCTCGGCCACCCAGGCACGGACGAAATCCTTGTCGAAACTATCAGGCCGTTTTCCGGCAGCGAAGCTTGCCGGATAGCTTTCGGCAAGCCAGTAGCGGCTGCTGTCGGGCGTGTGGATCTCGTCGGCGAGGATGATATTGCCATCGCCATCGGTGCCGAATTCATATTTTGTGTCGACAAGGATCAGGCCGCGTTTGGCCGCCATCTCCTGGCCGCGGGCAAAGAGGGTGAGCGCGTAGGTCGACAATATCTGCCATTGCTCTGCAGTCAGAAGGCCACGCGTGACGATTTCCTCAGGCGTCAGCGGCTCATCATGGCCGCCGTCGAATTCCTTGCTGGTCGGGGTGATGACGGGTTCGGGCAGGATCTGGTTGTCGCGCATGCCGTCGGGCAGCCGCATGCCATACATCTCGCGCTCGCCCTTCTTGTAGAGCGTCAGGATCGAGGTCCCGGTGGTGCCGGCGAGATAACCGCGCACGACGATCTCGACCGGCAGGATGTCGAGCCGTTTGCCGATGACGACATTCGGATCGGGATAGTCGAGAACGTGATTGGGGCAGATATCCCCAGTCGCCTCGAACCAGTAGCGCGCCGTCTGCGTCAGCACCTGGCCCTTATAGGGGATGCAGGTGAGGATGCGGTCGAAGGCGCTCAGCCGGTCGGTGCTGATGATGATCCGGCGTCCGTCCGGAAGGTCGTAATTCTCGCGCACCTTGCCGCGATAATAGTTCGGCAGTTCCGGGAAATGGGCTTCGGAGAGGATTCGCACGGCGCTCGACTGTCCTTGTGATTGGGTGAAGGCTTCCTGTCGTTTCATTGCCGGGAAGTCAAGGTGGCCGCAAGTATCGCATCACAGGCAGAACAGAGCCAGGAGAAACAAGGCGAGGCCGTTACTTGTAACGGCAAGCAGCCAGCCGGCGCGCAGGAAGTCGCTGAAGCGGTAGCCGCCGATGCCCATGGCCAGCGTGTTGTTGTGATGGCCGAAGGGCGTCAGGAAATCGAGCGAGGCACCGGCGGCGACCGCGATCAGATAGGCGTGCGGCGCATGCTGGCCGGTTCTTGCAAATTCCAGTGCGATCGGGGTCAGGACGATGGCGACGGTTGCGTTATTGACGAAGGGCGTCAGCGCCATGGCGAGGAAGAGGATGAGAGCGACGCCGAAGAGCGCATGGGTGATCGGCACGACGAGGCTCCAGCCGGCGATGGTCTCGGCCGCCCCGGTGAGTGCCGGAGATTGCGACCGGCAGGCCGACATAGGCAAAATCGAAGAAGTGAAAGCCGGCTCCGCTCGCCTCGCCGAGCGCCTCGCTGACGAGCAGGTTGGCCGGCGTGCCGATCAGCGAAACGAGACCGCCGAGCAGGGCTGCGAACGAGACCGGCATGACGAACTGGCGGCGAGGGATCGCCAGAGCCGTGCCGAGTCGCAGCGCCACCGGCAGGGTGATCGCAAAGGCACCGATATTCATGAAGATGGAGGTGAAGCCGGCGAGCGATGCATGCCTGATATGACCTGGAAACCCGAGGGTTCTGTGGCCGCGAAACGGGCAGGGAGACTGTCGAAGAGCCTGCGCGCCAGAACCTGGACGATCAGCAGGATCCCGACGACGTTGACGACGACGGGGCTGGCGAAGCCCGTGAAGATCCGATCGGCGGGATAAAGGCCAAGCGCATAGCCGGCAAGCAGACCGGCGATCGAGACCACCTCGATGCGGAAGCGATCGAGTGAGAAGAGAACCAGCATCGCCAGCAGAAGGATCAGCAGGGATGCTTGCTCGAACGACATGGGCAGGTCCGTGTTTCATCGATCGGGCGGACTGTAATCGTTCCTCGTGGGCTGTACAGAGGTGCCGGCAGGCAGGCCTGCAATATCTCGTCTCAGGCCGCTGGGGCCTGCCACCGGCCTGCGGCGTTCCGCTCCAGAAGGGGCGTTGCGAAGACGCCGACGGTGCGCGCGGTCCATTGCGGGCCGGCGGCCGTCAGGCTTTCGCGCCAGCGCTCCGATTGCAGCATGGCGGCGCCGATGACGACCGGTTCGATACCGCAGGCCGTCAGCAGATCAAGAGCCGCGACGATCGAGGCGCCGCTGGAAATGACATCGTCGATCAAGGCGACGCGCCGTCCGCTCAGCAGCGGCAGCATGCGCGGATCGATATAGAGGCGCTTTTGTTGCGTCGGCGTGGTGATCGAAGACAGGGCAACGGAGAGCTCGTCGCGGTACCAAAATTTACGTGAGGTTCCGAGCGGAACGTACCTGTTATGACCGAGCTTCTGCGCCACGGCGGCGGCAAGTGTCAGGCCGAGCGTCGGCAGGCCGGCGACGACATCGATGCCCCTAGGCCTGATCTTTTCGGCGAGGCTTTCGGCGAGCGTATCGAGCACGGCGAAGCTTGCCTGGTTGACGATCAGCGAGGCGAGGGCGTGATTGCCGTCCGCCAACACGCGGATCGGCAGGCGAAGCTGGCGGCCATCTTCCAGTGCGGCGACATAGAAGGCGGCAAACTCGCCATCGCCGGCAAAGGTGTCCGGCGGATCAAACTCCTGCCAGAAATCGTGCGGCGCCATGCCAGTCACATCAGTCAATTGCGTCTTGCCTTTTCGATGCCGGTTTTCCGCCGCAGCGACTGCAATTCCGCCGCAGTCAGCGCGCGCACGGCGCCCTTCGGTAGTTCGCCGAGTTCGAGCTCGCCGATTGCGACGCGCACAAGGCGCAGGCATTCCGTCCCGAGCGTTTCCAGCATGCGGCGGATCTGGCGGTTGCGGCCCTCGTCGAGTTCGACCTCGATCCATGAGTTCCTGTCGCCCTGGCGCAGGCGCCGCGCGGCGGTTGCCGTCAGCAACTCGCCGTCGTGGCGAATGCCCGATGTCATTGCGGCCATCGCCTCGTCATCCATGATGCGGTCGATCTGAACATGATAGGTCTTCGTCACATGCGTGATCGGATCGAGCAGGATCTGGGCAAATTCGGTGTCGTTGGTGAAAAGCAGCAGGCCCTCGCTCGCCTTGTCGAGCCGGCCGACGGGGGAGAGATGCGGGATGTCGAAATCCCTGAGGCAATCATAGACCGTCGGCCTGCCTTCGGGATCATGGCGGGTGGTGACCAGTCCGCGCGGCTTGTTGAGCATCAGGTAGATTTTCGCCTCGGCAGCGATAACCAGGCCGTCGACGCTGATCCTCGCCGTTGCAAGATCGACCCATGCGGAAATATCCGTGACGGCCCGGCCGTCGACAGCGACGCGGTTTTCGGCAATCAGGCGTTCGGCCTGCGTGCGGGAGCAATAACCGAGCTTGGAAAGGGCGCGGGGGAGGGTGACCCGCTTGCCGGCAGCGTCATCGGCAAGCTTTGTCCGCTCGCGCGTCTTGTGCGGTGGGCGCCGCTCCCTCATCTGCCGTCCTTGTCCTGCTTTTGATGCCGTCTCTTGGCATGAACGGCGGAAGGATGCCAGCAAGACGAATAAAAAACGAGAGGGATATCAGGCGCCGCAAAAGACACTCAGCGCTTCCCGATAAAGCGCCGCCAGGACTTGATGGGGTCGGCTGCCTCAGCGGCAGACCATGAATCCGGCCAGCTCCTTGCGGCTGATGACGATACCGGCGGCGGCCTTGACCGGATCCGGATGCGTATAAGAAAGGCTTGGCATTT